>JAKOZI010000149.1 GCA_029780075.1 Pseudomonadota bacterium
GATTACGACCATGAACAATACTTCGTCCTTTTCTCGCGACTCTCGGGCTGCCTGGCTGTTGGCGGGGGTCGAGCTGTTTTTCTCCCTGAGCTGGGTGGTCTACGTCATTTTCCTGCCCGAACTGTTGCTGCGGGGTGGGGTGGATAAGCACTATCTGCCGTGGCTCCTGGCAGTCGACCAGTTGCTGTTTGCGCTGGCCGACTGGTCGATGGGGGTGGCGGTAGATCGCGCTCGCGCGGCGCTGCGCAGGATTGGGCCGATGCTGGTGCTGCTGTCGGCAGTTTCGGCGCTGGCCATGTTGCTGTTGCCGTGGCTGTCAGGGATGCCGATGCTTTTCCTGTTGATGACCGGCTTGTGGGTGGCAACTTCCTCGGCCCTGCGCGCGCCACCTTACGTGCTGCTTTCGCGCTATGCCGGGCGCTCCTCGGTGGCCGGTCTGGCCGGCATCCAGTTGCTGGGTCTGGCGGTGGCCTCGGCTCTGGCGCCGTACCTGGGGATGCTGCTCAAAGGCGTCGATCCGGCGTTGCCGTTCCTGTTCAGCGCGCTGGCAGTCGGGCTGTCGGCGTTGGCGCTGATCTACGTCGAACGGCTACAGCCGCCCACTCAGACGATCGTTGCCGACGCGCAGCCCGCACGGGTGAGGACGACGGGAAAGCGTGGGTGGACCTGGTTGCTGTTCCTGGCCTTGCTGCTGGCGTTCGGGCAGCAGGTGCATACGGCGATCAATGCGCCGGCGCAGTTTCGGCGCCTGGCCGATCCGGAACTGTTCCCCTGGCTGCTGCCCGTTTTCTGGGTCGGTTTCAGCTTGGGTCTGCTGCTCGTCGATCGTCTGGTGCGCGCGCATGGCACGCTGCGGGTCCTGCAACTGGCCTGCGTGGCCGGCGCGCTAACGCTCAGCGTCTCGGCAATTGCCGTTTCTTTGCTGCTGCTGGTGGCAAGCCAGTTCGTGGCGGGTTTCTTCTGGGGCTTTATCCTGTGCGCGTTGATTGGCTACGCCGTCGAGCGCGGACAGCCACTGCGCACCGGTCGCCATACCGGCATGCTGATGGCGACCCTGGCGGTGGCAGCGATGTCGCGCCTGAGTTTGACCGCCTCCGGGGCGGTGGCTGCCGGGTCGCTGCTGGAATGGTTGCCGGTGATCGTGTGGGGGATGGTGGCCTTGTTTCTGGTCCGGAGAGGTGCGACTTCGGAGTAGGCGCAGCCGCCGCGCGGTGGGAGCCGCAAGACGCTCACCCGCCTGAAGCGACGGTACGCTCGCCGGGAATTGCAAACCTCATTTGAAGCGGCAAGCGCCGGGCCCGTCAGGGTGGCCGCATCTCCCGCAGGGGCCAGGAAAGTCATCAGCGCCCGCGCCCGAACCGCTTACCGCGGCAAAGGCCGAAAGCTTCTTGTGCAGGTCGGTGCTGTGGCAGTCAGGGCACTCCGGCGCGGGCAGGGGCTGGCGGATCAGTTTCTCGAATTCCTTGCCGCACGCGGCACACTCGTACTCATAGATGGGCATATTGGCGAAACTCCAGTTGTTCCGCGATTATCGTTGAAAACCCAGGCCAGTTGCTGACTCAGTGAAACAGGGCTGCGACATCGGACAGCGGAGATGTCGCAATGTCGCAAACGCGACAATCGCAGCATAGCAGGCAATATCGCGGAATCAAGCGCTTACCGGTGGCACGGCGATTGCAACAAGACCTCCAAACGAGGACTTACGCCATGAAGACAGCCGAAATCGCCGAACTGCTGAACGAGCCCGCCTGTGCGCACAACGCCAAGGAAAAGTCCGGTTGCGCGCGGACCAAACCGGGCGCCACGGCTGGCGGCTGCTCCTTCGACGGAGCACAGATCGCGCTACTGCCGATTGCCGATGTCGCGCACATTGTGCATGGACCGATTGCCTGCGCCGGGGCTTCCTGGGACAACCGCGGCGCCCGCTCGTCTGGCCCGACGCTGTACCGCATCGGCATGACCACTGACCTCACCGAGCAGGACGTGATCATGGGTCGCGGCGAGAAGCGACTGTTCCTGGCGATCAAGCAGGCCATCGACGATTACTCACCCCAGGCTGTGTTTCTCTACTCCACGTGTGTTCCGGCTCTGGTCGGTGACGACCTAGAAGCGGTCGCCAAAGCCGCCAGCGAGCGCTGGGGGGTGCCGGTGGTGCCCATCGACTGTGCCGGCTTCTATGGCACCAAGAACCTCGGCAATCGCATCGCCGGGGAAGCGATGTTCAAATATGTGATCGGCAGCCGCGAACCGGACCCGGTGCCGGCGACCGCGCAACGGCCAGGGATCACCGTGCACGACGTGAACCTGATTGGCGAATACAACATCGCCGGTGAGTTCTGGTACCTCTCGCCACTGTTCGACGAACTCGGCTTGCGGATCCTGTGCACGCTCTCCGGGGACGCACGCTTTCATGAAGTGCAGACCATGCATCGGGCGCAGGCGTCGATGGTGGTCTGCGCCAAAGCGTTGCTCAATGTCGCGCGCAAACTCGAAGAGTCCTTCGGTGTGCCCTATTTCGAGGGAAGCTTTTACGGGATCACCGATACTTCGCAGGCTTTCCGCGACTTCGCGGCGCTGCTCGGGGACGCCGATCTGACCGCGCGTACCGAGGCGATGATCAGCCGCGAGGAGGCGAGGATCCGCGCTGCCCTGGAGCCCTGGCGCAAGCGCCTGGCCGGCAAGCGGGTGTTGCTCTATACCGGCGGCGTCAAGAGCTGGTCAGTGGTCTCGGCGCTCCAGGATCTGGGCATGACGGTGGTCGCCACCGGCACCAACAAATCCACCGAGGAAGACAAGGCGCGGATCCGCGAGATCATGGGCGACGACGCCAGGATGATCACCGACGGTAGCCCGAAGGCGCTGCTGCAGGCCTTCCGGGACCACCAGGCAGACATCCTGATTGCCGGCGGTCGCAACCTGTACACGGCACTGAAGGCGCGCATTCCTTTTCTCGACATCAACCAGGAACGGGAATTCGGCTATGCCGGCTACGAAGGCATGCTGGAACTGGTGCGTCAGTTGACGCTGACGCTGGAGTCGCCGGTGTGGCACAAGGTGCGCGCACCAGCACCGTGGGCCCGCCACAAGGTCGCCGGCGAAGCACTGGCCTGGCGCGGAGAAAACGATGGTTGAGATCCTCAAACGTGCCAAACCGCTGGCGGTGAGTCCGCTCAAGGCCAGTCAGCCGATAGGCGCCGCGCTTGCATTTCTCGGCTTGCGCCGAGCGATCCCGATGTTGCACGGCTCGCAGGGTTGCACCGCCTTCGGCAAGGTATTTCTGGTGCGCCATTTCCGCGAACCGATTCCGCTGCAGACGACGGCCATGGATCAGGTATCGAGCATCATGAGTGCCGACGAGAACGTCATTGAAGGCCTGCGCGTGCTCTGCGAGAAGAATTCGCCGGAAATCATCGGCCTGCCGACCACTGGCCTGTCCGAAACGCAGGGTTGCGACATCCAGCGACTGGTGCGCGAATTCCGCGCTCGCCATCCACAATTTGCGGAGACTGCCGTGGTGCCGGTGAATACGCCGGACTATGCCGGGTGTCTCGAAACCGGTTTTGCTTTGGCGGTCGAAGCGATCATTGACTCGCTGGTCCCGCACACCGCCAAGTCTTCGCTGGTCGGGCGCCGCCGCAAGCAGGTCAACGTGCTCGCCTCGTCGATGCTGACACCCGGCGACATCGAGGCGATCAAGACCTGGATCGAGGCTTTCGGCCTGCGGCCGCTGGTACTGCCGGATATCGGTGATTCGCTCGACGGGCACCTGATCGATCAGGACAGTACACCGCTGACGCTCGGCGGAACCTCCAGAGGCGAAGTGGCAACGCTTGGCGAGGCGGCGGCTACCCTGGTCATTGGACGCTCGCTGAACCGCGCTGCCGATCTGCTCAAGGCGCGTACCGGCGTGCCGGACTTCCGCTTCGACCATCTGCTGGGTCTCGACGCCTGCGATGCCTTCACCCTGGTATTGACCGAACTCTCCGACCAGCCGGTGACCTCCGGCATCGAGCGTCAGCGGGCTCAGTTGCAGGACGCAATGGTCGACACGCATTTCATGACCGGCTTCCTGCGTGTCGGCATTGCCGCCGACCCCGACCTGCTGGTTGCGCTCGGACAGTTCCTCTGCGGCGTCGGCGCCGAGGTGGTGGCTGCCGTGGCGTCAAGCCGCGCTGAGGTCCTCGCCGACCTGCCCGCCGCAGCGGTGCGGATCGGCGATCTCGAGGATCTCGAACGGCAGGCTCTGACCCATCGCGCCCAACTGATCGTCTCCAATTCGCACGCGGCGGCAAGCGCGGAACGCCTGCAAGTCCCCTTGCTACGCGCCGGCTTTCCGCAGTACGACTGGGTCGGGGGCTATGCACGGACCTGGGTCGGTTACCGCGGGGCGCGCCAGGCCCTGTTCGATATCGCCAATCTCTTCCTGGGGAACCACCATGACACCCCTGTCCATCGATCCATATACCGGGTCAACCGCGCCAGCGAACCACCCTTCCGGCCGGCGCCTGGTTCTGGCCTGGTCCAGCATTAGGGAGGCGCCAAGCATGCTCAGGGTGGCCTTTGCCAGCAATGACCGCAGTACTGTCAACCAGCACTTCGGTGCCGCCGAAGGTTTCGCGATCTATGCCCTGGATGGCGAGCGCGCGCAACTGGTCGAACTCGTCGCGTTTCCGCCGGAAGGCATGGACGGCAACGAGAACCGATTACCGGCCAAGATTGGCACACTCACCGGCTGTGCCGCCGTGTATTGCCTTGCGGCAGGCGCTTCGGCGGTGAAACAGCTGCTCGCGGCAGGGGTCCAGCCGATCCGTCTGGACGATGAAGCGGCGATCGAGGGGCTGCTGAAGGAAATCAGTCTGGCGGTCCGCGAAGGCGGCATCGCGTGGGTCGACAAGGCCATTCGTCAACAAGCGGCCGACAACAGCCGCTTCGATCGGATGCTCGAAGAAGGCTGGGATGAATGATGCCCAGCTTCCGCGAAACAAGCGCTGGCGTGCTCGCCATGCCCGACGCCCTTGTTGCCGTCCCAGTCCACATGCTGTACGGATAATTGCTGGCCGACCGCGAATGTCACCGATATTCCCGCAATGATCTCGTTTGGGCCACGCTCTACCGCTCGCGCCAGGCGTGATCTGCCTCCCTCTTACCCCACCCGCGCGCCAGTACTTACCCAGAACCCATCCAGGCTCGCTGACGCGCCTTCCTCGGCCGTATTTCCCGGAGAAACCAAATGACTGAAACCCTTGCCCCCGAATCCGCCATCGAACCCGCCAATGATCCCGTCTACGCCACTGACTTCGTCAAGGAAATGCTGCGCCAGACGCGGGCGCTCGACAGCTACGGCCAGTGGGACGGCAAGCCGACGACGGCGATTCTTGCCGGCTACGTGCTGAGCAAGGAGCAGAAGCGTGCGATTCCGACCATCGGCGATCCTGACGAAGTGACACTGGCCCGTGTCAAGGCCTTCCACAACGCGATCGCGGTGTTGATCGAAAAGGAATGCGGCCAGATGGCCGTTCCCTTCGTACAGATCACCCATGAAGGTTTTGGTCGGGCGCTGATTACCGTCGGCAAGCTGCTGGTCATGGATCGGACGCTACGCGACGTGCATCGCTTTGGCTTCGAGTCGCTGTCGAAAATGAAAACCGAAGGCGACAAGCACCTGGCGGTGGCGTTGGGCATTATCGGCAGATTCCCAGAAGTGGCCGGCATGTGAGGGGGCGATGATGACCGAAAGCGAACTCAAGGAACTCGACAGGGAAGTGAAGAAGCTGAAACGTATCGCCAGCGAGTGGGCGGCGCAACTTCACGACCTGGTGGAAGACAGGCTGCCCGCCGGTTGGCAGGAACTCCCGGAAATATCACGGGCAACGCTCGAGGCCTGTCAGGCCTGGGCGGTTGCCAACGCCCGCCTGCAGGCGGCGCAGAAAGGCTAAGAAAATGACCACGATCACCGGACGCACACGCGGTGGGGACGAGTGGATCCCACAGTTCGTCAGCTTCCTCGATCCCAGGAAGTGCATCGGTTGCGGCCGCTGCTACAAGGTCTGTCCACGCAATGTTCTCGATCTCGTCGAACGCAGTGAGCAGTTGCTGGCTGACGCGGACGACGACGATGCCGATGACGACGAAATGATGGTGATGACCATCGCCAATGGCGCCGACTGCATCGGCTGTGGCGCCTGCGGCCGCGTTTGCCCGAAGGACTGCTACACCTATGCGTCTGCCGAGGCGTGAGATCGTCCCGCAGGCCGGCGTCCGCGAGATCGGATCGGACGTCGGCGTGTCGTGTTTACGACAAAGCGAAAAATCCGGAAAAATGGCCAACACCAATTGCAATTCAATGAGTTATGAGCGTTTCTCGGGGCTGGTACGAAGCTTGCACAAGTATGGCCAGAGCCTCAAACCCACCCCATCAGAAGGAGAGCGCACCATGATCAAGCTGACCCCCGCCGCATCCAAAGCGATAAACCGTTTCATCAAGGCAACGGAGACTCCGGTCGCCGGTCTGCGCATCTTCGTTTCCGGTGGGGGTTGCGCCGGGCTGCAGTATGGCCTGCGCCTCGAACAGGACAAGAGCGCGGATGATCTGGAGTTCGATGTCGGCACCGGCGCCAAATTGCTGGTCGACCCGATGAGCAGTTCGATGCTCGAAGGTCTGACCGTCGACTTCGTCGACAGCCTGACCCAGACCGGATTCAAGTTCAACAATCCGAACGTGTCCGGCGCCTGTGCCTGCGGCCAATCGTTCACCGGCTAAGGAGATCATCATGTGGGACTACTCCGAGAAGGTGCGCGAACACTTCTTCAACCCGAGGAATTCGGGACCTCTGGAAAACGCCAATGGTATCGGCGACTTCGGTTCCATCAAGTGCGGCGACGCGCTGCGTCTGATGCTGAAGGTCAACCCCGAAACGGAAGTCATCGATGACGCGCGCTTCCAGACCTTCGGCTGCGGCTCGGCGATCGCCTCGTCGTCGGCCCTGACCGAGATCATCAAGGGCAAGACACTCGACGAGGCCCTGCAGGTCAGCAACCAGGACATCGCCGACTATCTCGACGGTCTGCCGCCGGAAAAGATGCACTGTTCGGTGATGGGACGCGAGGCGCTGCAGGCGGCGGTCGCCAACTATCGTGGCGAGGTATGGAAAGACGATCACGAAGACGGCGATCTGGTCTGCAAGTGTTTTGCGATCGACGCCGTGATGATCGAGGATACCATCCGTGCCAACAGTCTCAGGACGCTTGAAGAAGTGGCCAACTATACGAAAGCCGGTGGCGGCTGCTCGGCCTGTCACGAGAAGATCGAGGACATCCTGATCGCGGTCAACGGCCGCCTCTATGCCAACGAGCCGAAGCCTGCCAAGGCCAGGACGGCTGCGGCCGAGGCGCCCGGCAAGCCGAAACTGACCAATTACCAGCGCATCCGCAAGATTGAAGAGACTCTTGAGGCGATCCGCCCGATGCTGCAGCGCGATCACGGTGACGTCACCCTGGTCGAGGTCGATGGCAAGAAGATCTACGTCGATCTCACCGGCGCCTGCCGGGGATGTGCCATGGAAGCCGCGACCCTCGGTGGGGTCCAGCAAAAACTCATCGAAGCCTTGGGCGAACTGGTGCAGGTACTGCCTGTCGCCGCGCTGGCGCGCGCGTAACACTCATCCGACAGGAGCAGAAGACCATGCAACCGATCTATATGGACAACAACGCCACGACGGCCTGTGATCCCGCCGTCGTGGCCGCCATGCTGCCTTTCTTTACCGAGCAGTTCGGCAATGCTTCTTCGATCCACAGTTTCGGTTCCCAGGTCGGCAAGGCGATCAAGGAGGCACGCATCAAGGTGCAGTCACTGCTCGGCGCAGCGCACGACTCGGAAATCGTTTTCACCTCCTGTGGCACCGAGTCCGACAGCACCGCCATTCTTTCGGCGCTGAAGGCCAATCCCGAACGTCGCACGGTAATCACCACGGTCGTCGAGCATCCGGCGATCCTCACGCTGTGCACCTACCTGGAGAAAGAGAACTACATCGTGCACCGCCTGCGTGTTGACCGCAAGGGACGCATCGACCTCGACGAATACAAGTCGCTGCTCAACGATCGCGTCGCCATCGTGTCGGCAATGTGGGCCAACAACGAGACGGGAACCCTGTTTCCGGTCGAGGAAATGGCCGAGATGGCGCACGAGAAGGGCGTCCTGTTCCACACCGACGCCGTGCAGGCCGTCGGCAAGGTCGGCATCGACCTGAAGAACACGAAGATCGACATGCTTTCGCTATCCGGTCACAAGCTGCACGCACCGAAAGGCATCGGCGTGCTGTACGTGCGTCGCAACACCCGATTTCGGCCGCTGCTGCGTGGCGGCCATCAGGAACGCGGCCGCCGCGCCGGCACCGAAAACTCGGCGTCGATTGTTGGTCTGGGGGTTGCCTGCGAACTCGCCCAGCACTATATGGCAACCGAGAACACCCACGTCAAGCGGCTGCGTGACCGCCTTGAACGCGGCATACTCGCGCGTGTCCGCAACGCCTTCATCAGTGGCGACACGCTCTATCGTCTGCCGAACACGGCAAGCATCGCCTTCGAGTACGTCGAAGGCGAAGGGATCTTGTTGCTCCTCAACCAGCAGGGAATTGCCGCATCCTCCGGGTCCGCCTGCACCTCGGGCTCCCTGGAGCCATCACATGTGATGCGGGCGATGGGTATTCCCTACACGGCGGCGCACGGCACGATCCGATTCTCGTTGTCGCGCTACAATACCGAAGCGGAAGTCGACCGGGTCATCGCCAGCGTGCCGCCGATCATCGCGCAACTCCGGAAACTCTCACCCTACTGGAGCGGCGAAGGACCGGTGGCCAATCCGGAGCAAGCGTTCCAGCCCGAATACGCCTAACGCACCCGGTATAGCTGCCTGGGCGGCTTGCTAAACGAAAACTCCCTGCAACCAGCGGGGAGTTTTCGATGTGGTAACAAGCGAATGGCGATACTCTGTACTCGCCCTTGGAGTTGCTGCAATTCCTGCTGAACGGGTTGGCGACAGAAAAAGGGCCCGGAACGGGGGGGGTACCGTTGCCGGGCCGGCACTACAGGTGCCTGGCGGAGGGGGTGGGGCGCCAGGCACCCAAGCACATGATCCGGTAAACGACTGACAGTATCTGTGCGGTAGCGCACATTGTGCACGCTTTCCGTCGATCTTCGCGCAATTGATTGAGAGCACCCTCCAGTATTCTCAAGCAAGCAGTCTGTTGTTATAATCCAAACCCTGCATGGGGTGGAAACAGATCCCTTGCCGCTGTAGCTCAGTCGGTAGAGCAGCGCATTCGTAATGCGAAGGTCGACAGTTCGATTCCGTCCAGCGGCACCAGAAAATCAAGCTCTTGGCCCGGCTCACAAGGTCGGGCTTTTTGCTTTCTGGGCTTTTGGGAACGACTGGGGAACGACCAGAAGAAACCCGGTAGCGTTGCCGGCTTTCGGCATGCTGGTGACCATCGTAGCCGATACGTTGTAACACTTCCAACTGTCGGCCCTGATCATCCTTCCGGTCAAGGTCGAGTGCCGCTCTTGGTGAAAGTCTTGCGGGAGAGTGGCAGGACTCTCGAAATTTCATACCCTTGGAGGTGCAAACCAATAGAGGATGAAGAAGATGATCGAGGATCCTGCCGGGATTGACTATGAACTCCGGGGTGGAGGGCCGCGGCGGAGAACTGAACCGGCATCACCATGGCCGCCATCGCCTGAGCGACCGCAAGCTCGCAGCGCTCCACGCCGTGCACAACTACCACATTCGTCGCACCGACGGCACGACCGCCGCCGAGCGCTTCTTTGGTTGTGCCGACGAAACGCTGTTCGCGCAGGTGCTCCAGCGCATGCCGCTGCTCCCACGACCGGCACGCCGACGACCTCGCTCGCCCAAGCAGCCCTATCTGATCCACGTTGCCACGGCGGGGGTGGCCGGAACGATGATCAAGGCCCAGGGGTCAAAAGGCGTCGCAGAGCCGGAGCTTCTGCGTCATTTTCAAGAAGCCTTCAATGCCGAGTTCGTACGCGCCAGCTAACGAATATGGTTTCGTATCACAATGACCTCGTCGTGTGAGACCGCCGGACACCGCTCTCAAGAAAACCCCGTGCTCCGTCTGAACAAGATGACTGATGAGACTGCCGCCCGCCGTGGCAAGCACACATACCAGTACGGTACCCACCGGCACACTTGATCCCGATGACGAAAGTTCGCGAACACGGCGTCACGCCGGGCCAATGCGACAGTGAGTAGAGCGCCACCTGACAGGGAACCGGCGGTCGATCAATCGTCGTTTATCAGAACGGCCTCCAGCACCCGTTTCGTTTTCGTGTAGATAAGGGGATCGTTGCTCGCTCGTGGTCCGGCTACGTTGAGTGTGGCGGGGCGGGTTGCCGCAAGCCACCGGGTGATTTCGCGTACTGCGTCAGGAACACTGAGGCGTGCGAGATCAACGTGGAGGCAGGGCTTTCGAACCTTGATGGCTGTGGACGCGGTGAACATCGAGCCGCCGTGTAGTTCACCCTGGGAGAGAATGAGCGTGGCGTCCGAGTCTCGGATGTTCAGGGCCGTGCGGGTGTTCGGCTCGGCATCCTCCGCCTCGACCAGATTGGGATAGCCCACCGGGATCTCGCCGTCTTCGGCAAGACGCCCCTTGGGTACCCACCCACCGCA
>JAKOZI010000247.1 GCA_029780075.1 Pseudomonadota bacterium
GTCGTGGAAAGGGTCAACGGGCTTCTGCGCGGAATACCGGACGCCAAGATACGGCTTGCAGCGACCCTTACGGGCGTGGTCCACCTGATGCTCAAAAACGACGGGAAGACCGCCGTCCGAAGAGCGGCAAGCCTTCCCGTGAACGAAGAGATTGCAAGGTTTATTTTGCGCGACGACCTGAAGGAGATATCAAAGCGCGTCGTCGTCGACGTTTTAAAAAACGCCTAGAGTATTATCCATTGGTCGTCTTCTTCCGGTTCTTCCTGCGTTTGCTCGAACACGACGCCGTCGGGCGGTTCCACCATCTCTTCCATGCTTCTTTTTGTGGACGCCCGAACTAAGTTCCCGAGCTCCGTGTAGGTGTAAACCCGGTCGTGAAGGGTGAGTATGTCGAAGAGAAACTTCTTGTCCCTGATCTTCGGCAGGGGGTTTTCCATCGTCCCCCTGCACGACTCCTTCTTGGAACACCACTCGCATTTCCTGTCGTGAGAGCTGACGGCCCTGTCGGCGTCGAGTATCCTTGCCGCCCTGTCCCTGTACTCCTTAAATTTCTTCATGTCGAAATCGAAGAGCTCGACTTCGTAATCTCCCGTCGGCTTTTCCATGCCCACCAGTCCCAGCTTTTTGTATCCCCATGCGTATCCGTAAAACAAAAGTTGAGCGTAGTATGCAGGGTCGGAAGCCTGCACTCCGTTTTTGGTCCATGCGTTGAACCTGCGTGTATTCATCGTCTTGATGTCGAGAAGCGCCCATTCGCCCTTCGTGATCTTCGGATGTCTGGCTATGACGTCGTAGTGCCCCGTGACTATGCCCGGACCCACGCACATGATCATGCCGTATTCGTCGTCGGCGTTGTGCTTCACTTCCCAGCCGTCTTCCCGCATCCATTTGACGATCACGGGTTCCATCACGCGCCCGATCTCGAATATCCTGAGAGATTTCTTGTCGAACTGCGACTCCTGTCCCGCAGCGGTAAGGAAAAGCTCCGTGTCGCAGTCCCTGCCCACGCCTGAAGCCCGAAGTTTCCTGACGGGAAGCTTGCTGAAGCTTCGGTCGTCGTCTTCGTAGTGCTTGACGAGCAGAACTCCCCTTTCGTCGTCCCTTTTTTCCACGATAAGTCCCATCA
>JAKOZI010000215.1 GCA_029780075.1 Pseudomonadota bacterium
TGTCGGCGCGCGTTTAAAAGTACCCAGTGATGCGCATTGAAATTTACCCAGGGACTTTAGCCGCGTGTCATGGTGGCGGCTGATGGCAAGTGTAGCGTAATTGTCAGATTGAACACCTCCGTTTCCGTCCTGTAGCGTAACCGGGGGACAGATTTGCGTTGGGGAAGCCGCGCAGGGCGTAGCCCGGAGCGGATTTCCCAACGCGGGCGCGGGTCAGAACGGCTCCGTCTGCTTGCCCCGCTTGCTCTGTTCCCGTGCCTTGATGCGCGATTTCGCCGTAGCCGTGCTGTGACGAAAGCGGTACGACTCGTTTCCTGTCTCGACGATGTGGCAATGGTGGGTCAGCCGGTCGAGCATCGCCGTGGTCATCTTGGCATCGTTGAAGATGGTCGCCCACTCCCCGAAAGCCAAGTTGGTCGTGATCATCACGCTGGTGTGCTCGTAGAGCTTCGAGAGCAGATGGAACAGCAAGGCGCCACCGGACGGGCTGAACGGCAGGTAGCCGAGTTCGTCGAGGATCACCAGATCCATGCGTAGCAGCGAGAAGGCCAGCCGCCCGGCCTTGCCGGCGGCCTTCTCCTGCTCGAGCAGATTGACCAAATCTACCGTCGAGTAGAAACGCACCCGCTTGCCGTGATCGACGATACCGGAGACACCGAGCGCGGTCGCCAGATGCGTCTTGCCTGTCCCGGTGCCGCCGATGAACACCACGTTGTGCGCCTGTTCTGTAAAGGCCAGCGTCGCCAACTCGTCGATCAGACCCCGATCCACTCTGGACTGCGTGAAGTCGAAGCCGGCCAGATCGCGGTGCACCGGAAACTTGGCCGAGTGCAATTGGTAGCGGACCGACCGCACATGCCGATCCGCGTGTTCGGCCTGGAGCAGATGCTCGATCAGCCAGCGCGAGGTCTGGACACCCACCCCGTTGCCATCGGCAGCCACGTCCTCCCACGCGCCGGCCATGCCATACAAACGCAGTTCCTTGAGTTCGGCAGCAACGTCACGCATGGCTCACCTCCTCACGCAAACGGTCATAGCGATGGGTATCGGCGACGGGCGTCTCGCTGACCGTCAGCGCCGACTCGAC
>JAKOZI010000253.1 GCA_029780075.1 Pseudomonadota bacterium
GGTGACGGTGTTCGGCATTCTGAATCTCACCGAGGACTCCTTCTTCGATGAGAGCCGGCGGCTAGACCCCGCCGGCGCTGTCACCGCGGCGATCGAAATGCTGCGAGTCGGATCAGACGTCGTGGATGTCGGACCGGCCGCCAGCCATCCGGACGCGAGGCCTGTATCGCCGGCCGATGAGATCAGACGTATTGCGCCGCTCTTAGACGCCCTGTCCGATCAGATGCACCGTGTTTCAATCGACAGCTTCCAACCGGAAACCCAGCG
Source organism: Pseudomonadota bacterium (assembly GCA_029780075.1). Lineage (GTDB taxonomy): Bacteria > Pseudomonadota > Gammaproteobacteria > Burkholderiales > Rhodocyclaceae > Accumulibacter. The sequence continues at coordinate 268 of JAKOZI010000253.1, forward strand.
CTATGCGCTCAAGCGCGGCGTGGGCTACCTGAACGATATCCAAGGATTTCCTGACCCTGCGCTCTATCCCGATATTGCTGAGGCGGACTGCAGGCTGGTGGTTATGCACTCAGCGCAGCGGGATGGCATCGCCACCCGCACCGGTCACCTTCGACCCGAAGACGCGCTCGACGAGATTGTGCGGTTCTTCGAGGCGCGGGTTTCCGCCTTGCGACGGAGCGGGGTCGCTGCCGACCGGCTCATCCTCGATCCGGGGATGGGATTTTTCTTGAGCCCCGCACCGGAAACATCGCTGCACGTGCTGTCGAACCTTCAAAAGCTGAAGTCGGCGTTGGGGCTTCCGCTATTGGTCTCGGTGTCGCGGAAATCCTTCTTGGGCGCCACCGTTGGCCTTCCTGTAAAGGATCTGGGTCCAGCGAGCCTTGCGGCGGAACTTCACGCGATCGGCAATGGCGCTGACTACGTCCGCACCCACGCGCCTGGAGATCTGCGAAGCGCAATCACCTTCTCGGAAACCCTCGCGAAATTTCGCAGTCGCGACGCCAGAGACCGAGGGTTAGATCATGCCTAGCATTCACCTTCCGGCCGCCCGCTAGCGGACCCTGGTCAGGTTCCGCGAAGGTGGGCGCAGACATGCTGGGCTCGTCAGGATCAAACTGCACTATGAGGCGGCGGTTCATACCGCGCCAGGGGAGCGAATGGACAGCGAGGAGCCTCCGAACGTTCGGGTCGCCTGCTCGGGTGATATCGACGAGGTTGTGCGGCTGATGCACGACGCTGCGGCGTGGATGTCCGCCAAGGGAACGCCCGCCTGGGACGTCGCGCGGATCGACCGGACATTCGCGGAGACCTTCGTCCTGAGATCCGAGCTCCTAGTCGCGAGTTGCAGCGACGGCATCGTCGGCTGTTGCACCTTGTCGGCCGAGGATCCCGAGTTCTGGCCCGACGCCCTCAAGGGGGAGGCCGCATATCTGCACAAGCTCGCGGTGCGACGGACACATGCGGGCCGGGGTGTCAGCTCCGCGCTGATCGAGGCTTGCCGCCATGCCGCGCGAACGCAGGGGTGCGCCAAGCTGCGGCTCGACTGCCACCCGAACCTGCGTGGCCTATACGAGCGGCTCGGATTCACCCACGTCGACACTTTCAATCCCGGCTGGGATCCAACCTTCATCGCAGAACGCCTAGAACTCGAAATCTAACGTCCGTTCGGGCATCGAGGTCCATGTCGGGGTGGGACGGGCCCGTGGCTTCAAGATCACTTGCAGTCCGACCGCGATGTCTTGGTTGCGCGAGAGGTTGTCGATATCCTCCACTTCCATCATCAACCCTGGATAATGCCGCCGCCGTCATCGCCGCCGACGCCCGTGCCGGGCTTTTCGGGCCTGTCAGGCTTGCTCGGCCTTCAGCCTGCCTGGGCGAGATCTCCGGCGGACGGATTAACGGCGGAGCTTCGCCGCCTTTCGTGCGTGTGAAGGCCGAAGATAGTTCTCTCAAAAACATCCGTTTATGAGAGATACCAAAGCCGACAGTCTGCCGAAGGTTGAAGGTCTCTCAAAACTGCCTCTCGCTTCCGATCTCTCACCGATCTACGTTTCTAAGTGTTTTGAGAGGAGAACAGCATGTTGGTGGGGTACGCCAGGGTTTCGACACGTGATCAAACCCACGCGCTGCAACTCGATGCGCTCCGCAAAGCAGAATGTGAGCGCATCTTCGAGGAGACGGCGTCTGGCGCTCAGCGCGCTCGACCGCAGCTTGCCGCCGCACTCGACTACGTCCGCAAGGGCGACACCATCGTGGTCTGGAAGCTCGATCGGCTGGCCCGCTCGATCAAACAGCTAATCGAGACCGTCGAGCACCTGGAGCGACGCGAAATCGGCTTTCGGTCGCTGACGGAGCAGATCGACACCACGACGGCTCTGTTGCAAAGATTGGCGGCAGTCAGAGGTAGGCTGTCGCTCTGCGCCGATCAGGCGGCTGCTGCGAAATGGTGGTTGAGCATGCCCATGGCCTCCGTCAGCGCCGAGGGCCCAATGCCAAAAGCTCTCTCCACAAGGCGCACCTCGCCCCTGATGCCGGGCTGCAGGCACCAGGGGCGAGCCTGTCCTTTGCGC
>JAKOZI010000264.1 GCA_029780075.1 Pseudomonadota bacterium
AAGGAGCAGAGAATTGCGGAAGGCGCACCTGCGTGGGAGTACCTGCACAAGACCGTCCGTGAACTTCACGAAAGCCTGCCGAAAGAACTCGAGATGAAGGAACAGGAATTAAGACAGATAGAAGCGGATCTGAAGCGCCGCAGGGACGAGCTTGATGCCGTAAAACGGGAGATAGAAGAGCTGGAAGAAGCCCGCAAGAAGAGATTAAAGGACGTAGAAGACAAACAGCGTCTCATAGAGAAGGCAAAAAGACAGCTTGAAGAACTTGCCGCCGCCGGCAGAGCGGAAAGCGAGAAAGCTCAAAAGCTCGAAAAGCGCATCTCGGTTTACGAGAACCGTATATCGACATACGAGCGAGAGATATCGGAGAAAGAGCAATCCTTAAACGAGAAGAACAAAGAACTTGAAAAGATGATGCAGGCTCTGGAAGTTTACGGGAAACTGCTGGCCGAGCGCAAGGACAAGGCCGAAGAGACGGAAAAGCTTAAGGCGGAAAACGAACGGCTGAAGAAGGCATTGGGCGAGATCAAAGACGGCCTGACCCGGTTCGGCGCAAACCTGAATAAGGAACTTCAAAACGTAAAACCTAACCGGCGGGAGTTCTTTGAAGAGACGTTTGCGAAGGCGGCGGAAGGGGTAAAAAGCGGTGCCGTGGATCTTTTGATGGAAGCCTTCTACGGCGATATTGAAGCTCACTATATGAGATCGTGACTTTTTCGGTGAAATCGAAGAACCCGCATGGTTATGGCATTCTTCAAAACGTGCAAAAAGACGGGACCAGGGCATACTCTCACTTTCCCGTCATGTAAGAAGCGGAGACTGTTCTGCCGATCTTCCGACGGCGCTCTTCGCATTAAAAACATTCGATAGAACACGGTTTTTGAATATCCCGCCGACGACGTATCCCGCCTTATGCAGAATCAAACGGGGCGGAGAGCGACGGCGGAAAAGATCGGCACAGAAAATGGGCTTGCGCCATGTGCCTTGCTTTTAATGTTCGGCAGGACGGTCGGTCTCTCGCTCTCGAT
>JAKOZI010000273.1 GCA_029780075.1 Pseudomonadota bacterium
GGTTCTCTTCCGTTTCGGGTGGCGCGCAACAGCTGGCAATAATGTGTTGACAAACAAACGTCACGCAGGAGAGCCGCATGCAAGAGGCCTTGTTTTGCCAGGCGCTGGGACTGACATCGCCGTGGGCGGTAGAGCGCGTGGCGCTGGATGTTGAGCGCAGTCGAATCGACCTGTACGTCGTCTGGCAAGCCAGGAGCGCGCCGTGCCCGGCCTGTGGCGCAATCGATCAGAAACTGCACGACCACCGCCAGCGCAGCTGGCGCCATCTGGACTTCTTCCAGTTCGAAGCCCACGTGCACTGCCAGCTGCCGCGCGTAGCCTGTAGCGGCTGCGGCGCCATCACCCAACTCAAGGTGCCCTGGGCCCGCGAGGGCAGCCGCTTCACGCTACTGTTTGAGGCGCTGGGCCTGACGCTGGCGCGCGAGATGCCCGTGGCCGCCTGCGCACGCATCCTTCGCTGCGCGGACAACGCCCTGTGGCGCCAGATCGATGCCCACGTCCAGCGGGCCCGGGCGCAAGAAAGCTACGCCCGGGTTATCGTCATCGGCATCGACGAGACCAGCTGCGCCAAAGGCCAGCACTACATCACGCTGGTGCACGACCTGGAGCAGGCGCGGCTGATCTATGCCACACCCGGCAAAGACGCCAGCACGGTCAAGCGCTTTGTGGGGGACTTCAAGACCCACAAGGGCAAGCCCGAGGCCATCGAAGTGGTGTGCATGGACATGTCCAAGGCCTTCATCGCCGGCACGGCCGAGCACTTGCCGGCGGCAGCCGTGGCCTTTGACGGATTTCATGTGGTGCAGTTGGCCAATCGGGCGGTGGATGCCGTGCGCCGTGAGGAAGCCAGGGGCGAGCACTGGTTGAAGAAGACCCGCTGGTGCTGGCTCAAGGACAAGGGCCGATGGACGCCCAAGGAGCGTGACAAGATGGATTGGCTGCCCCACACCCGGCTGAAGACAGCGCGGGCGTGGCGGCTGAAGGAGGCGCTGCGCGACATCTACAAGGTACGAACCGATGCGATCGCATGCACGCTGTCGCTCAAGCGGTGGTTGCACTGGGCCCAGCGCAGTCGCTTGGCGCCTTTCAAGGAGTTGGCCAGGACCATCAGGCAGCACTGGTCCGGCATCGTCAAGGCGTTTGACGCCGCAGGCCTGCACACGGGCTATGTGGAGGCGGTCAACTCGTTGCTGCAAGCGGCCAAAGCCAAGGCGCGCGGCTACGGCACCACCGATCACTTCATCGCCATGGCCTTCCTGATTGCAGGCAAGCTCAAGCACTTGCCCGCCAATCCGCTTCAGAAAGCACACCCTCTGGCCTGAGCTCCATCAGACTGTTGCGTGCCACCCGAAA
>JAKOZI010000286.1 GCA_029780075.1 Pseudomonadota bacterium
GGCACCTTGCGCCCGGTCATGCGGCGCGGGCAGGTGCTGGGCGTGGTACAAAAGCCTGATAATGCGGCGCTTCTGATGCTGATCGCGCGGCTCGACCGGGCAGAGCGCCGCACCGCCCAGGCAGCCGAAGGTCACGGCACAAAATCGCGGCAAGAGTGTTCAGCCCCTTGCCCTTCCCCCGGCCTTGCGCCCACATAGGCCCCAGATGCTGCGTCAGTACGAACTTGTCGAACGTGTTCTTGCCTACGATCCGGATGCGGACGAGGCGATGCTCAACCGCGCCTATGTCTACACGGTGCAGAAACACGGCAGCCAGAAGCGCGCCAGTGGCGACCCCTATTTCAGCCATCCGGTCGAAGTGGCGGGCCTGATGACCGAGCTGAAGCTCGACCAGGAAACCATCGTCACCGCGCTGCTCCACGACACGGTGGAGGATACCCTGGCCACGGTTGCGGAGGTGGAGCGCCTGTTCGGGCCCAATGTCGCCCGGCTGGTCGACGGGGTGACCAAGCTTTCCAAGATCGAGGCGATGAGCGAAAAGGAACGCGCGGCGGAAAACCTGCGCAAGTTCCTGCTGGCGATGAGCGAGGACATCCGCGTCCTGCTGGTCAAGCTGGCCGACCGGCTGCACAACATGCGCACGCTCCACTTCATCAAGAGCGAGGACAAGCGCCGCCGCATCTCGCGCGAGACGATGGATATCTACGCCCCGCTGGCCGAGCGGGTGGGCATGTACGAATACATGCGCGAAATGCAGCTGCTGGCCTTCGAGCAGCTGGAGCCGGAAGCCTATGCCACGATCACCGGGCGGCTTGCCCAGATCCGCTCCAGCGAGGGCGGGCAGGTCGATGCCATCGCCCTGTCGATCAAGCAGGCGCTGGCCGAAGCCGGGCTGAAGGTGGAGGTTTCGGGGCGCGAAAAGCATCCCTATTCGATCTGGAAGAAGATGGCCGAACGCCATGTCAGCTTTGAACAGATCACCGACATCATGGCCTTCCGCGTCCTGACCGAGACGGTCGAGGACAGCTACAAGGCGCTGGGCGTGCTCCACACCACCTGGCAGATGATTCCCGGGCGGTTCAAGGACTACATCTCCACGCCCAAGTCGAACGGCTACCGTTCGCTCCACACCTCGCTGATCTTCGAAAACTCGATGCGCATGGAAGTGCAGGTCCGCACCCGCGAAATGCACGAGACCAACGAGTTCGGCCTGGCCGCGCACTGGGCCTACAAGCAGGCGGCGCGGCCCGACGGGCAGGTCGGCTGGTTGCGCGACCTGATCGAGATCGTCGATGCCAGCCACGATGCCGAGGAACTGCTCGAACACACGCGGCTCGCCATCTACCAGGACCGGATCTTTGCTTTCACTCCCAAGGGCCAGCTGCTCCAGCTGCCCAAGGGTTCGACCCCGGTCGACTTTGCCTATGCGGTGCATTCCGACCTCGGCTCTTTCGCGGTCGGGGCCAAGATCAACGGGCGGCACATGCCGCTGCGCACCCAGCTGGGCAACGG
>JAKOZI010000255.1 GCA_029780075.1 Pseudomonadota bacterium
TCGAGTACTTCGTCAGCTACTACGACTACTACCAGCCCGAGGCGTACGTCCCGCAGACCGACACCTTCATCGAGAAGGACTCCTCGATCAACGCCGAGGTGGAGCGCCTGCGCCACTCCACCACGAACTCGCTGCTGAGCCGGCGCGACGTCGTCGTGGTCTCGACCGTGTCATGCATCTACGGCCTCGGTGCACCCGAGGAGTATCTGCGGGCGATGGTCGCGCTGCAGGTGGGGGAGCGGTACGACCGCGACGCGCTGATCCGCAAGTTCATCGCGATGCAGTACAACCGCAACGATGTCGACTTCTCGCGCGGCAACTTCCGCGTGCGCGGCGACACGATCGAGATCATCCCGGTGTACGAGGAGTACGCCGTGCGTATCGAGCTGTTCGGCGACGAGATCGAGGCGCTGTACATGCTGCATCCGCTCACCGGCGACATCGTGCAGAAGATGGACAGCGTGCCGATCTTCCCGGCCTCGCACTATGTCGCGGGCACCGACACCGTGCACCGGGCGATCGGCACGATCGAAGACGAACTCGCAGGGCGGCTGAAAGAGCTCGAAGGGCAGGGCAAGCTGCTCGAGGCACAGCGCCTGCGCATGCGCACGACGTTCGATCTCGAGATGCTGCAGCAGCTCGGCTTCTGCTCGGGCATCGAGAACTACTCGCGCCACCTCGACGGGCGCTCGGCGGGCGAGCCCCCTCACACGCTCCTCGACTTCTTCCCCGACGACTTCCTCATGGTGATTGACGAGTCGCACGTGACGGTGCCGCAGATCGGCGCGATGTACGAGGGGGATGCCTCGCGCAAGCGCACCCTCGTCGACCAACTTTAGATATATCAAAAATAAAGGTTCTGCCCTTGGACGTCGAGTGGGCGGGTAAAAATCGCGATCGCCTCGTCGAACGATGGATAAATGAGGTACTTCAGTAAAAAGGGGATAATTCAAAAACCAGATGTCGCGCTGGTGGTTTTATGGCTTGGGATATGGATATTCTTAGGCCTCTTTGTCTTGTATCCGCTAGCGCGGCTGATTTATCTGGTGTTTTTTGCCGATGGCAAATGGAGCTTGGCGATTTTAAGTAAGGTATTTGGCAGTTGGTACAACAAAAAAGCCTTCGTAAACAGCATGGTTCTGGCTTCAGCGGTAGGATTCGGCGGAACGGCCCTGGGGTTTTTGTTTGCCTTTTCAGTTACGAGGATTGAACTGCCCAAAATCGTCAAGTGGTTTTTACGCGCAATCATCGTGCTTCCCTTCGTATCCCCGCCTTTTACCAGCAGCATTGCCTTAACCATGGTGTTGGGGCCAAACGGATTGTTGCTTAAGCTGCTTCACATGCCCGATTTTAACATTTACGGATTCCTTGGGACCTGGATAGCAGAAACTTTGACCTACTTTCCGGTGGCATTCCTGACGCTTACGGCAGTGCTTGAAGCTATAGACCCAAACCTTGAAGACGCAGCCATGAGCATGGGGAGTACCCCGTGGCAGGCCTTTTGCACGGTGACGTTGCCTTTGAGTATACCGGGGCTTGCAAACTCGTTTTTGCTGCTCTTTGGAAGCTCGCTTGCGGATTTTGCAACTCCACTTGTTATGGCAGGACATACCTTTCCTGTGTTAACGACGCAAGCTTACATGCAAATAAC
>JAKOZI010000261.1 GCA_029780075.1 Pseudomonadota bacterium
CCACGCGATCCTCTCGGGTCCCGCGGTCGACCGACTGCGGGCTTCGAGCGCTCGCGAGGTCATCGTCACTGACACCCTGCCGATCCCGATCGACCGGCAGTTCGACAAGCTCACCGTGCTGCCGATTGCCCCGCTCATCTCGCGGGCGATCATGGAGGTCTTCGAGGACGGATCGGTCACCAGCCTCTTCGACGGCCGGGCCTAGGCTCTCCGTGCGCGTTGTCGGGTTCGGCACCTATGACTCGGCTCGTCATCCACGTGTCGCGGTCCTGTTGGACGGGCTCCGATGGCACGGCCATGACGTCCGCGAGATCAACCGACCTTGGACAGCGGACACGGCCTCACGGGTGCGTCTTCTTCACAGTCCCCGGTCCATAGGCAAGGTCATCTTCCCGCTGCTGACCGCGTGGTCCCAGCTGCTGTTCGATGGTTTCCGAGAGCGTCGGTCTCACCCCGACATGGTGGTCGTGGGTTATCTCGGCCACTTCGATGTGCTGCTCGCTCGACTCATCTTCGGGAAGCGAAGGATAGTCCTGGACCACCTGGTTTCGGCGCGGACGACAGCCATCGATCGGAGGGTCGATTCGCGTGTGACCCTGGCGGTGCTTGGTGTGGTGGACCAGGCTGCCTTGGCCTGTGCGGGCACGATCGTTGTGGACACTCCTGAACGACTTGCTGAGATTCCGGTACGTCGGCGCGACGACGTCGTTGTGCTTCCCGTCGGCGCCACTTCGCAGTGGCGAGCGGTCGCGCACATGTGGCCCGCCTCTCCGAGTCCGCTGCGCGTCGTGTTCGTGGGGGTGTATACGCCATTGCACGGGACGATCACGATAGGCGAGGCTATTGGGGCCCTTCGTCATCGAGGCGACATCGTGTTCACCATGATTGGAACCGGCCAGGATCGGCCAGCGACTGAGCTCGCCGCGGGTTCATCTGACTACGTGACGTGGATTGACTGGGTGGACCCGGCAGAGCTGCCGTCAGTGCTCGGTGGCCATCATGTTGCGCTGGGGATTTTTGGGACGACGAGCAAGGCCCAGAATGTCGTTCCCACCAAGGTGTATCAAGCCATCGCTGCATCCCGTGTTGTGGTGACATCGGAGACCTCTCCCCAGAGAAGGCTTCTCGGCGACGCTGGAGTCTTTGTCTCACCCGGTGATTCGGCGCACCTGGTAAAAGCACTCACCTCGTTGGCGGAGCACCCGAGCGAACTTATGGCGATGCGGGCTCAGATGCAGCGATCTGAGTGCGACGTTCGACCGGAAGCGTTGGTTCGGCCGCTGTTCAGTCGGAGCACGATCGGGAAGCGAGTGATGCATCCATGACGAACAACTCCATGTCCGTGAGTGGCTGGTTGCGTTGGGACATGATTGCGAGAGTCCTCAGGGACTCACATCCGAGCCGCGTTCTGGAGGTCGGCTGCGGTCGGGGCGCCATGGGGGCCCGTATCGCTGTCCGCGTGACTGACTACCTTGGCTGCGAGCCAGACGCCGAGTCCTTTGCAGTCGCGAGGATTCGGATCGAGGCGGCGGGTGGCAGGGTCCTCCAAGCCACCTTCGACGAGCTACCCCCGGATCTTCTCTTCGACCTTGTCTGCTCGTTCGAGGTGCTGGAGCACCTTGAGGACGATGCCGGAGCGCTCGCTGCGTGGTGCGGACGGCTCCGTCCCGGTGGTCGGGTCTTGGTCTCAGTTCCAGCCGGGCGTGACCACTTTGGCGACTGTGACGCCATGGTTGGTCACTTTCGCCGGTACGACCCCCAAGATCTCGTCAACCTGATGAGGGCGGCAGGACTCACAAACATCTCGGTCGTTACCTATGGGTGGCCGGTCGGTAGGATCTTGGAGCTGGTGAGACAACAGGCCGCACGTGCCGCGCGTGTGACGGCCGGGGGATCGACGGCCGAACGCACCGCCGCCAGCGGGAGACTTCTGCAGCCGAGTGGGTGGTTTGCCGGCCTGGCAACAGCGACTCTGGCGTTCCCCTTCCGATTCGTGCAGCGACTCGCGCCTGGTCGAGGGACGGGGCTGATCGGCACGGGCATTGTCGGGGCTTGACCGACCCTAGCGAATCGTCGAAGAACGACGCGGAAGCCACGAGAGCGCGATAATCCCAAAGAGGACATCGGTTGCCGTCAGAAGGACCCTGGCGGCAACGGCAGCCGCCAGCGCGGAGGGCATGGGCATCGACTCGGCCAGCGCCGCTACGAGAACGCCGTCGCGAACGCCAACGCCAGCGGGCGCAGGCACAGCGATGATTCCGGCCACTAGCGCGAGGGCGAAACCAGCGACTGCTGCCCTGATCAGATCCTCATCAGCGCCGCGCCCCTCGGACATCGCGATCGAGATCATTAGCACTTGCAGACCCAAGAGCGCTGCGGATGCCACTGACCAACCCATGGCTCGCCAGGCCTGCCGAACCGTCATCGTTGGCAAGCCACTCTGGCGGCCAAGGCGCGTAAGGATGCTGTTCATTGCGTCGGTCAGCGCACTCGGCCGGCTAAGGACGATGACGGGGATGAGGACCAACCACCAGACCGGGACGCCGACTACGTTCCCTGCGCAGGCAGCTAGAGAGCAGGCACCCGCGACGCCGAAGCCAAGTGTGATCAGCCCGGCGGATGGCAAGGCGTTCGGCCGGGTGCCCAATCGTCGGCCAATGTCATACTGCGCAGCCACGGGCCACACCGCCCCAGGGAGGTATTTGCCGAGTTGGCTGACGAAGAAGATCCCAAACGCCGCACCCTTGGGCAGTTCGGCGCCGAGGCTGCGCGCCACGCCACACCAGGCGAGGAACGAAGCCAGTAACCCAGCCCCACCTGCTGCTGTGGCAGCCACGACCCACCCAGGGGCCGCGGCTCCGAACGTCGCCCAGACGGCATCGCCGTTCCGGCGAATGGCGACGTAGCCGAAACCAAGGGCAGCGACGACGAAGATCGCGGGGAGAACCTTTTTATAGAGGGTCGCTATCAACGGTCGTATTGCATTCGCTTGATCCGCTCTAGGCCGTCCTCAAGCAGGATTCGATTCGTCCTCTGGAGATCGGCAATAACGAGGAGAGCGAGAGCCAGGAGGGAACCGACTAGGAGCGCGGAGCCCAAGATGAGCGATTGAACGTGACCGTCGCCCTCCCCTCTTGCGAAGAAAGTCAAAAAGCGAACGATCGGAACGGCAGCCGCCCCGAACATCAAAGCCCCGATGACGCCGAAGAAGACATGCGGTTTGAACATGATGTAGGAGCGCATGATCGCGTAGGCCGATCTGCGCACGTGTTGCCAGGGGCTGCGAAAAAGGCGAGACTCCCGGGTCTTTGGGTTGGTGGCGATGGGGAGCGAGGCGATTCTTAGCCGTTTGTTCCCGGCCTGGATAATCGTCTCCATCGTGTAACTAAATTGCGTGATGATGTTGAGATGTATCAGCGAGTGTGCTGAATACGCGCGAAATCCACTGGCGGCGTCGGGGAGGCGGGTCTCCGCGGCCCGGCTGACAACAGCCGACCCAATGCGCTGCACGCGCCTTTTGAGTGGCGAAAAGTGTGCAACGGTGGCCGTTTGCCGGTCTGCGATGACGATATCGGCCAAGCCGTCCACGATGGGCGCCACGAGGTCGGAGATCCGCTCCTGGGGATACTGGTTGTCCCCATCCGTATTGACGACAATGTCGGCGCCGTGGGCCAGGGCGTAGTCGATGCCATCTTTGAATGAACGGGCCAACCCCATTGTGCGGGCATGGCGGATGATGTGTTGGACCCCGTGCGCACGAGCGATCTCGACGGTTCGGTCGCTGCAACCGTCATCGATGACGACGACCTCGATGGAGGTGATCCCCGGGATCTTGGTCGGGATGCTTGTGAGGACGGCGGCAAGTGTCAGCTCCTCGTTCAGACAGGGGACCTGGACAATGAGCTTCACGCGATGATCATCGCATCATGACGCCCTCGGCAGGCGTGCTCTCAGTATCTTGAGAATCGGTCCCGAACGCCGTGCTGTCGGTGCCTCCACAGGCTCCGAGGAAGGTGGCCCCTCGCTGGCCGGCTCAGGTTCTGATGGTGTTGATGGCTCGCCACATCTCGAAGGACACATCAAGAGCGCCAAGAAGCACCAGCGCGGTCCACGCCAGGTCGAGCCATGGCCCTAGCCGGGGCCACCTCTTGCTCGCGTGATGGACGGCATACGCCACTGCGGGGACAAGGAGCACCCAGGTGAAGATGTGGAACCGAGTCCGCACCGCCACGAAGCCCAGGACCACCCAATGGAGGTAGGCAGGTCCAGCGAGCACACCGAATCGACCAAATGCTGACCGACCGCTCCATACGAGATACACCAAGCTCGGTATAAGGAACACCTGCAACACGGCAGACGTTCGGGCACCCCAGGGCTCTTGCGCGCCTAGCACGCCGCTGACGAAAGGGAAGATCGGAGCGAGGAGGTGTTGGATCCGTGACGGGAGTCGCGCCTGCGCCTCGCCGGATGCTCCGCCGAACATCAATGGGTCGATGAGATGACCGGTATAAGCCCATTGCCGGACTGACCAGAACGCAACGGTCGCTACGGCAACGGCGGCCATGGTCGCCGACGATCGTAGGCTTGCCCGTCGGAAGCGATGCCAGAGCAGGAGAGCCACACAGCAAACCGCGACGACGTGAAACGGTTTGATGCTGATCGCTGCAGCCAAAAGCGCTGAGATGAGCGCTGTTGCAGCGCGACTTGGCCGCTGTATGCCGACGGCCACCGCGGCGGCCGCGATGGTGAAGGCCGCGCCGGGCGTGTCGTTGTATGCCGCGTATGACCCGTCCCACACGACGGGCATGAGGACTGCGGCGGCAGCCACGGGCAGGCGCGCTGTCAACCCGAGGGACTGCACCATGCCCGCAGCGGCCAAACCAATGCCGACCATTGTCAACAGACTCATGGCGTGCGCCGCAACGTAAGACCCTTGGGTTGCCGCGGCGGTGTAGATGATCTCCATCAGGGGGAAGCCGTCAACGTGTCGAAAGGGGCTGTCGGTCCACCCGCCTGACGCCGCCCAGTCAAGCGGTGCTGGCCAGTGGTATTCGACCTCGTCGATTCGTTGCGGTGGGGCCAGGGTTGCGACCAAAGCAGTGAGCCCCGCCACTGCAGCTCCGGCGGCAAGCAACGGCCGCGTTCGGGCTTCGGCCGCTATCGCCGCGGCGGCTCGCTGAACAAACCGAAGGGCGTCCTTGCGCGCTGGCCACCCAACAATGAGCCCGAATCCCGCGATCAGCCAAGGAACCCACGGACCCAACAGGCCGAGGTGCCCGATTGCGAGCGTCAGGACACCGACCCCTGCGATGCCCAAAAGAAGGGCTACAGCCGCGTTCGTTGATGTCGGGAGGGCGATGCGTCGCGAGACCCAACGGCCGAATGCCGCCCCCATTCCACATGTCCCGAGCCCAAGGAGCATGGCCGTGAGCACCTGGCCTATCACCTGTCTCCGTCCTCAACGGTGGCATGTTCCACCTCAGAGTAGAGGAAACGGGGTCAACCCCACTTTGCAGGCATGGTCGGGGTCGGTGAACTCGTGCCGAGAGAGGACTTCCCATTCCAGGGTGGAGAAGAACGCCTCGGCGGCGGCATTGTCGAAACACGACCCGACCCGGCCCTTCGACTGACGGATCTCCGACGGCGGGCATCGAGCGCTCGCGAGCTCATCGTCCTCTTCGACGGTCGCGCGTCACCATCGGAGTCACCCCGCGCGTCGGTCGCCCTCTATGACAACGGCTGACATGCTCCCGCGCACGAGGAAGGGTCGCTCGACCCCGCGGTAGAGCGCCGTCGCGACGGCG
>JAKOZI010000317.1 GCA_029780075.1 Pseudomonadota bacterium
TGTCCGTCATCAGAACATTTGGCGCAGCTCGGGGCGTAGATTAGCGGAGTGCGGGCCTCGTCTGGGTTTGGATTTTAGGCGGCGAGCTTGCGGTGTTGCAAGCGCCGATGTTCGATGGTCTGTCGCTTGATCCTTTCGCGCTGATTGAGGATGGAAGCCGCCCTTCCGAAGTAGGCATCGGCAGGCGTCACGTTGCACAGCGCTTCGTGGTAACGCTGGTGGTTGTAATGCTCGACGAAGGCCTCGATCTGGGCTTCGAGGTCGCCGGGCAGGAAGTAGTTTTCCAGGAGGATGCGGTTTTTCAGGGTCTGGTGCCAGCGCTCGATCTTGCCCTGGGTCTGAGGGTGCATCGGGGCGCCGCGCACGTGGCTCATCTGGTTGGCCTCGATGTATTCCGCCAGTTCCCCCGCGATGTAGCTGGGGCCGTTGTCGCTGAGCAGCCGGGGCTTGTGCAGCACCGTGGCGCAGTCGCAGCCGGAAGCTGCCAAGGCCAGATCCAGCGTGTCGGTCACATCCTCGGCGCGCATGTTGGTGCACAACTTCCAGGCGATGATATAGCGCGAGAAGTCGTCGAGCACCGTCGACAGATACATCCAGCCCCACCCAATGATCTTGAAGTAGGTAAAATCGGTCTGCCACATCTCGTTCGGCCGGGTGGTCTTCGTGTGGAACTGATCGGCCGCTTTCACCACGACGTATGCCGGACTGGTGATCAGATCGTGGGCTTTGAGCAGGCGGTAAACCGTGGCCTCGGACACAAAGTATTGGCGTTCATCGGTAAATCGCACTGACAGCTCGCGTGGGGACAGCTCGCTGTAATCCAGCGCCATCTCGACGATCTGATCCTGCACCTCAGGCGCGATGCGGTTCCACACCCGGCTTGGCGCGGAGGAGAGATCTTCCAGCGCCTCCGGCCCACCTTCGAGGTAGCGATCATACCAGCGGTAGAAGGTCCGGCGGGCGATGCCGAGCTGGTCCAGCGTGCGCTTGGCAGGCAGGTGCGACTGCTCGACGATCCTGATGATCTCGAGCTTCTCGGATGCGGGATACCTCATTCGTCGTCGCCCCCATCCGCGATCATGCTTTTTTTCAGCAGGCGGTTCTCAAGCGTCAGGTCGGCCACGCATTCCTTCAAGGCACGCGCCTCGCGACGAAGGTCCTGCACTTCACCAGTGGTCGCCGCACGGGCAGTGTCGCCCGCCAAGCGGCGCTTGCCGGCCTCCATGAACTCTTTCGACCAGGTGTAATACAGGCTCTGGGCAATGCCTTCCTTGCGGCACAGCTCAGCAATGCTGTCCTCGCCGCGCAGCCCATCGAGCACGATGCGGATCTTGTCCTCGGCCGAGAAATGGCGACGGGTCTGCCGCCGAATGTCCTTCACGACCCGCTCAGCAGGAGCCTTCGCCGGTGATTTTTTCGAGGAGGGTTGGGTCTTCATCTTCGTTCCTTCGTCACTGCGCCGAAGACCCAACCCTCCGTAAATCACAACCTCAAATCTGCGCCATTGGTGCTGACGGCGGACAAACCCGGCCTGTCTGGCACCAGATTGCCAAAGCCGCCTTCGGTCTGGCCTTGGGATATCAAACGTGCGCTTGCTACTCTGGCCGCAGCCGGGGGAGGCCGGCTGGATTTGACCGTGAAGAGCCTTGAGCGGGATGCACGACTGGTCCGCGAAATCAGCGATCTGCATGATCATTTGCTCGCGGCTAGCTATTCGTCCCCCGATGACCGGTCTGTCATTGCGGGTCAACTGAACTGCAAGACTATGCTCCAGGACCCGGCGATGCTCGGCTTCGAAGTGTCGATCAGTCATGATGCGGAACATGAAACATTGCGCAATCTTGTAGCCATGGCGCTGTTCGGCACCCTTGCGGGCGAAAGCCCGAAAGAAGCAGCCGACAATGATCCGCGTATGCTCGCCGGCTCGCGTCAGGTTCCTGGCCGGATCTTACCATCCAGCGAGGAAGGGGCGGCCGTTATGGGGACCGCATCACTGAACCCGGGGTGGGAGGCGAAGCAATGGCGACTGGGACGCAGCAGTGGCGGCATTGAGGTGTCCCTAGCCGACAGCGATCGGGCCCGACATGTCTATGTCATCGGCGCTACCGGAACCGGCAAGTCGACCCTGATCAAGTCGCTGGTACGGCAGGACGTTGAGTCTGGCGAGGGCGTGATCGTGATCGACCCGCATGGTGATCTTGCAGAAGACATCGCTGCTGAAATTCCTTCCAGCCGGACGAACGATCTTGTCTATGCAGATGCGGCAAGTCTCGATGGTCGCTTTGCCATCGATCTAATGCCGACATCTGCCGACAGCACTTCTTTCGAGATAGCTGCCGACATGCTCGTCAGCATTTTCAAGGGGGCGATGTATGCGGACACGCCGGAAGGCTTCGGTCCCGTCTTCGAAAGTTATTTCCGCAATGCCCTAGGCTCAGGACTCATTGATCAGAGCCAGAATATGACGGTGGCGGCGAGAGCGATGGCGGAGAAGAAGGCCGTAGGGCACCGATCGTAGCGGGTGGCGACGCGGCGCCAGTCCTTGAGGCGACCGAACATGATCTCGATGCGGTTGCGGCGTTTGTAGCGACGCTTGTCGTATTTGATGGGATCGAGGCGGGATTTCC
>JAKOZI010000320.1 GCA_029780075.1 Pseudomonadota bacterium
AAAACTCGAAGGCATCACCGGCACGCCGATGGGAGATCTGTGGATTCTGCGGCCGGACTTTGTTCCGACTGGCGTGCGACCTGGTCAACTCGAAGAATGGTATCAACTGGCGCAGGACAACAACCCGGAGATTCGTGCACAGCGCAAGGCTTACGAAATGGCCAGCCTGGAAGTGAATCGCAGTCGTGCCGGCCATATGCCGCAGCTCGATTTCGTTGCGCGCGCCACCCGATCGGATAACGAGACCATCTCGACGCTGAACCAGAAGACCGCGGTCACAGCCGTCGGCGTACAACTGAATTTTCCGTTGTTCGCCGGGGGCCGGGTGTTGGCGCTGACCGGGCAGGCGGTGGCCAACCGCGAGCGCACACAGGCCGAACTCGATGCCACGGTGAATGAGGTTCTGGTCGAGGTGAAACGCCAGTTCATGGCCGTCGAGACCGGCGTCAGCAAGGTTACCGCCTACGAAAAGGCGGTCGATGCCAGCCAGGTGGCGGCCGAGGGAACGATGCGCGGAATGGCGGCGGGAATCCGGACCAATACCGACGTTCTCGACGCCGAGCGACAGATGTTCGTCGCCAAGCGGGATCTCGCGCAGGCCAGATACGAGTTTCTGGTCAGCATCCTGCAACTGAAGACGGCAGCCGGTGTTCTTTCGGAAAAGGATGTCGCCGAAATCGCGAACGTGCTGCTGCCGCGCAGCGAGCGTCTGTAGCCGTCGCCTAGCCGAGGCGCCAGGCGTGGAAGCGCGCCACCCAGTCGAGCAACTTCTGCGGAGCATGCGCCTTCTTCCAGTTGCCGGCGGCGTATTTGTTTGCTTCGGCGAGCGTCGGGTAGATGTGGATGGTGCCGAGGATCCTGTTTAGACCGATGCCGTGGCGCATCGCCAGGACATATTCGGCGATCAGGTCGCCGGCGTGCTCGCCGACGATGGTGACGCCGAGGATGCGGTCTTTTCCGGGTACGGTGAGCACCTTGACGAAACCATGCGCTTCACCGTCGGCGATCGCCCGATCGAGATCGTCGATCCCGTACACCGTCGTTTCATGCGCGATATTGCGCTCGCGGGCTTCACTTTCGTTGATGCCGACGCGCGCTACCTCGGGTTCGATGAAGGTTGCCCAGGGGATCACCGAGTAATCGACGCGAAACTTTCGGTAGGGGTCGAAAAGCGCATTGACCGCCGCATACCAGGCCTGATGAGCTGCCGCATGGGTGAACTGGAATGGCCCGGCGACATCGCCGGCGGCGTAAATGTTCGGATATTTCGTTTGCAGGAAGGCGTTGGTTTCGATGGTGCGCTGCGCGCTGATGCCGAGTTCGTCGAGCCCGTAACCGTCCAGATTGGCCACCCGACCGACGGCGACCAGCACCGCGTCGAAAGGAATGCGGACGTCCCGACCAGCGTGTTCGGCGACGAGGACCTTCTCCCCGTGGTCGATCAGGAACTCCTTGGCGCGGTGGCCGACCAGTACGGTGATGCCTTCGCTGCGGAAACGCTGCATGACCAGTTCGGACACTTCGGGATCTTCGCGGACCATGATCCGCGGCGCCATTTCGACCTGCGTGACGGCGGCCCCGAGGCGCGCAAAAGCCTGCGTCAGTTCCGAACCAATGGGGCCGCCGCCGAGGACCAGCAGCCGGCGCGGCAGTTCGCGCAGTTCCCAGACGTTGTCGGAGGTCAGGTAGCCCATTTGTTCGATACCGGGGATCGGCGGCACGAAGGGACGGGCGCCGGCGGCGATGACGATGCTGCGGGCGCTGAGACGCTGGCTGCCGCCGCCCTCGCGGACGATCTCCACCTCCCACGGCGAGACCAGCTTCGCGCTGCCGGCGATGACCTCGACGCCAAGTTCGGTGTAGCGCTGGAAGGAGTCGTGCGGTTCGATGGTCCGGATCACGCGCTGCACGCGCGCCATGACCTCGGCGAAGTCGAATTCCGCACGCGCACTGCGAATGCCGAACTCGGGGGCGCGCTGCAGATGCGAGAGCAGCCTGGCGGAACGGATCAGCGCTTTCGATGGTACGCAACCGGTATTCAGGCAGTCGCCGCCGAGCTTGTGCTTCTCGATCAGCGTCACCCTGGCCTTGACCGCCGCGGCGATGTAGGCGGTGACCAAACCGGCCGAACCGGCGCCGATGACGATCAGGTTGCGATCATAACGCGACGGCTTCTGCCATCCCGAATAGACCTTGCGGGCGGCCAGGGCGGCGACGATCCTCCTGGCCAGCAGCGGAAAGACTCCCAACAGGACAAAGGAGCCGAGCAGTGCCGGCGAGAGAATCCCCGCCAGCGAGTCGATTCTGGCCAGCTGCGTGCCGGCATTCACATAAACCAGCGTGCCGGCGAGCATGCCGATCTGGCTTACCCAGTAGAAAGTGCGGGTCCGGATCGGCGTCAGGGCCATCAACAGGTTGATGACGAAGAACGGAAACACCGGTACCAGGCGCAAGGTGAAGAGATACAGACCCCCTTCCTTCTCGACGCCGGCATTGATCGCTCGCAGGCGATCGCCGAAGCGCTGCTGAACCCAGTCGCGGAGCAGGAAACGCGAGACCAGGAAGGCGAGGGTGGCACCCAGCGACGAGGCGAAGGAAACCAGCAACAAGCCCCAGAACAGGCCGAAAACGGCGCCCGCGACCAGAGTCATCACCGTTGCGCCGGGCAGCGAAAGACCGGTCACCGCCACATAGGTGGCGAAGAACATCAGAGCCGCCTGGAGCGGCTGTGCGGCCCGCCAGGCCTCGATCGTGAGTTGCTGGCTCTTGAAGTAGTCGAGACTCAGGAAGCGACCCAGGTCGAGAGCAAAATACGCCAGTACCAACCCGGCCAGGGCAGCAATCAGCAGCAGTCTTCGAATATTCATGGCAGCTTTCCCACCTCTTGATGATCGGTACAGCGCTATGTCGTGCGGCAGTTTGCAGACCTTACAATGCGAGCCGGATCAGGCGCTGCAGGTCGGTGCCGCCGCGACTTCCTCACCCAGCGCCCCACCGCAACTCGACCCCTGGCCCGCCGTACAGCCGTAGCAGTGGTCGGCGACCCGGATCTTCCAGCCGTCGAGCGCCGCCGCCTGCACGTCGGTGATATGCAGGCGGGCGCGTTCGGCGCCCCTGATCGGCAAGCCGAGTTGCTGATTGAAGTCGCAGTCGTAGAGGTAGCCTTGCCAGTCGATCGACAGCAGATTGCGGCACATCACGTGCTCGACATTCTCGTCGCGGTGGGCGCTGTGCAGCAACTGCATATAGGCGTTGAACTGTCCCTTCGAGACCAGCAGCGACCCGAAACGCTGGATCGGCATGTTGGTCAGCGTGAACAACTGGTTGAAAACGATACCGAAGTTGCGCCCGAGGTGCTCGCGATACGCCGCTGTCAGAGGTCCCTGCGGTGGTGGCAGCGTCGGCCCCTGTGGATTGAAGACCAGGTTCAGGAGCAGGGGGCCGCCGGGCGCTCCGTACCCCAGCGCATTCAGTCGGCGCAGGCCACGGATACTGGCGTTGAAGGTACCCTTGCCGCGCTGCCGGTCGACGTTCTCTTCGAGGTAGCAGGGTAGCGAGGCGACGACTTCGACACGATGCGCAGCGAGGAAATCGGCAAGATCTTCGTGGCCGACTTCCTCGAGGATCGTCAGATTGCAACGGTCGATGACCCGCAGACCGCGTTCGCGCCCAGCGACGACCAATCGCCGGAAATTCACGTTCAACTCGGGCGCTCCGCCGGTGAGGTCAAGAGCCTTGACTTCAGGGCTGGCGGCGATGAAGGCCAGCAAGGCGTCGATCGTCTCGGCGGTCATTTCCTCCTTGCGCTGTGGACCGGCATTGACATGGCAGTGCAGGCAACTCTGATTGCAGCGATAACCAAGGTTGACCTGGAGGGTTTCGACCGAACGCCGGGCCAGGTTTGGAAAATTGCTGGTCAGCAGCAGGGGCAGGGTGGCGTGCATGTGGGTTCTCTCTCGGGTTGTTCTGGTGACCTGTGTCGAAGGGAAGGGGCGTTTCCTTACAGCTTTTGTCCCTTGTTTGCGAGCGGGAAGAGTTCCCTTGCTGGTCAGGGTGTCACCATACGATATTTCGCCCGCTTTGGCCGCGCCTGTTGACGCTGGCCAAAGCAGCAGACCGAGATCGTCATCTTCCCGTAACATTGCTTCCCTACTCTTCTCTTATTCCTGACCTGTACTTCGTCAGGGGTCCTGATTCCAATTCCGAACGCCGCCGCATGAATGATCACCTCAGTAAGCAGTTCGATCTCGAACTTGAAGGTATCCGCACCCGCATCCTGCAAATGGGGGGGCTGGTTGAAAGACAGGTGCTGGCGGCGATCGACGCCTTCAGTACCGGCAACATCGAGGAAATGGAGGAGGTCATCCGAGCCGACAGGGACGTGGACGCCTACGAAGTGGGCATAGACGAAGACTGCACGCTGCTGATTGCACGTCGGCAGCCTACGGCGCGCGACCTGCGCCTGGTGATGGCCATCTCGCGGATCGTCACGGACCTGGAGCGCAGCGGCGACAAGGCTGCGAAGATTGCCAACAAGGCGCGCAAACTGCACCGGGCCGGCGGTCAGCGGATTCCAAGAATTTCCGATGTCCAGCATTGTGGGCGCCTGGCGACCGACATGTTGCAGGCTGCGCTCGACGCGCTGGCGCGCATGGATGTGGACGGTGCCCGCCAGGTCATCAGTGCGGACAAGGCGATCGACGCTGCATTCAACGCCATCCTGCGGCAACTGGTGACCTATATGATGGAAGACCCACGTACCATCGGCGAGGCGCTGGACATCATCTGGATTGCCAAGGCCATCGAGCGTGTTGGCGATCACGCGACCAACATTGCAGAAAACGTGATCTATATCGTCAGTGGCGTCGATGTTCGACACGCCGGCACCGCTACGCATCAGGCGAGCAAGAAGACATGACACGGGCGCTCTCCACTCTACCGCTGGTGCTGGTTGTCGAGGACGACAAGGGCATTCAGGAACTCTTGCGCTTCACGCTGGTCCGCGGCGGCTATCAGCCACTCTGTGCCGACAGCGCCGAACAGGCCGAAAGGATCCTGCGCGAGACCCTGCCCGACATCGCGCTGATCGACTGGATGCTGCCCGGCAGATCGGGCCTGGCGCTGACCGGCACGCTGCGCCATGACCGGCGTACGCGTGCGCTGCCGATCATCCTGTTGACCGCACGTGGCGAAGAAAGCGATCGCGTTGCCGGGCTTGAAGGCGGTGCCGACGACTACATCGTCAAACCCTTCAGCCCCAAGGAAGTGCTCGCGCGCGTGCAGGCAGTACTGCGCCGCTGCGCGCCGGAGTTAACCAAGGGCACGCTCAGCGCCGGTCCGATCGCGCTAGACACGGTCAGCCACGAAGCGCGTGTCGACGGCCGGCGGGTTACCTTG
Organism: Pseudomonadota bacterium; assembly: GCA_029780075.1. Lineage (GTDB taxonomy): Bacteria > Pseudomonadota > Gammaproteobacteria > Burkholderiales > Rhodocyclaceae > Accumulibacter. The sequence goes on from JAKOZI010000320.1 coordinate 5,398, forward strand.
ACGCCGACCGAGTTCCGGCTGTTGCGCTTCCTGATGGGTAACCCGGGACGGGTATATACGCGCCAGCAACTGCTGGACAACGTTTGGGGGGATCATGTGTATATCGAGGACCGCACCGTCGATATCCACATCCGGCGACTGCGAGTCGCCCTTGGGCCGACCGCCGAGCAGATGGTCGAAACCGTGCGTGGCGCCGGCTACAAGCTGGGTATCCCTTCCGAGTCACAGCAGACGGCGCAATGAGGCGCGGCGTGCCCGGGCCCGCCAGGATTCTGCTCGGCGGTCTGCTGCCCATTGTTGGCCTCGCGGTGGTCGCCGGTTTGCTGCATGGCGTCGCCTGGGGTTGGGCTGCCGCGGCGCTGGGTTTCCTGTTGCTGGTCATCGCACAAGCCAGGCGCCTGTCGGTGCTGTCGGCATCGATCGATGCCCCGGCGAGCGCTGAATCTCCCGATGCCCGTGGCGCCTGGGGCGAGGTCTTTCTCAAACTGTCGCGCCGGTTGCGCGCCGACGCGCGCCGGTTCGAGGACGCAGAGGCGGCACTGGCATCGTTCCGGAATGCGATGGACGCGGTTCCCGACGGCCTGGTGATCCTCGATGCTCATCACCAGATTCAGTGGAGCAATCGTGCCGCCGCCGGGCACCTGGGAATCCAACTGTCGCGCGATCACGGAGCAATCATCGAACAATTGGTCCGTACGCCGGGTTTTGCCGAGTACCTCGATGACCCGCACGCGCAGGCGCCCCTCCTGCTGCAGTCGACGGCTGTGCGAACGCGTATTTACGCCCTGCGGGTGGTGCCGCTCGACGAGCACAACAAGTTGCTGGTCAGCCTCGACGTGACCGACGCGCGGCGGGTTGAAGCGATGCGTAGCACCTTCGTTGCCAACGTCTCGCACGAACTCCGTACACCCTTGACCGTAGTCAGTGGATTTCTTGAGCATTTTGCCGACGATGGCGCAATGAATCCCGAGCAGCGCCGGCACTTTACCCGCCTCATGAGCGACCAGACCGCCCGCATGTTAAGCCTGGTTGACGATCTTTTGATGTTGTCACGCCTCGAATCGGAGGACGCGCCAGCGACTGAGGAGGACGTCGATATGGCCGACCTGCTGGCGCAACTGCTTTCCGAAGCGCAGAGCCTCAGCGAGGGCAGGCATCGTATCGAAGTCATCTGCGAGGGGCCGGGACTGCGGGGAAACCGCAAGGAATACCACAGCGCCTTCGGCAACCTCGTTTCGAACGCCATCCGCTACACGCCAGCAGGCGGCGAGATTGGCATCGAGTGGCTGGCCCGTGATGGAGCAGGCATTTTCCAGGTGCGTGACTCGGGTGTCGGCATCGCGGCCGAGCATCTGCCGCGGCTGACCGAGCGCTTCTACCGCGTCGACCGCGGTCGATCGCGTGATACCGGTGGCACGGGCCTTGGCCTGGCCATCGTCAAACACATCCTGCTGCGCCACCAGGCGGCCTTGCGCATCGAATCCAGGGAAGGCCAGGGCAGTACCTTCCGCGTCGAGTTCCCGGCCTGGCGCCTGCGACCGGAAGGGAGCGACGGGCCCCGGCATGGCGGCGAAGCTATTGGGATGCAGGACGAAACGGGGTAGGATTCATCACGGCCAGCGGGGATAGCCAGTGTTCCGGGCCGTACACGATAGCCCTGAACACAGGCTTTTCTTTTCTGGAGGAACCTGTCATGTATCGCAAGTTGCTGAATGTCGTTTTGTTTCTGATGGCCTGCATGGCCTTTGGCGCCGTCGCGGCGAGTGATCCCCCAGCCGCGATCGAGTCCGGGATTGTCAAGGCCCGGGTCACGGCAGTGGCCAGCAACTACACCAGTTTCACGGTAAGAATCGGTGATGGCGAAGAGAAACTGGTACTTGACGAAGTCGTAGCGAAAGCATTGCAGGCCAAGCTCCGCATCAACCCCGGCGACCGCATATCGGTGATCCTGGGAGCACCGGAGGCAGCGGGGGGCACTACCGTCAAGGAGTTCAAGGGGCTCGAAAAGCAGGTTGGCGTGGGTTACCGCTTGCTCTTCCTGTTCATTGGTCTGGTAGTGATACTGGCTTGCTTCGCTGTGTTCTCGACAGGTAATCTGCGTGGTTTCGTGATCGGGGCGGACAATCGTTACAGCAATTCGAAGATTCAGATCGTGTTGTGGTTCGGGAGCCTGTTCGTGATCTATCTGGGAACGCTGATGCTGCGGGTCTACGTTTATGGCTGGGATTTGCTTGGAGGCGTCGGGATTACCGAAAATCTGCTGGCGCTCAGCGGCCTGAGCGTGTTTACCTATGGCTCGGCGAAAGCGATAACCTCCAGCCAGCACGAAAATGCCAAACAAGGGCTTGAAAAGGCAAGAGGCGAGGCCAGTGCCGCACAAGGGAACGCCGCTGCTCCCGGGGCAGCGGCAGGTTTGCAGGTCCTCGCGGCGCATGCGGCAGGTCTCCAGAGTCAGGCCCAGCAGCAGGTAGACCTGAAGACCCAGGGTACACCGGAAATGAAGAATCTGTTTTGCGATGACCTGGGCAATCTCGATTTCGGCGACAGTCAGATGTTTTTCATCGTCTTGCTGACCGTTGCGATCTTTATCCTCACCTCGTTTCATTTTCTTGAGTGGGTAGCCTACTCGCCGCAAATCATCCTGCCCGACCTCGATACTACGCTGCTGTCTACGTTCGGACTGGGGCAGGGCGCGTATCTGGTGAAGAAGGCCGCCAGCCCATTGGGCAGGGGCTAGGGAGTCATGACCTTTCCACCGTACTTTTGACCTGATGATCGATACCATCCTGCTGACCGCTGCGCGCATCTGTACGTTCGCCCAGCAGCGCGCGCTGACCAATGCCAGCGGATTTTTTTTCGAGCGTGCCGGCCGGCTGTTTCTGGTGACCAGCCGGCACGTGATGCTCGACAAGCCAAGCCGACATTTTCCCGACCGTCTCGAGATCGAGTTGCACATCGACCCCGACAACATGGCCGGCTCGACGGGCTTTTCGATTCCGTTGTACCGCGGGGGGAAGAGCCTCTGGCGCCAGGGCCTGGACACGGCCGGAGACATCGACGTGGCGTTGATCGAGATCGACCGCTACGCGCTCCCGCCGAGTACGGTTTATCGCGCCTTTACCCCCGAGCATCTGCCCGGCCCCTTCGATCAGGTCGAGGTCGGCAGTTCGCTGCTGGTTGTCGGTTTCCCGCTTGGTTTCCACGATACGCTGCATCACATGCCGGTGGTTCGCCAGGCCGTGATCGCTTCCTCATTCGGTCTCCGATTCAAGGGTGAAGGCTACTTCCTTACCGATGCGCGTACCCACCGGGGGACCAGTGGCGCGCCGGTGGTGATGCGTGTTCCCGGTCACGACCCCAGGCGAAGGGACTTGCCGTGGATGCTGCTCGGAATCCATTCCGCCCGGCTTGATGTCGGGACCCGGGATCGCAAGCTCGATGAAGCCCTTGGCCTGAACAGCGCCTGGTACGCGGACATCCTGATGACGCTAAGCGCAGCTTGATGAGTTCGTTCCCGCTCGCGCCGCGCTACCGGCAGACGCTTCAAATGCTGTCCTTTGCCTGGCGAATGTTGCGCCGTGACGCACGCGGCGGTGAGTTGCGCTTGCTGGCGGCGGCGCTGGTGGTCGCCGTCGCCGCCCTGACGGCGGTCGGCTTCTTCGCCGACCGCGTGCGTCAGGCACTCGACCGTGAGTCCCATCAGTTGCTCGGTGCCGATCTGTTGCTGACCGCCGACCATCCCTGGACTGAAAAGCTGGTCGGGGATGCGCGGGCCCTCGGTCTGCAGGTCGTCGAGACACGGACCTTTCCAAGTATGGTGACACGCGGCGAGGGTGACGAGTTGCGGGCACAACTGGCGGAGATCAAGGCCGTTGGCGCCACTTATCCGCTGCGTGGCGCCTTGCGCATTGCGCCGGCGCTGAACGTCGCCGATGCACCGGCGGTTGGCGTGCCGGGTCCGGGCACGATCTGGGTCGACGAGCGTCTGGCCTCGTCTCTGGGTGCGCGCGTTGGCGATCCGATCGCTGTCGGGCAAAGCACGCTGCGTGTCGGTGCGGTACTGACCCTGGAGCCTGATCGCGGCATCAATTTCTTCAGCGTCGCGCCGCGCCTGCTGATGAACCTCGAAGATCTGCCGGCCACGGCGCTGCTGCAAGTCGGTAGCCGCGTCGCTTATCGGCTGCTGGTCGCCGGCGACCTGTCGGTCGTCAAGCGCTTTCAACGCGAAGTCGAACCACAGTTGGTGCGCGGGCAACGGCTCGAAGACCCTCAGAACGGTCGCCCTGAGATCCGCACCGCGCTCGATCGGGCGCAGAAATTCCTGGGTCTCTCGGCATTGCTGACGGTCGTTCTGGCGGCGGTGGCGGTCGCCCTTGCCTCGCGACGCTATGTGCAGCGCCATCTCGATCCCTGCGCCGTCATGCGCTGTCTCGGTGCTACCCAAGCTCTGCTGTTGCGCCTGTATCTGGCACAGTTTGTGGTTCTCGGCGTGCTCGCCGCAGCCGGTGGCTGTGTACTCGGCTACCTCGCTCATTTCGCGCTGCACGCCTGGCTGGCGCAGCTTCTGGCGACGCCACTGCCTCCTCCTGGACTGTTGCCTGCGGCACAGGGCGTACTGGTCGGTTTGCTGCTGCTGTTCGCCTGCGCTGTGCCTCCGCTGCTGCATCTCAAAAGGGTCTCGACGCTGCGGGTTCTGCGTCGCGAATTGGGAAGTCCACGCGGTGGTCTGCTCGGTGGATATTTGTCGGGTTTCGCGGCACTGGCGGTGCTGATGTTCTGGGTTGCCGGCGAGGTCGCGCTCGGCGCCTATGTGGTCGCGGGTTTCAGCGTGGCCCTGTTCGTCTTTGCGCTGCTGGCCCGCCTCGTCGTCAGGATGGCCGCCGCGGCGCGCGGCGGTGTGAGTGCCGGAAGGTCGGCGGGGATCGGCTGGCGCTACGGTCTGGCTAGTCTGGAAAGACGGGCAAGCACCAGCGTCGTCCAGATCGTCGCGCTGGCGCTGGGCTTCATGGCGCTGTTGCTGCTGACCGTGACGCGCGGCGATCTCCTCGATGCGTGGCAGCGAGCGGTTCCTCCCGATGCGCCCAATCGCTTTGTCGTCAATATCCAGCCCGAACAAGTCGAAGGGGTACGCGCGTTACTGGTGGCGCAGGGCTTGTCACCCGAGTTGGCGCCGATGATTCGCGGCCGCCTGACGACCATCAACGGCGTCGAAGTCAGCGCCGCAAGCTACACCGACGATCGGGCGCAGCGCCTGATCGATCGCGAGTTCAACCTGTCGGTACGCGCGGATCTTCCCGAGGGCAACAGACTCAGTGCCGGGCGCTGGTTTTCGCCTGTCGATCTTGGCGGCAAGGGAGCCGCTGCGGTTGCTTCTGTGGAAGAGGGCCTGGCCAACACCCTGGGTCTGAGCGTCGGCGACCGCCTCGAGTTCGTCGTCGCCGGTGACAGAATCGGCATGACGGTGGTCGGTTTGCGCAAGGTCAATTGGGATACGATGCGTGCAAATTTCTTTGTCCTGACGCCGCCGGTGGTCCTCGATGGGTATCCGGCAAGCTGGATCACCAGCTTTTATCTGTCACCCGAGAAGGCGGACTTCGTCAACCGCCTGATCCGCGAGTTTCCCAATCTGACGGTCATTGACGTTGCCGCGATCCTGCGACAACTGCAGGCGATCATGGAGCAAGTGGCACGTGCTGTGCAGTTCGTTTTTCTTTTTACACTGGCCGCCGGGGTCATTGTCCTCTATGCCGCGCTGGCATCGGCAGCCGAGGAACGGCGCTATGAACTGGCCGTCATGCGTGCGCTCGGAGCACGCCGGGAGCAGTTGCGACGCGCCTTGCTGGCTGAGTTCGCCGCGATCGGTGCGCTTGCCGGCCTGATTGCCGCCGTGGGTGCGATCGGCGTCGGCCAGTTTCTGGCGCGCCAGGTTTTCCGGTTCGAGGTCGAGGTCGATCTGTGGCTGTTGCCGACAGCGACCTGCTGCGGGGCTTTGCTGGTTACCGGCGCCGGGTGGTTGGCTGTGGCCAGACTGTTGCGGACGGCGCCGCTTGAGGCGCTGCGGGGCGGCAGTTCCTGAGCGGCAACCCGCGCTGTCGACGACGCGTCATCGTTTATCATACGGGCTGATGCGGGGGGCGACCGAGGAGTGGAGTTTCACCGGGTTGCGCTCGTGATATTGACCAACACGGCGGTGAGGAGGAGCTTTACCATGAAGGGAAAGACATTGCTGATCTTGCGGCACGGGAAATCGGACTGGGGCACCGGTCACGAAGACTTCCACCGACCGCTGGTCGATCGTGGTCGACTCGGTAGCCAGAAAATGGGGGCGTGGATCAAGCATCGGAAGCTGGTGCCCGACACGGTGCTCAGTTCCCTGGCCGAGCGTGCCCGCGCCACCACTGAAACCGCTTGCCAGGCCATGGGCCTGCCCCTGAAGAAGGTGCTCTGGGATGAACGGGTATATGCGGCACCGGTCGCAGACCTGCTGGCGGCTCTGGCCGATTGCCCGAAAAGCGCACGGCGCGTGATGTTGGTCGGCCATAATCCCGGGCTCGAAGAGCTGATTGATTACCTGACCGCCGGTCGCGTCGAGATTCCCGCCGATGGCAAGGTCTTGCCCACCTCGGCACTCGCGCAACTGGAAATGGTCGAGGACTGGGCCAGACTCGGGCGCGGCTGTGCCACCCTGGTCTCGGTTACCCGGCCTGGAGAAGTGCCGGCACAAACGCCGATCGAGGTCGACAATGACACCGAACTGGGCCCGGTTCCGGACTATTTCTTTACCCAGTCGGCGGTACTTCCCTACCGGCAGGTTGACGGCAAACTGGAAATCATGGTCATTGCCTCGCGCAAGGGCACACGCTGGGTCATTCCCAAGGGGGTCAAGGAGCCCGATCTCTCCTTGCGCGATTCAGCCGGCAAGGAGGCGCTGGAGGAGGCGGGGGTGCGTGGCCGTCTCGATGACGAGCCGATCGGCCACTATGACTACGAGAAGTGGGGCGGCGTCTGCCATGTCGCGGTTTTTCCGATGGAAGTGAACGAAAGCGTGCCCGAAGACGAATGGGAGGAAAGCCACCGCGAACGGCGTTGGCTCACTCCCGGCAAAGCCAGGCACCTGCTCGACGAGCGTGCCTTGCGCAAATTGGTAGACAAGTTGGCAAAACGGCTCGGTAAAAGCTGATTTGGTGGTCAGGCGCGCGCCGCCAGCCTGTATGTAGGGTTTCGGGCTTGGCGGTCTGTTCTGCGCGGCTGAAATTGTTGGCGAAACACCGCTAGAATCCGGGTTTTTCTTCCGACAACCAGGCGGCGATTTCCAGAAAGTCCTTCTGGTTCTGGCGGATGACCAGGAACACGACGAGTGCCAGGAGCAGCGCGAAGATCAGGATCGGAAGCTCTTGCCAACTCAGGTTTTCGAGCAGTTGAAGATGCATGGCTTTCTCCAGTCGTCGATGCTGAACACTGCGGAAGCAGGGGTCTGGGCTACATTAGCCGTTTTCTGACCGGTGACCTGCGCGAATGGTTCCGGCGCGGAAACCTCGAAGTCGATCTGGCCGCGCGCATCCGGCGAGCCTCGGCAACTCGCCGGATGCGCGCCCAGGCTCAGATCACACGTACTCGGATCACGTGATTCACCGCCTTGATCGCGTCGATCACCGCGTCGCCAGGGACCCGTTCGACGTCCATGATGTTGAATGCCAGTTCGCCACGGCTCTTGTTGACCATGTCGACGACGTTGACCTTGTTGTCGGCCAGGACCGACAGGACTTGGCCGAGAACGCCGGAAACATTGTCGTTCGAGAAAGTGATCCGCGACGTGCCGCGGCTTCGTTCCATGGTGATCTTAGGAAAGTTCACCGAATTGACGATATTGCCGTTTTCCAGGTAGTCGACCAACTGGTTGGCGGCCATCACCGCACAGTTGTCTTCGGATTCCTCGGTGCTGGCACCGATATGCGGCATGGCAATGATTTTCGCGTGCCCCAGGAGAACCGGCTCAGGAAAATCGCAGACGTACTTGCCGAGACGCCCGGCATCCAGGCTGCGCAATACCGCGGACGAGTCCACGATCGCATCACGGGCAAAGTTGAGCAACACCGCACCTGGCTTGATGACCGCCAGGGTATCGTCGTTGAGCATGTGCCGCGTAGCGTCTATCGCGGGCACGTGCAGCGAGACATAATCCGAGCGAGCCAGCAGGGACTGCAGGTTCTCCATCCGGCTGACTTCGTTGGACAGACGCCAGGCGGCGTCGATCGACAACAGCGGGTCGAATCCGACCACCGTCAGCCCCATGGCCAGAGCCATATCGGCGACCATCGATCCGATCGCTCCGAGACCGACGATTCCCAGCGTCTTGCCCTTGATCTCATGGCCGGCGAAGCGGGATTTGGCCTTCTCGACGAGGGGCGACATTTCTGCCGGATCCTTGAGATCGACAAGCGACTGCACATAGTTCATGCCGTCGACAATACCGCGCGCGCTGAGCAGCATGCCCGCCATCACCAGTTCCTTGACGGCATTGGCATTGGCTCCGGGGGTGTTGAAGACGACGATACCCTGTTTGCCATACTCGGCGACCGGGACGTTATTGACGCCCGCACCAGCACGCGCGACGGCCAACAGCGAGCCGGGTACTTCGACGCCCTGCAGTTTCTGACTGCGCAGGAGAAATGCGTCGGGGTGGGCAATGTCACTGCCTACTTCATAGGATTGACGCGGGAAACGATCAAGGCCCTTGATCGAGATCTGGTTGTAGGTTCTGACCTTGTACATGGCAATGTAACTCACTTAGGGAGGGTGACGACGACGCGGAGAATCAGGCGGTGACCTGTTCGTAAGCCCAGGCCAACCAGGGCATCAGCGCCTGCAGGTCGGAGGTTTCAACGGTGGCACCACACCAGATGCGAATCCCTGCCGGCGCATCCTTGTACGAGCCAATGTCGAAGGCAACGCCTTCGCTGTCGAGCAGTTTGACCAGCTTCTTGACCTGATCTGCGTCGAGCTTCACGCTCAGGCAGACGCTGGTGTTCGAGCGCGTTGCCGGGTCTCTGGCCAGGAAGGAAATCCAGTCGTTGGCGGCGACAAAGTCGGCGATCACCGCCAGATTGGCCTCGCTGCGCGCCGTCGCCGCCTTGACACCGCCAATCAAATCGATCCATTGCAGGGCGTCGAGATAGTCGGCGACGCACAGCATCGACGGCGTATTGATGGTCTCACCCCGGAAGATGCCTTCGCTAAGTTTGCCGCCGGACACCAGTCGGAAAACCTTGGGCATTGGCCATGGCGGACTGTAGCTCTCAAGCCGGGCGACCGCGCGTGGGCTGAGGATGAGCATGCCGTGGGCACCTTCACCACCCAGGACCTTCTGCCAGGAGAAGGTGATCACATCGAGTTTGTTCCAGGGAAGGTCCATCGCGAACACTGCCGAGGTCGCGTCGCAGATGGTCAGGCCGGCGCGATCATCCGGGATCCAGTCCGCATTCGGCACCTTGACACCCGAGGTTGTGCCGTTCCAGGTGAACACCACATCATTCTCGAAATCCACCTGCGAGAAGTCCACGATATCACCGTAGTCGGCCTTCAACACCCTGGCGTTGGCAAGCTTGAGTTGCTTCACCACATCGGTGGCCCAGCCGGCGCCAAACGACTCCCACACCAGCACGTCAACCCCGCGCTGACCAAGCAGGGACCACATCGCCATCTCCACCGCGCCGGTATCCGATCCCGGTACGACGCCGGCGCGGTAGCCCTCGGGCAGGCCGAGGATACGGGCGGTCTCCGAACACGCCAGCGCGAGAGCCTTCTTGCCTGTCGCCGAACGATGCGAACGGCCCAGCGTATCGAGCTGCAGGGCACTGACGTCGTAGCCCGGGCGCTTGCTGCAGGGGCCGGATGAAAAATTGGGGTTCTTGGGTTTTGCTGTGGGTTGCATGATTGCCTCTATCTGGGAAAAAGGAACCTGGGGATAGCGCCTCCCCGAAAGTCGGATGACCGCATCGGACAACCACGGATTGTAACAGAGTGCCGAGCGGCTTTTTTGCGGGCCACACGTCAGGCAGGCGCTACCTTAGAGGTCCAGCTGCCCTCGGTACACAACCCTAAGCCGGCGAAGCCGGAACCAAACAGGATGAGGTTTCTGTCATAGCCGAAACGGGATAAGCGGAGGCGACCATGACACAGATGCTGACCGATCGCTATCACGAGCGGCTTTCCGGAACGCTCTCCTGCTATGACCGGATCGTGATTACGGGGACGTTGCCGGGCGCGTGCTACGCGGCGGGAATGACGAGTTTTCT
>JAKOZI010000326.1 GCA_029780075.1 Pseudomonadota bacterium
CGAAAGAGGAAACTGTCCATGCAAGTATCGCGAATTCGCGCTCTGCGCGGTCCCAATCTGTGGAGCCGCCACACGGCGATCGAGGCCATTGTCTACTGCGCCGAGGACGAACGCAGCATCGACAGCATACCGGGTTTCGAAACCCGTTTGCGTGAGCGCTTTCCCGAGTTGGCCATGCTCGGGCCTGCCGGTCATGATGAAGCCGTATCGATGGCACAGGCGCTCGAGTTCGCTGCACTCGGCCTGCAGGCTCAGGCCGGCTGTCCGGTCACCTTCAGCCGCACAGCGCACACCCTCGAAACGGGCATCTACCAGGTGGTCGTCGAATTCAGCGAAGAGGCTGTTGGTCGCCTGGCGCTGGAACTCGCGCAGGATCTCTGCAAGGCGGCGGTCGAAGGCAAGGCGTTCGAGCTTGGCCAGGCGCTGGGCCGCCTGCGCGAACTCGACGAAGATCTGCGCTTGGGACCAAGCACCGGGGCCATCGTTTATGCGGCGGCGGCACGCAATATCCCCTACCGACGACTGACCGAAGGGAGCATGGTACAGTTTGGCTGGGGCAGCCGGCAGCGTCGCATCCAGGCGGCCGAAACCGATGCCACCAGCGCCGTCGCCGAATCGATCGCGCAGGACAAGGAACTGAGCAAGATCCTCCTGCACGCGGCCGGCGTTCCGGTTCCCTGCGGCCGGCCCGTCCTCAGTGCCGAGGACGCCTGGGCGGCAGCCTGCGAAATCGGCTGCCCGGTCGTCGTCAAACCCCAGGATGGCAACCAGGGCAAGGGCGTGGCCGTTAACCTGGGAACCCGCGAGCAGATTGAAGCCGCTTACGCGATCGCTTTCGAAGTCAGCGACGAAGTGCTCGTCGAGCGCTTCCTGCCGGGCCACGACTACCGTTTGCTGGTCGTTGGCGACAAACTCATCGCTGCCGCCCGCCGCGACCCGCCGCTGGTCATCGGCGATGGCGTGCACAGCATCGGCCAGTTGGTCGAGCGGGTCAACAGCGATCCCCGACGCGGCGAAGGCCACGCCACCTCGCTGACCCGCATCCGACTCGATGACCTGGCCCTGGCACGCCTGGCAAATGCGGGGCTGACACCGGATTCGGTACCGGCAAGAGGTCAGCGTGTGGTGCTGCGCAACAACGCCAATCTCTCGACGGGAGGCACGGCAACCGATGTCACCGCCGATGTCCATCCCGAATTCGCGGCGCAGGCAGTGGCCGCGGCACAGACCATCGGCCTCGATATCGCCGGCGTCGATGTCGTCTGCGACAGCGTCCTTCGCCCGCTTGAAGCCCAGGGTGGCGGCATCGTCGAAATCAACGCCGCGCCGGGACTGCGCATGCATCTGCAGCCGTCCTTCGGCAAGGGACGGCCGGTGGGAGAAGCGATCATCGCCAACATGTTTGCGCCTGGCGACGACGCCCGCATCCCGCTGGTGGCCGTCGCCGGCACCAACGGCAAGACGACGACGGTCCGGTTGATCGCCCACATTCTTGCGCAGAGCGGTCTGCGAATCGGAATGACCACGACCGACGGCGTGTATATTCAGGGCCGACGCATCGATACCGGGGACTGCAGCGGCCCGAAGAGCGGCAAGAATGTCCTGCTGCACCCCGACGTCGACGCCGCCGTGCTCGAGACGGCACGTGGCGGCGTGTTGCGCGAGGGGCTTGGCTTCGACCGCTGCGATGTAGCGGTAGTCACCAACATCGGTCTGGGTGATCATCTGGGACTTTCCTACATCAGCACCGTCGAGGATCTGTCGGTGGTCAAGCGTGTGATCGTCCAGAACGTCCGGCCCGGGACCGGCGTTGCAGTGCTCAATGCGGCCGATCCGATGGTCGCCCGGATGGCCGATTCGTGCCCAGGCGGCGTCACCTTTTTTGCTGCCGACCGACATCACCCGGTAATGGCCAGGCACCGCGCACAGCGGAAGCGTGTCGTGTATCGTGACGGCGACTCGATCGTCGCTTCCGGAGGCGGGGTCGAACACCGTATCGCATTGGCCGACATTCCGCTCACACAACACGGCGCCATCGGTTTCCAGGTCGAGAACGCCATGGCGGCAACCGCCGCCGCCTGGGCGCTCGGGGTGTCCTGGGAGGCAACGCACGCCGGCCTGCGCAGTTTCGTGAACGACGCGCAAACCGCGCCGGGACGCTTCAACGTCTTTTCGTATCGGGGCGCGACGCTGATTGCCGACTACGGCCACAACCCGGACGCCATTCAGGCCCTGGTCGACGCCATTGACAACCTGCCGTCAAACATGGGCAGCCTGCGCTCGGTAGTGATCAGCGGCGCCGGTGACCGGCGCGACGAAGACATCCGACAGCAGACGGAAATTCTGGGGCACGCCTTCGATCGGGTCGTGCTCTATCAGGACCAGTGCCAGCGTGGCCGAGCGGATGGGGAAGTGCTCGCCCTGCTGCAGGAGGGCCTGAAGAACGCCAGTCGGACCACGGAGATCCGGGAGATCCGTGGCGAGTTCCTGGCCATCGACACGGCGCTGGCCGAATTGCAACCCGGCGATCTTTGCCTGGTCCTGATCGACCAGATCGAGGATGCCCTTGAACACATCGGCAGACGCGTGGCCGAAGGCTGAGGACGGCAGGCGTCACCTCCTCCGGCCGTACCTGTGCCGCCGCTATTTCGACGGCGTGCGATAGGACCACTCGAATTGCCCGCCCGCACCGGCAAAGAGCAGCTTGGTCGCCGCGTCGGTGCGTCGCAAACGCACCTTCAAGTCCTTGCCCGGCAGGGCACTGAGTGGGGTGTCAGCGAGCCGCACCATGACGGCACTGACCCGTGTTTCGCCTTCAACCTTTTCGACGGCGCACATCACGCCGCTACACGACGCCTCCCTGGCATCGATGACCGCCTTGACTTGCTCGCTCAACGCATTCGACTCGGCCGTCAGTTCGTTGACCACTTCTCCGATCTGCACCAGGGTGCGCACGGCGGGAGCGACCAGTGCCGCCAGCCTGCGCCAGCCCACCTGCTGTTCCGGACTCAGGGTCAGTTCGTGGTTTCGCAGTTTGCCAGCGAGCAGCAGGTACTTGGCAACATCGTTCTCGCCGCGCAAGGCGTCAATCCGGGCGCGGTGGCCGGCAATCGATTTCTCCAGCGCCGCACGCTTCTTGTGCAGGGCGGTAATCTGTACCTCGTAACTCGACAGGTCGGGCACCAACACCAGGAGGACGCTGTCAAGTTCGCGCCGTGCACGGGCCATACGCACGCGTATCGTCTTGCCGGCCATTGCGCAGGCTTCGGAAATGTCGAGGCTTACCTCATCGGCAACAATATCGCAGTTCCTGGCCTGCCCGACGACCACCCGACGGCCGATGATCACGCAATTGTCGGCCCGCTTCACATCGATCGAACCCCGGTGGGCAACCAGCGTCGCACCGGAAGCCGTGCCCTGGATGATGATGTCCCCGTCCTCATTGCTGGCGCTGCCACCCACCAGATTCCGTTTCAGACAGACGGTGCCGCCAGTCGAAACGATCCTGCCGAAGACATCCGCGTAAGCGGTGATGCTGCGGCACTGAACGATGCGTTTCTCCTGGATCTCGCCGTGCTGTTCGTAAACTTCGCCGGTCAGCCAGAGATCGCCGGTAGTGCGCACGCTGACGCCTTCATGACTGACGATCTTGTCGACCACGGAGAACTGGTTGGTCTCCCGGTCGATATCCAGAAAACCGGACGAAGACACCACCAGGTATTCACCATCCGCCTCCCGGCTGACGCGTGTGCCGGGACCGGCCAGGCTCTCCAGATCGAGATCCTTGGGCAGCGGTGCCGGCAACGGCTGGCCGGAGATGGCGCAGCCATCCACCCCGGGCGTGCGCGGCGTCTTCTTCACCAGACGTACGCCACCCGCGACCTGCGGATAACGCGTCTCGAACTGGCGCAGATCGACACGATCGCCAAGCAGCCGACGCGGCGCGTTGTTGCGACGCAGGCCGGGAGTCTGCTCGATAATTTCGGCATCCTTACCCGGCACGTAGGGTCGGCTGCGGGCAACCACTCGCCACTCCGGCTTGTCGAGTTGCATGCCTTCATCTACCGCCGCGAGGTCGATGCCGAAGCACACACCCCTGGTCCAGGCGGCGGCGATGAATTCATCGATGTCAAGTTCAATGCGCGTCTCGGATGACTGCTGCCGGCCGGGTACGGGCGCCGCATGGCCCATTTCGGCGCCGCCGGACAAGGTTTGCTCGGGATCCGATGCACGATACAGCGGTTCGAAGAGATAAGCCGCCTCCCCCCCCTCGATGCGCAATGCCTTGTAGAGTGCCTGACGTTCCGGCCGAAAGGCCGTGATGTCGGCCGCCAGGAAGAACTCTTCGCCGTCCGGCCGGCCCCGGCTGGTCGTCTCGTCGTAACACAGAGACATCAGTCGCGGGTAATCGAGAGCCCGAAAGTAGAGATCTGTAGCGAACACACGATTGACGAAATCGATCAGGTCACTGGCCGAATCCAGGCGCGAAAGGTTCACATGGAGACCGGTGTCACGCTGCACGATAAATCGCGACAGAGCGACCTGTCCCTCCTCAAGGTCGGCAAGGTTGCCGACGGCGCTTTCCGGATAGTTTGGCATGCGGCAGTCAGTTCCCGGTCGATTTCCGGAGCGGCAGGGGAACCGCGTCCGGCAAGGACAAGGGGCCGCCCGGCAGCCCCTCCATTCAAGTTTACGGCAATAACAACGTCACGCCCGGGCACCGGTCAGGACCAGAAATTCGCGGAAAAGCAACCTCGCCGGAACTTTACCTGCCCTTGGAAACACTACCCCTTGCGTTCAACAGCGTACCAGAAACAGCGGGCGGCAACAGCATGTGCTTTGACTGATGCAACGACTGACCAACTGCGGTTTGTCGCCGACCGGCAGGTGTCCGCCTTGCGCCAGGGATCCGTGCCACCCGCGTCAGCCTTTCCACGTCTGCTGCGTTATTCATCTATCCATGCCGAGTGCGCAGTCAGGTGGCGTCCGCAGCAATCGAGCAGGACATAATCATTACCGTGAGGACGTCGATGAACAGGCTTCCGGAAGCAGACCAGCCATACTGCGGCGGCCGCGCAGCGACGGCCTTGAGCGCCAACGCTTCGGCATTATGTCGCGCGATGCCGCTGTTGGCGGTCATCCTCAGCGCCTGCGTCGTATTGCCGCCGGAGGGGCCCAGCGTGATGGTCCTGCCGGGGTCGGGGCAGCGTTTCGAACAGTTTCGGGCCGACGACGCAATGTGCAGAAACTTTGCCAGCCAGGCGATCGCTCCAAGAACCCCGCAATCGGCCGCCGTGGATGCCGGCGTCGCCAGCGCTGCGCTCGGCACGGTGATCGGGGCAGCGCTCGGCGCGGCCGTCGATGGATCGCGAGGCGCGGCAGTCGGTGCCGGCATCGGCCTGCTGGCCGGCAGCAGCAGCGGCGTGGCTGCCGCCAACGCATCGAGTTACGGCCTGCAGCGGCGTTACGACCAGAACTACCTGCAGTGCATGTACTCGCGCGGCCACAAGGTGCCGCTGCCCGTCGGTTACCCCTTGCGGGAGACCAGCGCGTCCAGACCGGCCGCGCCCGGCTGGGTGCCGCCACCGCCGCCACGTGGCGCCCCGCCACCCCCCCCACCGCCGTTCGGCGCGCCACCGCCACCGCCGCCGCGCTGACGACGAATCCCGCATGGCGGAGTCAGGCAGCGTCCCAACGCGCCCACTCCGGCCGGGAAAGCCGCGCTTTCTGGCGTAAACTAGAGGCCTCCGTGGCAACGCCCACGGCTGCGCCAGACACTCCCGATCACGCAACCGGTGATCGCCCCTCTCACCCCAGCCCCGCTGCCACGACCGTGGAGAGGGGTAACTCGTGAGTCGCTGACCCGACTTTCACGGCAAGGGAAAACACGCCATGCCCCGCTCGACCCTGAAGCTGCCCAAGAAACCCACCCCCACCACGCGCCCCGGCGATACGAGGGTACCCGTGCGCAAGCCAGTCCGCAGCGGCTCCCAGACCGCCAGGCACGGCACCCCACGACGGGCCGACGAGAATTGGGCAGCCCCGGCCTCGCCCACCGGAAAACCTGAAAGCACCTCGACCCCGAGAGTCGGTGTGCCGAGCAGCAGCGAACGCACCACGCGCCCGTCTCAAAGAGTGACTGGCGAGACGTCCCCGACAGGCCAGAACACGAACTCCCGTAAAACGCCTGGAGAACGCCAGCGCGAGACCGCCGACCGCGCCACCACACGCACGGCTGCCAATCCGCCGGGCCGTCGCCTGGAGAACGGAGCTGCCGACGAGCGGCCGCCAGGCGAGCGCCCCGAAAAGCGTCTGAAGACTTATCCGGCGCGCGGCATTGCCCGCAGTACCGGCGTTCGCGCCGCCCCACCGGCGTCGCGACGTGCCGATATCGAGGGGCCGCCGGCTGCCCCGCTGCGCTCGCGCTTGCCGGACACGCCCCCGGCCGCGCCCGTACCAGCGGCAACGGCATCGCCAGTGTCGACCAGCGCGCCGCTGACGACGGCCAGTGCTCCGCGCGGCTTGCCCAAGGAATCGCCACGGTTGTCGAAGCTGGTGAGTGAATTGGCCATGTGCTCGCGACGCGCAGCCGACGAATGGATAGAAAACGGCTGGGTCAGCGTGGACGGAGTGATCGTCAACAGGCTGGGGGCACGCGTCAACCCAAAGGCGAAAATCGAGATCAGGGAAGTAGCGGGCAAGCACCACACCGACAGCGTCACCATCCTGTTCAACAAACCCGGCGACCCGGCCGCCGAGCCGGCGGAAGACGCCGCCGACACCGCGATGACGGCGATCCATTCCGCCAACCGCTGGGCGGAAGACACGACCCCACTGGCCTTCAAGGCCACCCATCTGCGTGGCCTGGCGCTCGCCGGCAGGCTCGGAGACGATGAAGGCGGCATGCTGGTGTTCACCCAGGAAGGCAGCGTCGCGCGCCGCCTGACGGGCAAGGATTCGCCTCTGGAGAAGGAATATCACGTACGCGTGCAGGGTACGCTGATTCCGGATGGACTCGAACTTCTGCGGCATGGCTTGTCGCTGGACCAGGTCAAATTGCAGCGTGCCCAGGTTTCCTGGCTCAGTGAGCAACAACTGCGCTTCGTTCTGCACGAAAGCCGCAAGCGGCAAATCCAGGGCATGTGCGAGCAGGTAGGCTTGCGCGCGACCGACATCAAGCGCGTGCGCATCGGCAGCGTATCGCTGGGCAAGCTGCCCGCCGGCCAATGGCGCTACCTGCGCGAGGACGAACGCTTCTGATCCACTGAAGAATACGGATCGGAAATGCCGGGCTCAAGATCACGGAGGCACTAAACAGCCGTCCGGAACTTGGCTCGGCACCTCGAAAAACGACGTTAAGAGGCAAGACCCTGAACTGACGAGGAAGAATTGGCAAGGAAGTCAGTCCTCAAATCCGCCATTCCTGAATTTCAACTGATTGCAGTTCTCGCGCACTGCTCGCTGGATGCTTTCGTCAAAGCCGCTTTCTGATTCAGCCTGAATCTCGACTGAAATCTTCAAACGGACATCCGATCGGTTGAGCAGCATCACGATCTCATCGACGACATCGCCGAACTGCGGCTTGGGCTGCAAGGGGTTCAGTTCGACCGTGCCAAAGAACAAGCGCCGCCTGGCCGCTTTGGGTGGATCAATCGTGTAACCGGGACCTGGCGGCGTTTCAACAACGGACGGGACAGTACCCGTGCCTGTCGTCGGCACCGCATGACCGCCAGGCTGAACCGCAGTCGCGGCTTTCCGCGCCTCTTCTTCGATCTGCAACAGCTTGTCGAACGCTTGCGCTGCCTTGGGTTCGACGAGCAGAAGTGAATCGTCGAGGATAGGGGTCGTTGCCGTGCCGTAGTGGAAGCCCAGATAACGGTCGCCATCTTTGCCATAAGCCAGGCCGAAGAAATCGCGGGAGACGGCCCCGGCAGCCAGCGTCTGCCGCAACACATTGGAGTCGAGCAGGCGGGGCAGGTAGAGATAGGCACAGGTCTTGTGCCAGAGGTCCAGTGCGCCAACGGCTGGCATGTCGTCTTTCCAGATCCACGTCTTCAGGAGCTTCGCGAGATGAATCGGCGCCCAGTCGCCGATCAAAAGTTCGTTGTCCTTCAAGACCTGTTCGATCTCCTGCATCCGGTTGATCGTGGCCGGATTGATCTGGAAGTGTTCCCAGGTGATGTCGGAAATGCCTTTACCCGGCCTGGCGACCTGCATCGGCACAAGTAGCCATTTGTAGCTTTCCCGAACCATGCGATCAAGCGCGCCCCTGGCTTCTTCAAGACTCTTGCTGGCCTGCTTGCCCTGCAGCATGTCGAGATTGAGCCGACCTTCCTTCACGTCGGAAACAATGGATTGCCAGGCCAGCACCGAGCGGACCTGGTCTTTGAGGCGGCTGACGGTATCCATATCCGCGGCCATGAAAATCAGCCGGTTCTGTTTCTGGCGCGGCTGATCGCCCCGATGCTTCAGAATCTCGGTGGCTCGCGTAAGGGCAGCCGAAGAGGTCTGTCCTGAGCGGCTGAAGGGTGCATCGGGCGCCAATAACACCAGACGCAAGGACCAGTCGTCGGGAATGTCGCCACTATTGGTAAACACATGGACGCCGCCGAAAACGCCTGATGCGAAGCGCAGCTTGTCGCGAACGAACGGAAAAACATCTTCCTTGTCGTTGAACCGGCGTTTGCGGTCCTCCATCTCGCGCCGCAGATTGGGGCGGGTATCGAACCAGTAGCGGCTGTTCGCACTGTTGAGGTATTGCAGCTTGTCGACGATGGCGCGCAGCGCATCCTTGTAGTGGCCCAGCACCTGCGCTGGTTGCGCACAAGCCAGCAGCAGCCGTTCCTGCTCCAGCCCGCGGTGATGCTTGGCGCCACCAACATTGCCAGCATCGGGCGCACTACCCAGGAAGATCGAGCGCGCCAGTCGCCGGCAGGCGTGAATGGCACCGAAGATCGGTCGCGTCGTATCGAGGTCGGTGGTCGCTGCCCGCTCGCCATCGATGTCCTTTTCTACCACGGGGTCCCAGCCCTGCGCCAGGTAGTAGATCGACTCATTGCGCACGTCTGCGTCGTACAGCGGCAGACTGGCCGGCTGGATCAGAAGGTCGTTGTTGTTGTCCTTCCACAGCCGGTGAATCACCTTGGCCATCAGCTTCAACACGCCACGCGTGCGCTGGAAGTTGTCGAGCGATGACCAGTCCTCATAGAGCCGGTCGAACACTTCGGGGTGCAGCGGATACGCCTGCTGCAAGCGTGTGAAGTAATGGCTGTCCTGCGTCTCGGCCGGAAAGTCACCGCTATGGGCGGTATAGAGATCGGCGTAGGCCCGGCATACCGCCTCGGCAGCCAGCCGGTCGTTGATGGTGGTGAATAGACGACGGCGAACGATTTCGAAAGCTTCCTCGGCGGCCACCGGCTTCCACAGGGCCTGCACGCGACCGAAATAATGCGAGAGGGCCGCCAGGGCGTTGATCCCTTTCTGGCTGCCGGCTTCCTTGTCGGATTCCGGCAACGACGCCAGCAATACGGCAGTAGGTACCGCTTTCATCGCCTCGGTCAGTGCCTGGACGAAGGAGAGATTCGAGTCGTAGGTGCCGCCGGTAAAGGACTTGCCGTCCTCGAACTGACGGACGTAGGCCACCAGTTCATCGATCAGGATCACGCACGGAGCATGGTCGGCAATCAACTGGATCAGCACTTCCTTGCCTGGCGAGGTGCCCGACAGATCGGAGTCCCGGACACGGGCGTAAGCCGCTTCCCCGCCGATCTGCCATGCGAGTTCCCCCCACAGGGTATGCACCAGCACGCCGCCGCGTTGCTTCGGCTGGCTGGGCGACAGGCGAATGCCATCGATCACCACGATGCGGGCTTTCGGCAACTCGGTGATTCCCGCGCTGTCGAGAATAGGTGGAATACCCTGCAACTGGCTCGCCGGCGCATCACCCCTTGCCAGGTGATAGACGGCCAGCATGGTGTGCGTCTTGCCGCCACCGAAAGCGGTCTGCAACTGGATCACCGGATCGCCGCCGCGTCCCGTTAGTCGCTTGACGACCGAATCGAGCAAGAGCCGCATGCCCTCGGTGATGAAGGTGCGCTCGAAGAAGAGCGCGGGGTTCTGATACTCAGCCGTCGCCGTTCCCGCATGCACCCGCGAAATGTCCGCAGCAAACTCGGCTTGCTGGAAAGTGCCGCGCAATACATCCTCGTGAGGAATGGCGATTTCACGCCAGGGCTTCAGGCTCATTGTTGTTCTTTCTTGATCTTCGGTTGGTACGACAACACGCTGCCACCAGCTTGATGAACAGCCTATCCCGCAGACCACTCCGGAGCACGCCCTTGGGAATGGCTGCTAACCAGCAATGAGTGGGGATCGACGGCGCGCAAAGCCGTCTTGAGTTCCATTTTCAGCGACAAGGGGTTGGCGACTTGTGGAAACAGGCGCGAAGGCTTGCACGTTTGCTCAAGGTGCAGCGCCACACGAATCTGTCTGGCCTGCATGGCCAGTTCGGCAAACTGCTTTTCGCCTTCGTCGTTCGCCCGAACCCGAGCCACTGCCAGCCCGGCCAGCGTGGATCGAACCTTGTGAGCCACTTCGGCCGCCAAGCCCATCGTCTTCTCTCGCCGCGCCTGGCGGTAATCCTTGACTTCAATCAGCCACAGCACATCGGCAACCAGCGCGACGACATCCACCGCTTTGGAGCCCCCCGCGAACGACTGGAACTGTTGGCGATGAAAAGCACAGTCGTCGTACTTGAGCACCTGCCAATGCGAGGGAAAGGCAAAAACCAAGCCGTCAATATTCACGGCGGCCATCTCACGCTTCCACTACGGCAAAGTATCGATCCGATTGTGCCAAATCCTCATCAAGCACAATCAGCGGATCAATTTCAGAAATATCATTTCCGGCGCTCACCTCGACACCGTCAGGTGTGGCCCCCAGAGAAAAGTAGCGTTTCGCTACGCCAGAAAAGCGCGGTTCCATGGCCAGAATTTCAAGTTCTCGCAGGAAAAACAGGCTGTGCGTCGCGACCATCACCTGAATGCCGGCAAGCGCCAGCCAGACCAGCGCACTGGCCACCCAGCGGATGTAGGCCGGACTCAGGTTGGCCTCCGGTTCATCCCAGAATAGGGTTTCTCCTTGTTCGGCAATCGCCCCACGTCGAATCAGGAACAGCAACGCGGCCAGCTTGATGAGGCCGTCCGCCATCAATGGGCCTTCAGTCTGGCTACCATCTTGCTCAACAAAGCTCAATCGCCCAGCGTCCAGCACCAGTTTGCCGCCAAGGGCTTCCTCCAGTTCGGCCAGCACACCCGTTGCCAGTACAGGTACCGCTGAAAGCTCGGGGCCGTTCATGCTGCGCGCCAGATCCCCGTAAGTCGCGTCGAGCTTGATTTCGTAGCGATCCAGCAAGGCGATCAAGCCCTCGTACAGTGACACGATTTCCTTGCTTGGTATGAACAGGGACTTGGGGACCACTGCATTAACGGCGGCCGAATCGGGAATCCGGGTGGTTTCGAGTTCGACATTGGTGGCGACCAATGCCACCTCCTGCGTGCGTTTAAGGGAAAT
Organism: Pseudomonadota bacterium; assembly: GCA_029780075.1. Lineage (GTDB taxonomy): Bacteria > Pseudomonadota > Gammaproteobacteria > Burkholderiales > Rhodocyclaceae > Accumulibacter. Next base: position 11,572 of record JAKOZI010000326.1, read on the forward strand.
TTCCCAACGCAGACTCTCGGTCATCGAGCCAAATGGAAATTGCGCCAATTGGGCAGCGTTTGCCTTGTCTTCAGCCGCAGTCGATAAGCGCAGCGTGGGAATGAATGCCTCGACTTCGGCGGCCAACCGTGTTTCGCCGACACTTCCGCGCCGAACCAGGTGATCCAGTTTGACCGGCTGAAACAGGCCGAGTAGACGTTCTTCAAAGTACGCCTCGGCCCGCTTCTGACTCAGTGCCGATCGCTTGTACATCAAGTCTGGCCAAGCCCGATTCATCAAGTAGGCTGCTTTGAGCAAGTGCGTTTTGCCTGTGCCGTTTTGTCCGACGATCACGTTCAAGCCGGCGCAAAAATTCAGGCGAGCGTCGGCGAAGACCGTGAAGTTCTGCAGGTGAAGTGTTTTCAACATGGCAATTTCCCTCAAATATCCAGCTTCGCCTGCGAACCGAGGTGGCCAGATTCATGCGAAGCAGCCTCGATGCCGAGCCAGGAAGTGATGAGTTCGTTGTAGCCGCGGGCTTCATCGGTCCAGCCCTTGCGTTCGCACAGGGTATAGAGGCGATAGGCCAGGTTGCGAATGGGTTCCGCCCGTTCCGGCATGTGCGCCAGCAACGCTCCTGCGGCTGACTCACTCTGCGACTGTAAGGCGCGAATCATCTGGTGCAGGGCTTCCCATACGGGTGTGTGGTTGTCTTCTTTCGGGTCCCAACCGGCGGGGTATTCGGCGGGCTTCAGGAGCCGCACATTTCCACCGCCAGCCTCTGCCACGCCGGCGTCGCGCACACGCTCGACACTGGTGCCCTTGGCGCGGGCCAGCACATCGGCCTGACCGAACTCGCCAGCGGCCCAACCCAACTGATCGAACCAACTCAAGCAGAACTGTGTATCGCTGTCGAAGTCGTCGCCACCTTCGATGAGCATTCTATTGATGGCCAGAAGTGCTGAATGGACGGTCATTGGACTGCCATCGGCTTCGAGCACTGCAGAATACTTTGAGAAGATTGCCATGCCAGGGCCGATCACGGCCTGTGCCAGGTCAACAGGGGCTACAGGTGATATACCCTCAGCACCGCCAATCATCGCCTCCACCGCTTCGGCTAGTTCTTCCTTCAACTCCCTAAGAAATTCGCGGCGGGAGATCGTGGGAGCGTCGGCTGATCGCTGGCGGCAGACAAGGACGATGCTAGATGCAAGTGCATTTGAAGCAGAGCCACGCATCCGATTACTAAGCTCGGTTCGCATTGGCCAAGTCCCCGTAAGCGTAAACCCTGCCCGTAGAACCGCTTCGAGAAAGGTTTCCCAACCAGTGTTTCCGGTGCCGACATCGGTGGTATCAGACTGCTTAAAAGCGTAATAGATGGTGGTTGGAAAAGCCGAGTGAGCCTGTTCGGCTAATCGATGCATGGCCTCAGTCATGCCATTTAGGAAAAATAACGCCGCTGCCTCTTTGCTTGAATGCCTAAATGAATCAGCTACCAATTCATCAGCTTTCGGGACACTTATAGTAGAAAATAAAACTGGATAAATTGGACGTAATGCCCTACGCAACCAAACATAAAAGAAGTCGGACAGGTCAGCGTATGGGACATTATCGTAATATGGTGGGTCGGTTGATATAATTTTTTGTTCGGAGATCATCTGACCTCGTGCACTGGCTTGAGAGCTATGTCCAAAACCGTCATTCGGAAAAAACGGAAATACTTTAGGGACAAATGAAAATGTCTTATCGAAACCACCTGCTGAATTACCGAGAGGATTTGCCTCTGAAAAATCCCAAACCATTGGAATCGCTTGGCGAGAAAACAGGTGTCCTACATGCTGTTTTGCTGGATCTGATCGCCATTGGCAAAGGTTGTTATTCAGGTCGACCATGCGCGATAAGAAAATTGCCAGGTACACTGCCACCGCATCGGCATAGGCCGAAGCATTAGTTCCAGCGTTCTCTATGCCCCGCCCATCGTCAAGCCAGCCTTCATTGACAGCATCATATTTAACTCTTTCCCTGACTTCCCTAACCAAATCGGCAAATGTCGTCATCGCGACCAGTTGGCGAGGCGTAAACAAATCCCCAAATGTTGAATATCCATAAGAATTTGGGGTCATATGACGTGAGTTTTTCGCCAGATTAACTTCTGGGCGCCACGACGGTCGCAATTCACCAGCAGTAGATTCCATTTCTATCGATGGTGCCAAGTAAATTCTGCCTCTCGCTCCTTCGGCAACCGTTGCCATGAGCTTTTGTCCAATTCGCCCGGCGACACCTTCTGCTTTGATGTACTTTGGATCAATCGGGGAGTCAGAGAGTAAGCAGCGAAAGTTTGCTCCCCGTGCCAATTTTGTGCCACTCTTCGCACTTTCAGGTGGTTTACCCGATTTCACTTCAAAGTGATAGACATCGCCATCGATGATTGGAAGAATATAATTTTCCTTGTCGGTCTTACTGGATAGAATAAAGGTGGAAGCGAGCGGCACATCTACATGAGAGAAAGCCGGGTTTGGGCTTTTCACTGTGCGCGCCCACAACCATGCGATTACCGTTGCCTTGCCTCCGCCATGTTCCTTAGGCAGATCGACTTGAGGATATAAGTGGCCGATTCGCTTGAAAGCTTCTTCACGCATCCATGCCCCATAGCGTCGAACATCCTCGGCCAGTCCTTGGGGGCCTGACCATTCCTGCGCCATTTTGATCTGCTTTTCGCTTACCGGAATTGGCCCAACCGGAGCACGTCCGGCAAAGCGCGGCGGAATCTCGATCATTGCCTTGTTGATCAGCACCGCCACTGGGTTCAAATCGGACGCGTGGCTTTCCAGCCCCAGGCGTTGAGCTTCCAACGGGATCGCACCCCCGCCGGCAAAGGGATCATGGAATGCGGGCAGCTTTTCCGGGTTGAACAGTTCGGGTGCCTGCGGATGGTTGCGGTTCAGTTCGCAGGTTTCGCGCCAGCTTTTCCGGATCTCCTCCCTCGCCTCTGACAACACCGCTTCGTTGTTGGTGTTCTCCCACAGCACCAGCTTGCGAATGATGGCAAACAGGCGCTCGCGCTCGATCCTGGCTTTCTCCTTGTTCACCCCGCGCCCAAGATGGCGCTCGTAGCCAGGATCATTGACCATCTGAGCGAAGATCACCGCCCTCGCCGCGGCGAGTGGCCGCCGTGCCCACCACAAATGCAATGTCGAAGGGTGCCCGTGACGAATCGATTTCTCGCGAGCGCAGGCGATGTTGATGTCGTCCAGTGGTAGCGCGACTTCAATGAGTTTCTTCGGCGTCTTGATGATCATGCGAAAGCCTGAAAATGTTGCTGTCTGGCAGTGAAAAATGACCGTAACCTGCCGTTGATCGCACTAAGTTCACATTCGAGAAAATGTGCTAAGTCGCAACCTTCTGAGCGTAACTCCCTGATGATGCGATAGCCTTCTTCGAGCATGTCCTTGCGGAGACGGCACAGCCGGCGGCAATTGAGGTTCAGCAGATCGATGGTATAGGCGGCGCGCGCTGCGTCTTGCGCAGAAAGCTCCCTCGCCGGCTGCACGGTGCCATCGCTGGCCAGATACTCGAAGTACCTTTCGCAATCAGCTTCCGTCGGCAAGACGAATCGCGGATCGTACGCTGGCCATCTGCGCTTGCCATCGCTATGGCCACAACTCACACCGCCGGTCAGGCGAGCGATACCGATTTCATCGGAGTGTGTGCAGGAGAGGACGAGGTTGTCCCATTGAAAAGTCATCGCCGGGTGTGCATGCTTCGGCCATAGGTGTTCGATATGGCTGCCAATGTCACTGTCCACGCGAATCTGGCAGTAGGCACACAATCCTTCTTGCAGCGTATCCAGTTTCCCGCTTACCGCATCCTTGGCATCGAAACGGTCCCAATTGCTTGCTCCGTGATCTATTGCTCTCTGCAAAACAATAGGGACAGGGGGAGTATGCGGAATGTGCCTCATGACTGATTTTTGCCGCGCCTTGCCTGATTGCGGGCGATCAACATGTCTGCGAGTTGAAGCTGAGAGTCGCCCGCGCCCAGTGTCTGTTCGAGTTCATCCCGAAATTGTCGGGCTGCCGCGGATTCATCGTGCCCATTTTCAATCTGGCGAAGGTAGTCGGCAAGTTTCTGCGTGATGTCGAGCGGCGGACGAGACAAGGTTCCAAAGACATCCTCCAGCGTGGTCCGACTTTCCTGGCCATACGTTTCGTAGGCGGGCATGCGGGCAAACGCCTGGCCGTTTTCCCATTCGACCACGCGGATACTTTCCTTGCGGGCAGTGGTCAGCACCTGCGGGCTATGCGTGGTAACGATGAATTGTGTATTCGGAAAGGCTGCCATCAGGTCGCCCAACACTCTCTGCTGCCAGGAGGGGTGCAGGTGCTGGTCGATTTCATCGACCAGCATGATTGCGGGCGCATTCATCGGCGCGACGCGGTGTAGGTCGGCGTTCTCCGGAAAACCGTCAGCAATGACTTCGTCCATGGCCGACCGGGTCATGGCAGGTTGGAAGTGTGGAATCCAGTCCAGATGAGGATTTCCCAGCGCCAGACGACGCGCGAAGTCCATGCCGAGAGCCAACATGCTCTGGTAGCCCTGGCTGAGTTGCGACACTTGCAGTAGTGCGCCGCCCCCGACAGGCTCGACAACAAACTTTCGCTCCCGATTGAAGTGGGGATTTTGATACACGCCACCCAGTAATGCGCTGAGAGTTGCGCGCACTGCCTCCAGGGCGGGCGAGGGCGAATAATCCTCACCCGCACCCTTGTTTGCCCGCAGCTCGCTAGCTTCCTCAATGTCGAACCATTTGAGCATTTCCCTGAAATCACTAAGCGAATTGAGTGCGCCGACCAGCGCCGACGTGGGATGCGCGTAGTTTTCTCGTGTCGAGCGCAAGCGTTCGGGAATCTCGATGTGCCCGCGGCTTGCGCCAAAGTACGCAAACACCGGCATCAGCGCTGGCGTGGCGGTCTTGAAGCTGTCGGAGATCCGGACCAGATAATCCGCAAGCAGCGACTCACCGACTTTGTGTGGCGGTTCCTTGCCGGCAATCGATGGACGCCAGTTGTCCCAGCGCAGGCCGGTCGTCGTCTCCATGATTATTTGCGCATAGTTGCTCACTCCCCAGCGCTCTTTGCCGCCGCGTCCTTCCCACGATTCAAGGCGAAAATCAGTGTCTCGGATACCGATGCCGGTGAGGCGCTGATTGGCCGACGAGAGATAACGAAGGACTGGTGAGAGCCCAATGGCCAGCGCATCGAGGATGGCGGTCTTGCCGCCGCCGTTGTCGGCAACGAAGACCGTCAGCCTTGGGTGTAACTCGATGTCGAGATGTTCAAAACAACGAAAATTATTCAGTGTGATCGATTTCAGATGCACGGCTCGCCTTTCGCAATGACCTGACCATTTTCAGCATTTTCCAGCAGCTTGTTCAATTCCAGGTTGATGCTGCTCACCGCCCAATCTGGCTCCTGCCTGAACGGATTACGCACATAGAACGGTCCTTCGTGTCGATCGCCATCGACGAGCACAATGGCGAGGATGAACTTATCGGCCTGATTCAGCCCATAGAGAATTTCATTGCGGGTGACGGTGATCGTCGATTGCCCTTTGGCCCGGCCCTTGACCTCAATATGCCGCACGGGCGACAACTTGCCATCCGTCGCCGGTGGAACAGAGGTGATGTCCCAGCCGCATTTCTCGGCAGAAACGTCGAAGGTCGCATGGCCCAATTGATGCTCGGCCATCGTCACCGCTTCCATGGCAATACGTTCGACTCTGGCACGTGCATCGGCATCGGCTGTCCAGGTTTTGCCTTCCTGATCGCCCTTGCGCTGCGCCAACAGGCCGGCAGGAATGACCAACGCACCACCCAGCACCACGGGTGTGGCAGAAACCACTTGCCGCATGGCACGCAGTTCCTTGCTGCGCGATTCAAGACGGGCGGTCAGATCGTCGATCATGCGGCGAACATTTTCCAGCGTCAGACGCACGTTCTTGCCGGCTGCGATGTCTGCCTTCAGCTTCTCGTGGCGGTCGGACCAGTAGTTGATTTCCTTGATCAGCCGCTCATGGATCGCGTTGAGGTTCTTGTCGATCTGTCGCTCGCGTCGACCTTTCACTTCCTCGAAGTGCTCGGGAACGAGATACGTGGAAGCGTGGGCAAGCGCCACCGCTTCCAGGTCGCGAGTGATCCAGGTGTCCGACAATACGTCTTCGATCAGCTTCTGGTCAGTCGTGTCGATGGCTTGCAGGTCAAGGTGCGGTGCCCAGCCGGCGTTCATGGCATGGCCGTTACGGTCGATGTCTACGAACTGCAAGCGTCGGGAGATGACACGCCCCGCTTCGCCGGATTCCTTCAGCGAATGGTCGATCATGAACAGCAGTCGGGGCACCAGGCCCCTGTCATTGGGATCGACCAGCACGGCCCCTTGTTTGAGTTTGTTGCGGTGCTGCTCCAGCATCAGATCGACGGTGGCGTGCATCAGCGGATGAGCCGGATGAATCAGGCTCGCCATCGCCGCTCCCACACGCTCAGGGAGGCGGACAACCTGCTTCTCGAAGCAGACGCGCTCATACTTGCGCAGCACCGGGTCAGTGTTGCGCGCATCACGTCCGCTGATCTGCCGGTCGCGCTCGCGGATGATGCCGGGAACGAAGGTGATTTCGTAGCGACAAGATTCGCGAGCCTTCAACTCCCCGCCCAGGTGCTCGAATGCCTGCTTGAAGAAGGAGCGAATGAAGTAAGGCTGCAACTTGCGCGCCTCCGCCTTCTCCATTTCTTCCTTGACGGCAAATAGGCGACTTGGGTCCATAACCTCTTCGGCCAGCGCATTGCGGCTGAGGATGCCTTTGATGTGGTCGGTGTCGAGCGCACCTTCAATTTTCGTCATCAGCTTGGCGCGCACTACGGGATCATCGCCGTAGCGGATGGCTTCGATCAGCAGGTCGCGCAGACTCTTTTCCTCGAAAACCTCGCCCAGGATGTCGAAGACTCGGCCACCCAGCGCCAGACGTTCGACTTCGATCTTCTCCAGGAGGCGTTGAAAAACATCGCCCTCGCGGGTTTCGGCAGCGACCATGTTCCACAGATGGCAGACCTCGGTTTGACCAATGCGGTGGATACGACCGAAGCGCTGTTCGAGGCGATTGGGATTCCACGGCAAATCGTAATTGACCATCAGATTCGCGACCTGCAAGTTCACACCTTCGCCGGCGGCGTCGGTGGCCAACAGGATGCGAGTGTCGGAGTCGTTGCGAAACAGTTCCTGCACCTTGCGACGGTCTTCGCGCAGCACACCTCCGTGGATGATCACCACGGTTTCCTGATTGCCCAGCAAGCCACGAATCTTGGCAGCCAGATAGTTGAGCGTGTCGCGGTGCTCGGTGAACAAAATCAGTTTGCGTTGCCGGCCATCGGGACCGTGCATTTCTGGCGTGTTCTGCAGCAGGCGGGAAAGCTCTTCCCATTTGCGGTCCTGGCCAGAATGCACCAATTGGCGGGCCTTCTCTTCGAGGTGTTCGAGGGTCAGGATTTCCGCTTCCAGTTCCTGAATGGTCTGGGCAGCGGTGGCCTGATCGATGATCTCCTCTTCGAGGTTCTCGGCTTCTTCGCCAGTCAGATCGTCGAGGTCGTCGGGCACCGCCACTGTTTCCGGCCAGTTGGCTTGCAGGCGCTCGCCCCGCTGGCGCAGCTTTTCATCCTCGACCCGGCGTTTGAGCTTGTGGGCACGTCGTTTGAGGGACTGGTAGATCGCTTCCGGGCTGGACGCCAGGCGCCGCTGCAATGAAGTCAGCGCAAAGCCTACCGTGCCTTTGCGTTTGCCGTCCTGCAGCGCATCGGCGCGGTTCATCTCCTCTTTCACATAGGTGGTGACCGCGTGATAGAGAGCGGCTTCAGCGTCGGACAGTTTGTAATTGGCGGTATAGGCGCGACGCTCCGGAAACAGAGGTGTGCCGTCGAATTTCAGGAGTTCTTCCTTGACCATGCGCCGCATCATGTCGCTGGTATCGACTTTATGGGCGCCATTACGGAACTTGCCATAGAAGCGGTCGGAATCGAGCAGCGACATGAAGAGTTGGAAATCGGCCTCCTTGCCGTTGTGCGGCGTCGCCGTCATCAATAAGAAGTGGCGACAGACGCTGCCCAGCAGCTTGCCCAGCTTGAAACGCCTGGTTTCCTTGACTTCGTTGCCGTACCAGCTCGCCGACAGCTTGTGAGCCTCATCGACGACGATCAGGTCCCAGCGGGTGAAGCCCAGCTTTTCCTGCAGGTCGTCGTTGCGCGCCAACTGATCAAGGCGAGCGACCAACAGATCGCGGTCGTCAAAGGGGTTACCGCTGCGGGTCTGTTGTTGCAGGTCGCGCGAAAAAATGGCGAACGACAAGCCAAATTTCTCGAAGAGTTCATCCTGCCACTGTTCGACCAGGCTGCCGGGGCAGACGATCAACACGCGCTTGGCGTCTGCGCGCATCAGCAGTTCGCGGATGAACAGGCCCGCCATGATCGTCTTGCCCGCACCGGGATCGTCGGCCAGCACATAACGCAAGGGCTGGCGCGGCAGCATGGACTCATAGACCGCCGTGATCTGGTGCGGCAAAGGCTCAACGTTGGACGTATGCACCGCCATCATCGGATCGAACAAATGGGCAAGGTTGATCCGCCAGGCTTCCGCAGCCAGCTTGAAGTCAGCGCCGGGCGCATCGAAGGCCCACGGACGGCCCACTTCGGCCAGGGAGAGGTTCGCCTCGTGGGTGCGGAACAGCACACGTTCACCCAGGCGACCGTCATGGGTCTTGTAGACGATAGACATCGCGTCGTCGCCGATCAGGTCGGTGCTGAAAATTCGTACCACCTGACCGGGCTCGATGCCGGCAATGAAGGCGTTCTTGGTGATCGCTTCGAGCTTCAGCATCGGTTTGGCGTCTTGTTGTCGGTATATTGGCGAATTATCGCGCCGAAGGTGGGTTTCGCCTAGCAAATGGCAGAGCGAAACCGGGCTCATTGGCGTCGCAAGCGCCTTGACGAAGCACCAACGGTCGCCGCTCCAGTGGGTATGCGGGGTGGCGTTGGGTCGCGTTGGGTCGCGTTGGGTCGCTTCGGCTTGACTCCAATAGTCAAGCGAGGAAAATGGGATCAGCGCCCACATGCGGTCAGATCCGATCGGCAATGATCACCGTCCGCGTGACATACTACGCCGGCAGTGGCCCGAAGCTGAGTTAGCATGGGGCCGAAGCTGGTGCAACGACAGTATCGGCGTGCTGGCGCTTTTTTCGGACGCCCTTGTTGAAGGCGACATCCATGTGCGACAAGCCAATGCCAAGAGACCTCGCAGGCTGGGTGACATTCCTGAGCAGCGCGGAGATGCCGATTCTGCGCCAGACTGCGCGTCGACTCGACCACGCCCGCCAGCAAATCGACCGGGTCAACGGCCGCGACATCACCGATATCGTGCTGCAGGATCCGCTGCTGGCCATTCGCGTGCTGGCCTACATTCAGGAAGCCAGCCACCGCCGCCTGCAGAGTGACATCACGAACATCGCCAGCGCGGTCATGATGCTCGGCATCGACCCGTTTTTCCGCAAGTTCGACCAGCCGCGCACGCTCGAAACCATGCTCAGTGGTCAGCCGCAAGCCTTGCTTGGCGTCGTGCAGGTGATTCTGCGCACCCAGCGGGCCTCGCACTATGCACATGAGTGGGCGTTTGCGCGACACGACATGAACGTCGAGGAGGTGGCTCTTGCGGCACTGCTGAACGACATCGCCGAGATCCTGCTGTGGTGCTTCGCACCGCATCTGGCCATCGAGATTCGCAGCCGGCTGCAGGCCGACCGGGCGCTACGCAGCGCCAGTGCCCAACAAGAGGTCCTCGGTTTTCCACTTGCTGACCTGCAGTTGGCGCTCTGCCATGCCTGGCACCTGCCGGAGTTGCTGACCACCCTGATGGACGACGGCAAGGCCCACCTGCAAAGAGTGCAGAATGTGAAGCTGGCCGTAAACCTGGCCCGCCATTCGACCGGTGGCTGGACCGATCCGGCGATACCGGACGACCTCACCGCCGTCCAGAATCTGTTGCACATCAGCCGCGAAACCTTGCTGCACCGCCTGCAATTGACACCGGAAGTCCTGCCGGGAGGCCTCAGCGAAGACGCGGCCGGCGGCCAGGGCGGCTGGCCGGAGCAGCCCCACCACTAAGCGCGGCGGCGCCCGGGTGAGCGCCGGACCGTGACCGTGCTGGGGTATAGTGCCGGCTCACCTCCGCCGGCGCCACGCCCCCCCTGCCCATGTCACGCCTCCTGCTGTTTACCATTGTCTTCATTGAAGGGTTCTGCTCGCTCGGCGCCGAGGTCATCGCGCTGCGTCAGATCATTCCGCACCTGGGCAGTTCGATCGTGGTGACCGCGCCAACCATCGGCTTCTTTCTGCTCGCCCTGGCGCTGGGTTACCACGCCGGCGCGAAGATCGACGAGGGGTATATCGAGGTGGTGGCGAAGAACTTCCTGCTCGCCGCGCTGCTCGTCGGCATCGGGCTGGCGGGGATTGGCGTTGACCTGCTGTTCACGGCCCTGCGGCCGCCGGAACTCGCGTACCTGATCCTCGTCGCCGGCGTGCTCTGCCCGATCGCCTGGCTGCTCGGGCAAACCGTGCCGATTCTGACCAACCTGCTGCTGCGCGAACGCGCCGGCGAGGCCAGCGGCGAAGCGCTGTACTACTCGACCCTCGGTTCCTTCCTCGGTTCGCTGTCGCTGTCACTGCTGGTCATGCAATGGCTGGGCGTTTCGGCAGCCGTCGCACTCTGCGCCCTGTTGCTGGTCATCGGATACATGCTGCTGCGCGGACCCGACTGGCGAACGGCGGTGATCAGCCTGGCCGTCGCCGGTCTGACCCTCGTCGCCAATGCCTGGCTGCGTCCCGAAATCGAAACCGCCTACGCCAGCTATCTGGTGTTGCCGGTGCAATACGAAGGCGCGATCAACGGGCGCGCCCTGAAGAACAACAGTTCCTTCGCCTCGTTGATCGACGACTCCGAGCCACCGCTCTACGCCCGCTATATCCGGCACATCCGCAGCCTGCTACTCGATGAACTGGGTTTCCGTGAGCGCCGGATCCTGGTTCTCGGTGCCGGCGGCTTCACGCTTTCACACCGCGAACCCAGTAATCACTACACTTATGTCGACATTGACCCGGCGGTCCGCGGCATTGCCGAAAAGTATTTCCTTGGCGAAACGGCGCGCGGCGAGTTCATCACCGACGACGCGCGCCGTTTCGTGATCCGCAGCGAACAGCACTTTGCCGCGACGATCGTGGACGTCTATGGCTCGCACTCCTCGATCCCCGGCCATCTGGTCACTCGCGAATTCTGGCTGGCGACGCGGCGGGTGCTGGAACCCGAGGGATTGCTGATTGCCAACCTGATCCTGGACAGCGCCCTCGCCACACCCTATTCGCGCAATCTGCTGGCGACCATCGAGAGCGTCTATGGTCGCTGCGCCGTCGAGGTCCTGCAGAAAAAGCAGGTGCTGGCCAATGTGGTGGTCACCTGTCGCAATGGCCAGCCCGCCGAACCGGCCAGCGTGTTCATCGACGAACGCAACAGCGCCGACTTCGATCTCGCGCGCTCACGCTGAACGCCGCGCGACGCTGCCTGGCCAGACCTGCCCAACAATCGACCGACCGGCACACGGCCCGGTGTCCGCAAAAAAACCAAAAGGATATTGACTTTTTCCTTCAGCAGTGCCTTGAGTCGCGCATCTGCCCCGGTTTGCCTGTATTGCAAGGGGCCCTGTACAATCCGCTCCGCCTTCGACATGGGTTCGCTCCGGCAGAGTCCGGGAAGGTCAATTCCATCGGGCGGCAAGGAGTTCTTGCCGCCGAATTCGCCGTTATCATACAGGGGGTAGTGCATGGCAGAGCAGAAGCTGGGAAATCCGGCCGTTGTTGGTCTGGCAGGATTTGGCTTGACGACAATGGTGCTGCAGTTTCACAACGTCGGCTGGATGGGGCTGGGCCCGGTGGTCTGGCTCGGGCTGATCTTCGGAGGACTGGCACAGATGATCGCCGGACTCCAGGAAATGAAGACCGGAAACAACTTCGGCTATTGCGCATTTACCGCCTACGGTTGTTTCTGGATCGCTCTGGCGCTGCTGCTGATCGGCAACCACTACAACCTCTACCCCTCCAGCAAAACCGACGTCGGATGGTTTCTGGTAGCCTGGACGCTGTTCACGGCCATCCTGTGGATTGGTGCCATGCGCGTAAGCAGTGCGCTGGCGCTGACGTTCACGCTGCTGCTGATCGGCTTCATTCTGCTCGACCTGGCACATTTCGGCTATCCCGACCTGACGGTCGTGGCTGGCTATGAGCTGATGGCAACGGCGGCAATGGCCTGGTACATCATGGCGCACATCATCTACGCCGATTTGTTTGGTCGGGATATCCTTCCGGTCGGCAAGCCCTGGATCGGTTAGGCGAGGTTGCCGCTGCTGGCGAACACCACGGAACGGTGACTGCGGCGGTCATTCCCGATCCCTTTGAACAGAGACAACAGGAGAGCAGTGTGATGAAATTATTGAGAATGCTGGGTTGGATGGGACTCTTGCTGGCGTGCGGAGCGGTCCGCGCCGCGCCGGCAGAGGCGGACGTGGCAACGGCTGAAGAGGCGATCACCAAAGTCCGCGCCGCGGCCAGGCTGCTGCACGACCGGGGCGCGTCGTCGTATGCCGACTTCAACCAGCGGGACAGCAAGTGGGTATGGAAGGACAGCTACGTCTTCGTGTATGACTGCCGCAAGGACCGGATGATCGCGCATCCGATGCGGCCTGATCTGGTAGGCAAGCCGATCATGCAGATTACCGACAACACCGGCAAGCCGATCTTCAAGGATTTGTGCAAGGCCGGCAACGAAGCCCGCGGTGGCTGGGTCGAGTACATGTGGCAGAAACCGGGCGCCGGGCGACTGTCTCGCAAGGTGTCGTACGCCCTGGCGGCGGACGTTTCGTTTGCCGCCGGCATCCAGGTCAGCGCCGGAGTCTACGATGAATCGATACCCATCGCCGAACTGGGCAAGGTTCTCGAAAAGATGTCCGATCCCGCCAAGTATCCGGCGCTGTAACCCCCCCGCTACCGTACTGCCGGCAAGGCCCCTTCGTGATCATCGGGAGCGCTTGCCGGGCACGCCGCGGCCAGCGGGCGACCCGCGCGCCTCAACCATGGCAACAGGATTGCCGCCGCCTCTGCGGCGCCGACGGGCAACGGCTTCGGCGGCACCGGTTGCTGCCACAAGGCTTCCAGAGCGGCCTCCAGCTGGCCAGCGAGCAGCTCGGCCTCGCTGATTTCCCGGCACTGACCATGCCTTTCCAGCCAGTCGATCAGGCAGTGTTGTTCCGGCCAGTCGTGGCGGCGCACGTAGAGAACCGGTGTGCCGTTGCAGGCGGCTTCGGCAAAGGTGCCGTAACCGGGTTTGGCAATCACCGCATCGACGGAGCGCATGAGGTCGGAAAACGATCGGCCCAGCGGCTCGAAATCGCTGGCACACGGATGGGCAAGCTGCCAGGCTTGCGGCACCAGCCAGCGCACCCGCGCGACACGCGGCCAGGCGGCCAGCGGCAGTTGCTTGCTGACGCCGCCAAAGGCGATCAATACCAGGCGTTCGTCGTCGGCACAACGCAGCCGCGCGCGGATCGCCTGGCGGCAGTCTTCGCCGAGAGCGGCAACCGGGCCGATGTCGCGCTTCCCGGACAGCTCTGGCATGGCCATCGCGGGTGTCAGCCGCAGGAAGCAGGCCGCGCTGTTGTAGGCGGACAGCATCTGGCGATGGATCTCCTCCGCCCAGTGTTCGGCGGCGAAGAAGTGGGCGAAGAGCCCGGCCCAGTTCAGCGAACACATCGCCGCCGCGGGAATGCCGGCGCGCGCCGCGCCGGCCAGTGGCAGGTAGGCGACATCACTGAGCAGCAGGTCCGGCGCCAGGCCGGCCAGCAAACGCGCTTCATGCGCCACCCGGAGATCCCAGTCGGCGTGCTGGGCACAGTAGGCGCGGGCCGACGCCTCCAGGTCGACGCGCATCGCGTCGTGCATCACGTAGCCGAAGTCGCTGCTCGCTGCCAGATGGGTAAACTCCGCTTCGATGCGCGCTTGCAACATCGCGGTCGGCAGAGCGCTGCGAAGGGTCATCCGCAGATTTTCCAGACGACAGGCAAGCGCATTGAGCACCGGCGCCACCTGTGCCAGATGACCCAGACCGTGAGCCGAGATATCGACGAAGAGGTGCGGACGCGGGGAGGGATCTGGCATCGGCGTGCGGCGGCTCAGACAAAACGCGCCAGCATCGCACCAGACAACTCTGCCGGCAGGGGAATCCACACCCGATGCCCGTTGCCCGGAGCAACGCGGATTTCAGCGCCGTCGAGGTTGTGCATGGCGGAGAGGACCAACTGACGATTGCCCGAGGGATGGATCACTTCGAGGCGGTCACCGACCGCGAAGCGATTCTTCACGTCGATCAGCGCACGCCGGCGCGGTGCATCCCATTGCAGCACGTCGCCGACGTAGAGGCTGCGCCCCGATTCGGAATGGCCACGCAGGTAGTTCTGCATTTCATGTTCATGGTGACGCTGGTAGAAACCGTCGGTATAGCCGCGATTGGCCAGTCCCTCGAGTTCTCCGAGCAGGCCGGGGTCGAACGGACGCCTGGCGACCGCGTCGTCGATGGCGCGCCGATAGACCTGCGCGGTGCGCGCAACGTAGTAGGGCGACTTGGTGCGCCCCTCGATCTTCAGTGAGTCCACGCCGATCTCGGTCAGGCGCCGGACGTGCTCGACGGCGCGCAGATCCCTGGAATTCATGATATAGGTGCCATGCTCGTCTTCGTCGATGGGCATCAGTTCGCCGGCACGCTCCTTTTCCTCGAGTAGCCACACGCCGCCGGGTTGGCCCGGTGGCGGCGCGGCGGCACGGACGTCGCCGCTCGCATCCGCCTCTGCCGCCTTCAGCTGGTATTCCCAACGACACGAGTTGGTACAGGTGCCCTGATTCGGGTCACGATGGTTGAAGTATCCGGAGAGCAGGCAACGTCCCGAATAGGCAATGCACAGCGCGCCGTGCACAAAGACTTCGAGTTCGATGTCCGGGCATTCCTGGCGTATCTCGGCAATTTCGTCCAGCGACAGCTCGCGCGACAGGATGATCCGGGTCAGGCCCAGCTTGCGCCAGAAACGCACCGCAGCAAAGTTCACCGTGTTGGCCTGCACCGACAGATGGACGGGCATTGCCAGCCAGGTTTCGCGAACCAGGTCGATCAGCCCGGGGTCGGCCATGATCAGCGCGTCAGGCTGCAGCGCGACCACCGGCGCCATGTCGTTCAGGTAGCTGCGGACCTTGCGGTTGTGCGGCAGGACGTTGCTGACCACGTAGAGCTTGCGGCCGGCGGCATGCACCTCGTCGACCGCGCGTGCCAGCAGTTCAAGGTCACCGAAGTCGTTGTTGCGCACGCGCAGGCTGTAGCGCGGCTGGCCGGCATACACCGCGTCGGCACCAAACGCCAGAGCCGTGCGCAACATCGCCAGCGAACCGGCGGGGGCAAGCAACTCGGGGGCACTGGTCAAGGCGGCAGAAGTCCGGGGAAGGGGCGTGACGGGGTAGAATGCAGCAAAGCGAAATTCTACTCTCATTCTCCAGATCGCCCCGCCATGCCCGAAGAGATCCTGATCAACTTCACTCCGCAGGAAACGCGCGTCGCCGTCACGCATCAGGGCGTCGTGCAGGAACTGCATATCGAACGCAGCGCCAGTCGCGGCTTCGTCGGCAACGTCTACATCGGACGCATCGTGCGCATCCTGCCGGGCATGCAATCGGCGTTCATCGACATCGGCCTGGGCCGTACCGCGTTCCTGCATGTTGCCGACATCCGCGAACCGCGCCCCAGCGACGAGCCGGTGCGACCGATCGAGCGCCTGCTGTTCGAGGGACAGAGCATCCTCGTGCAGGTGATCAAGGACCCGATGGGCAGCAAGGGCGCGCGCCTGTCCACGCAGGTTTCGATCGCCGGACGGATGCTGGTCTACCTGCCGCAGGACAAGCACATCGGCATCTCGCAGCGCATCGAGAGGGAGTCGGACCGCGAAGCGCTGCGCGAAAAACTCGGTCGGCTGGTGCCCGGTGAAGAAACCGGCGGCTTCATCGTGCGGACGATGGCCGAGAGCGCCACCGAACCCGAGTTGGCCAAGGACATCGAGTACCTGCGCAAACTCTGGCGCGACATCCAGACGCAGGCGACCACCGCTGCACCACCGTCCCTGCTGTACCAGGAACTGTCGCTGGCACAGCGTGTGCTGCGCGATTTCGTGAATCCCGAGACTGCCCGCATCGTCATCGACTCGCGCGAGAACTTTCAGAGGCTGACGGTCTTCGCCGCCGAATACACGCCGACAGTCGCGCCTCTCCTTGAACACTACATCGGCGAACGACCGCTATTCGACCTGCATGGGGTGGAAGACGAACTGCAGAAGGCGCTCGCCCGACGCGTCGATCTCAAGTCCGGGGGTTACCTGATCATCGACCAGACCGAGGCGATGACCACCATAGACGTCAATACCGGTGGCTTTGTCGGGGTACGCAATTTCGACGACACGATCTTCAAGACCAACCTCGAAGCGGCGCAGACGATCGCCCGGCAGCTGCGCCTGCGCAACCTCGGCGGCATCATCATCATCGACTTCATCGACATGGAGAACGAAGAGCATCGCAGCGCCGTCCTCAGCGAATTCAACAAGGCGCTGGCGCGCGACCACACGCGCCTGACCGTCAACGGCTTTACCGCGCTGGGCCTGGTCGAGATGACCCGCAAGCGGACGCGCGAGTCGCTCGCGCACGTGCTGTGCGAGGAGTGTCCGACCTGTGGTGGCCGCGGCGAAGTCAAGACGGCGCGCACGGTATGCTACGAGATCCTGCGCGAACTCCTGCGCGAGGCGCGTCAGTTCAACGCTCGCGAGTACCGTGTGCTCGGCAACCAGGCGGTGATCGATCGCTTCCTCGACGAGGAGTCGCAAGGACTGGCGATGCTCTCCGATTTCATCGGCAAACCGATCTCGCTGCAGGCCGAGCCCAGCTACTCGCAGGAGCAGTACGACATCGTGCTGATGTAGTCGGTGACCGGCGCATTGCCGGGCCTCCGGCACGCAGGATCAGGGGGGGTCGTTGGTAACCAGGATCGCCCGGAAGTCGTTGACGTTGGTCAGCGTCGGGCCGGTGATGACCGAATCGCCCAGGGCCGCGAAGAAACCGTGGCCGTCGTTGTTGTCCAGGCTGGCAACCGGCCTGATGCCCTTGGCCCAGGCGCGAGCCAGGGTGTCCGGGGCGAGCCAGGCGCCCGCGATCTCCTCCTGCCCGTCCACGCCGTCGGTGTCGCCAGCGATGGCGTAAATGCCGCGCTGGCCGTCCAGCGCGACAGCGAGTGCGAGCAGGAACTCGACGTTGCGTCCGCCACGCCCGTGGCCGCGCACCGTCACGGTCGTTTCCCCGCCGGAGAGCAGGACGCAGGGCGTGGTAAAAGGCTGGCCACGGCCGACGACCTGCCGCGCGATTCCGGCCATGACCTTGCCGACGTCGCGTGCCTCGCCTTCTATGGCGTCGCCGAGGATGTGCGCCGCCACGCCGGCCTGGCGCGCCACCCCGGCGGCGGCTTCGAGCGCCAGCTGGGGTGTCGCGATCAGGCGCGTCTCCACTCTGGCCAGATGTGCGTCGCCTGGTTTGATCGACTCGCCACGGCCGCTTTCGAGGATGTCGAGTACCGCCGGCGGTACGGTGATGCCGTAGCGGCGGATGATCGCCAGGGCGTCGGCACAGGTGCTGGGGTCGGCAACCGTCGGACCGGAAGCGATGTCGATCGGGTTGTCGCCCGGCACATCGGAGATCATCAGGTTCAGCACGCGCGCCGGATGGCAGGCCGCCGCCAGGCGCCCGCCCTTGATCGCCGAGAGGTGGCGACGAACGCAGTTCATCTCCGAAATCGAGGCGCCGGATTTGAGCAGGCCTCGGTTTACATCCTGCTTGTCCGCCAGAGTCAGCCCTGCGAGCGGCAAGGCGAGCAGCGACGAGCCGCCGCCCGAGATCAGGCACAGCACGGTATCGTCGGCATCGAGTCCCTGTACCAGGGCGCGGATGCGCTGTGCTGCGGCGACTCCGGCGGCGTCCGGTACCGGGTGGGCCGCCTCGACGATCTCGATTCGCCGGCAGGGAATAGCGTAGCCATAACGGGTCACCACCAGTCCCGACAGCTCGCCGGGCCAGCTCTCTTCCAGGGCCCTGGCCATCGCCGCCGAGGCCTTGCCGGCGCCGATCACGATCAGTCGTCCGCGCGCTGGTTCCGGCAGGTGCAGTGGGACGCAGTGCGCCGGCTGAGCGGCGTCGATCGCCGCCTCGAACATCTTGCGCAGCAGGCTGCGGGCTTCATTGGTCTGCATCCTTCGTCTCCTGATCAGGTGGCCAGATGATCGCATACGGCCTGGGTGACTTCGGCAGTGCTTGCCCGGCCTCCCAGGTCGCAGGTATGTAGTGCCGGGTTGGCGGTAACAGTTTCGATGGCCTGCATCAGGCGTTGAGCAGCCTCGGTTTCACCGAGGTGTTCAATCAGCATCACTGCCGACCAGAAGGTCCCTACCGGGTTGGCGAGGCCCTGGCCCATGATGTCGAAGGCCGAACCGTGGATCGGTTCGAACATCGAAGGATAGCGACGCTCGGGATCGATGTTGCCGGTCGGCGCGATGCCCAGGCTGCCGGCCAGGGCCGCTGCCAGGTCGCTGAGGATGTCGGCGTGCAGGTTTGTGGCCACGAGCGTGTCGAGCGACGCCGGACGATTGACCATGCGCGCCGTGGCCGCATCGACGAGTTCTTTGTCCCAGGTGACGTTCGGGAACTCGCGTGCGATCTCGTTCGCGATCTCGTCCCACATCACCATCGCGTGGCGCTGGGCATTGGACTTGGTGATCACGGTCAGCAGCTTGCGTGGCCGCGATTCGGCGAGGCGGAATGCGTAGCGCATGATGCGCTCGACGCCGGCGCGGGTCATCATCGAAACATCGGTGGCGGCCTCGATCGGGTGGCCCTGATGCACACGACCTCCGACGCCCGAGTATTCCCCCTCGGAGTTCTCTCGCACGATCACCCAGTCGAGGTCCGCTGCCTTGCAGCGCTTGAGCGGGGCGTCGATGCCGGGCAGGAT
>JAKOZI010000333.1 GCA_029780075.1 Pseudomonadota bacterium
CTTACTTTCCGCGGGTCAGCAGACGCATTTGCGCGTAATTTCCGGGCTGCGTTTCGAGGTGCCTAGAACGTGCTTGCGGGGACGCCGAGCAGCGCGAGCACTTTGCGCTGCAGGTCGGTGAGTGTGAGGTTGAATGCCTGAACGGTGCGGCCGTGTTGACGCAGTTGATGGCGCTCGGCCAGGCTGAACAGGCGCAGCACCTGCTCGGTGGTGGGATGCGCGCACTGGCGCTGCTCGGGGTAGATGGGCAGTTCCTCGATGGCTTCGTGCGCCATGGCCTGGCGCAGCTCGCGCTCGATGAGGGCCTGCACCAGCAGTGCGATCGCGTACAGGGTGAACAGTGCCTCGATGCGACCCTCGTCCTTGAGGAACACCGGGGCGATCTGGTGTACGGTCTTGATCTGCTCGAAGCGCTTCTCGATCATGGGCTGGCCTTTGTGGGCCTGCAGGACCTGTGCGGCGCTGAGCTTGCGGTCGTTCGTCATCAACGGGTACATGCCGTCGCTTCGCCGGTCGTAGGCGATGGCCTGCTCGTCGGTGCTCCATTGCACGTCGAAGCGTCGCTTGGTGATCTTGCGGTAGGCCGTGTCGGGGCCCGGGCGGCCACGGCGGGTTTGCTTGAAGACGTGCTCTTCGCGAACGACGCGGCGAACCTTGAGGTAGCGACCCACATGGTGCCTGTCCACGATGAGCTTGATCTGCAGGTCGATCTCGGGGGCGCCGCGCAGCCGGGTCTTGGCGGAGGCCAGGCGCTGGCGCAACCGCTCGAACTCTTCGATGGCAGCGGCGATGTTGCGTAGCCGCCGGGCATGCTGGCGCAGCGTCAGCAGCGTGCTCCAGACCCACACGATGGACCAGGCTTCCATGGAGGGTAGCGGCGCCCGATGGACGTACCAGCAGTCGCGCGGCCCGTCGCTGTAGCGCGGGTTGGGCCGATCCCACACCAGGGACCACTCGGGCGTGTGGGTTTGCAGCCATTCGCGAAACTGCGCATCCTCAAGCCGGCTGCGTGGCATCACGGTGACGAAGCGGCCCCCTGCGCGGTCGATGTGATCCATGTTCTCGCGCGAACACAGTTTGCTGTCGGCCACGTACAGGAAGTCGCTCCTGCCGGCCACCGCCCTGAGCGTCTCCCAGGTCTGCACGTGGGTGACCGAGTCGCTGGTGTTGCCGTCGGTGCAGCGAAACGCCACCGGCACGTTGCCGTCGGCGCTCATGGTCAGAATGAACAGCAGTTGCTTGAGGTCCGGCCTGTGCGCCTTCGAATGCCCGAAGGTGATCGCGGGCGCGGTGCGAGCGCGAATCTGGCGGCCTCGGGCGCGGCGGTAGCCGCCGCAGAAGCTGATCGATGTGGAGTCGTTGTGGAACTCCTCGAAACGCACCCCGAAGCGCTGCCCAACGGCCAACACGAGCTCAGTCAGCAACGCCGTGCGATCGGCATCGAACAGCCGGTCCAAGGCGCGCCCGAGGCGGTCGTCGCTCAGGTGCTCCATCTCCTGGGCACTGATGCCGAACATGCCATCGGCGAAGCCGTGCACGGTCTCGTGCTGGCGGTAGATCGGTTCGCGCTCCACGATGATCGATCGCAGCAGCACGCCCAGCGCGCTGGCATGGGTGATGCTGCAGCGAGCGTCCGAGGGGATGTGGCGCGACAGGGTGTCGTGCAGGCCGATGCGCTCGATGAAGTGGTTGATCAGGGGCAGCGGGCCCAGGCGCTCGGTGTGAAGAGTGAAGCCTGCCGCCTCCTTGGTGGAAGTCGGGGCTTGCGAGCTTGGCATTCTGGCGCTACTATTAACGACAGAATCGCAAAAGTCAAGCACTCATGCCGCGTTCACTCGCACAAAACATCAAGCAGGTCCGAGACAAGATCGGCGGCGTCCGGGCGGCCCTGGCCGACATCGAGTACCTGTGCTCGGGCACGTTGCACATGCGCATGAAGGTGTGCGGCAAGCCCGGGTGCCGTTGCGCCCAGGATCCGCAGGCCCGTCATGGCCCGTACTACGAATGGGGGCACATGATCGGCGGCAAGCTCGTGCATCGCATGGTCACGCCAGCGCAGGCCGAGCTTCTACAACACGCGATCGACAACCACCGCCGTGCCAAGCAGCTTATGCGTGAGTGGGAGGAGCAGACCGAGCGTCTCATCGACTTGGAAGTACCGCGCCAACCTTGACCTTCCCGCGACCGGGAAATTACGCGCAAATGCGTCTGGCGACCTGCGGAAAGTAAG
>JAKOZI010000276.1 GCA_029780075.1 Pseudomonadota bacterium
GACAGCGTCACACGCATCTGCCGCGCCCCGACGATCAACAGGCCAAAATCCTCGACGCCATCGGCCTTTCCTTCCCGCTCAAGGCCAAAACCGACAAACTCGCCGCGTAGGCAGGCGCCGCTTTCGCGGCATTGGCTATTTGTATAACAAAAACCGATAGTTAAAGCGTAGTTGCGTCTACTAGCTGGAGGAAGATCCGTCGGGGCGCAGGGGTTGTTCGGGCCGAGCCTGGCGGCGCATGGCATCAAGGTGGTGTTCGCCTTGCCGGGAATCATCGTGGTGACCATGTTCATCACCTTTCCGTTTGTTGCCCGCGAGTTGATCCCGCTGATGCAGGCGCAGGGCAAGGATGAGGAGGAAGCCGCCATCTCACTCGGTGCCAGTGCCTGGCAGATGTTCCGCCGGGTGACGCTGCCGAACATCACTTGGGGCCTGCTTTACGGCGTGATTCTTGCCAACGCGCGTGCAATGGGTGAATTCGGTGCGGTGTCTGTGGTTTCAGGACATATTCGCGGCGAAACCAATACGTTGCCGCTGCATGTGGAAATTCTCTACAACGAGTACAACGCGGTGGGTGCTTTCGCCTCGGCATCCGTGCTGGCGTTGCTGGCGCTGGTGACTCTGGTCGCCAAGAGCATTGTTGAATGGCGCATGCACCGGGAAACCCGAATGTTGGCGGAGGCCTTGCCGACCGAAGGAAATCATGGCCGGAGTCGTCTTGTTGCTTCCGTGTCGCCGGCAAGCGGTGGCTTCTGAAACGAACTGACTATATTTTCGGCCATGAGCATAGAAATTCGCGCTATAAGCAAGCGTTTTGGCGGCTTTGTCGCATTGGAAGACATCAATCTCCGGATTCCGACGGGCGAACTCGTCGCCTTGCTCGGTCCCTCCGGTTGCGGCAAGACGACCCTGCTGCGCATCATCGCCGGGATGGAGAGTGCAGACGCCGGGCAGGTGCTTTTCGCAGGTGAGGAAGCGACGCATGTGCATGCTCGCGACCGCAACGTCGGTTTTGTCTTCCAGCACTACGCCCTGTTCCGTCACATGTCGGTGTTCGAGAACGTCGCCTTCGGTCTGCGCGTCAAACCGCGAAAGGTGCGCCCGACAGCGACCGAGATTCGCCAACGGGTCAATGACCTGCTCAAGCTCGTCCAACTCGACTGGCTAGCCGATCGCTACCCCTCGCAGCTTTCCGGTGGTCAGCGTCAGCGAATCGCGCTGGCGCGCGCGCTGGCGGTAGAACCCAGGGTATTGCTGCTCGACGAGCCCTTTGGCGCGCTGGACACCAGGGTGCGCAAGGAACTTCGTCGCTGGCTGCGACGCCTGCACGACGAGATGCATATTTCGAGCGTCTTTGTGACCCACGATCAGGAAGAAGCGCTGGAGGTCGCTGATCGCGTCGTGGTGATGAACCGCGGACGAATTGAGCAGATCGGTTCTCCGGACGAAGTCTATTCGAACCCGGCCTCACCCTTCGTTTACCAGTTTCTCGGCAACGTCAACGTTTTTCACAGCCGCGTGCACGGCGACTGGGCGGATGTCGGTCGTGCAGGGGGGCACGAAGGGGAAGCCACGGCCTACGTCCGCCCGCATGACATTGAGATAGAACACCGCCCGGTGGTCGGCAGCCTGGAAGCCACGGTGCAGGAAGTGCACCCCATCGGACCGCTGGTACGTGTCGAACTGGCGCATGCTTCGGAATTGATCGAGGTGGAGCTGACGCGTGAGCGGGCTACCGTTCTGGCACTGGCCGAAGGCCAGCAGGTCTGGCTCAAACCGCGGCAGGTGCGGGTATTTGCTGCGCCCAGTGCGGCGATGGAAGAGGGCGGGTCGGGGATTTAGGCTCCACGAAGTGGCCTGTTGTTTGCTTGATTCACGGCCAACCCAGTCGTGACTGCGGAAGAGAGCTTTGCCGCCCCCTTTGTCTGGTAGGATGCGTCGTGATGGAAACGCTTCTTACCATTAAATTCACGACTTCGCTGATGCGAGCGGTGCTGCTCGGCATGCTGGCGAACGTCCTGCTGTTCAGCTTGGCGTGTGCCCAAACCACTGAGCCGGTAATGGTCGCCATCGCCTACCCGGCGACCAGTGAAGAGAGCATTCCCAGAGCTTCCTTGCGTGCCATCCTGGGTATGCGCCTGCATAAATGGCCGGCCGATACCCCGGTCAAGGTCTTTGTTCTCAAAGATGATGCGCCCGAGCATGCGACCTTCAGCAAGACCGTGCTACAAGTGTTTCCGCACCAGTTGCGTATGGCCTGGGATCGCCAGGTTTTTTCGGGGCAGGGGCAATACCCCGAGCAACTGGGTTCAACGCAGGAGATGTTGTCGCGAGTAGCATCCACCCCTGGAGCGATCGGTTACGTCAAGGCGAGTGAGGTGAATCAGAATGTACGTGTGCTCAGGATTCGCTAGAACTGCCTGCTTCGCGTTGCTGGGCGCAGTGTCGCTGTGCGGCACGGAGGCCCGTGCGCTGGACCTGCTCGGCGGCGATTTTCAGTTGCACGGCTTCCTCTCGCTTGGTCTGGTTAACACCACCGACAACAACTTCTTCGGGCACAGCGACGACCAGATCAGCAAGGATTTTTCGGAAGTCGGAGTGAATGCGTCGTGGCGGTTGACTCCGGAGTTGCAACTGGCGGCCGAGGTGCTCTGGCGCAGGGCTGGCGGCACTGATGATGGTGCGCGCCTCGACTATGGTCTGCTCGACTGGACAGCCCTGGCGCGCGAGCAGGGCCGCGCGGGTCTTCGCATGGGTCGGATCAAGACCAGTTATGGCTTGTACAACAAGACCCGCGACGTGCCGTTTACCCGCCCTAGCATTATTCTGCCGCAATCGATCTATTTTGATCGAACGCGCAATCTGACCGTTTCTGCCGATGGCGCCGAGATCTACGCCGAGGCTTACGGCGAAGCCGGGAGTCTGTCCGCCAGTTTTGCCTATGGCCTGCCAGAAACCGGTACTGACGCTACCAAAGTGCCCCTGGTGGGCCTGAATCGGCCGGGGAGTATGGAGTCCAATCTGGCGCCGGACCTACAGGTGATCTACGAAGGGTCCGGGGGAAAGTATCGCCTGGCTTTTACCGCCTTGCGTGTTGATCTGAGTTACAAGCCGGGCTCTGCAGATCGCTTGCAGGGCGGCAAGCTCAGGCTTGTGCCGCTGATCTTTTCGGGTCAGTACAACGCCGAAAACTGGAGTCTGACCGGCGAGTACGCCATGCGTCGATCGACGATCAAGGATTTTGGACCATTTTTCTACAATGGTAAACAGGATGGGCAGAGTTACTACCTGCAGGGAACCTACCGGCTTTCTCCCCAGTGGGAGGCGTTGTTGCGCTACGACGCCTATTACGCCGACAAGAATGATCGCGACGGTCAGGAGTTCGCTGCCGCAACAGGCGTTCCGGGTTTCACTCGCTTTGCCAGGGACTGGACGCTTGGCGTGCGTTTTGACGTAACTCCGCAGTTCATGTTGCGCGCAGAAATGCATCAGATTGACGGTGCCGGTTTCCTCGCGTCTCAGGACAATCCCAATCCCCAGGCACTGCGCCGGTACTGGAACAACTTCATGCTGCAAGCGTCTTTCCGGTTTTAGTAGCCACAGATGTCTGAAGGTGCATCATTGCCAAGAAGGCGCAGGGGTTCCAGGTTCCTGAGTTTGAAGTGGAAGATCCTGTTGACCCTGGGCGGAGTGATGCTGTCGGTCAATGGCGCTTTGTCCTGGTTGCATTTCGAGGATCTGACGGCACGCTTCGAAACGCAGCGCGCCGCGACCCGGCAGCGGCTTGTTGCCGAAGTCCTTGCCTTGCGCAGCGATGTGGGGCTGCGCCTGCAGGCGCTCGCCGGCATGTTGGCTGCTCTCGATTCGGTTGGTGTGGGGGTGTTCGAGCGTGCCGCAGGGAACGCGTTGCTCCGACAGCACTTCGACAGTTACTGGCCGGTGCTGCAGCTTGACCTGGGCATCGACTCGCTGCAACTCTACGCCAAGGACGGTCCGCCGCTGGCGACCTGGACTACCGACGCGCTGGCCGATGTCGATCAGGACGCGCACGTGCGTACGGTGATCGCCAACGAGCAGGCGATGCATTGGACGCGTTGCCGGAAACGCTGTACGCAGTTTGCCGCCGCACCCATCCTCTCGGCGGGTCGCGTTGCAGGGGCCGTGGTCCTGGGAAGTTCGCTGGCCGATGTCATAGTTTCCTTCAATCGTTTGTCGGCTGCGGATCTTGGCGTTCTGGTGCCGACCGGAACCCCTCTCGGGCTTCCGGCAGACAATAACTTTCTCCCGCGGCTGGGTTTGCAGGTGATCGGTTTGAGCAGCGCCGAACGCAATTTGCCGCTGCTCCAGCAAGTCGAGGCGATTCCGCCGATGCCTGGTGGCAGCGCTTGGCGCTTGCTTTCTTACGATGGCAGGCAGTTCGAGTTGTCCTTTCTGGCTCTTGACACCCCGCTTGGCGCAACGTCGCCGGCAATCATGGTCGTAATTGACGACCTGACCCAGGCCCTGGACGACATTCGAAAATCCGTCTGGAACCGCTTGCGGGGGGAGTTGCTGGCCTCACTGCTCTCGCTCCTGTTGCTGGCGTTGTTGGTACACGCGCCCCTGCAGCGCATGACCCGGGCCGTGCGCGCGATACCCTTGCTCGGAAAGAGGGCCTTTGTCGAGGCGCGCGCGCGCATCGCTCCGCGCGCGCGGCGTCTGGTCGATGACGAAATCGACAGCCTTGATGAGGCGGCGATTGCTTTGTCGCACCGACTGGAGACGTTGGAGAACGAGGTGGCCGCGCATTCTGCCGACACCCAGGCCATGTTGCGACGGATTTCGGTTGAGCGTGATTTCAGCAGGAGCTTGCTCGATACTGCACAAGTGATCATTCTCACGCAGTCGGCTGACGGCCGCATACTTACCCTGAATCGCTATGGTCGCCTGCTTTCGGGATGGGGGCAGGACGATTTGTTGGGAAAGCGCTTTTTCGATTTCGTCGGGTCGGACGGATCTTCCGGCCTGGCGGTTCAGCAGGCCGTGCAGGGAATCGCCGCCGGTGGTCGCCAGCATGTCCAGTTGGAATCGGTCCTGGTCGGTGCGAACGGCCAGTCGTACGAGATTACGTGGAACCATTCACGCCTCGCTGGTCGTCCCGAAGATGCGGTGATGATTCTCTCGGTAGGGATTGATCATACCGAACGCAAGCGTGCCGAATCACACGTCAGCTATCTGGCGGAACACGATCCGCTGACAGGTCTGGTCAATCGGCAGCATTTTCAGTATCAACTTGATCGGGCGTTGCTCAGCGCCCGTCGTCTGGGGCATGACGGCGCCTTGCTCTATCTCGACCTGGACGCGTTCAAGTATGTTAACGATGTCAGTGGCCACCAGGCTGGCGATGCACTGTTGCGCATCGTTGCCGATGAGGTCGGCAGCGTGGCCCGCGCCAGCGACCTGCTGGCAAGACTCGGCGGTGACGAACTGGGCCTCCTTCTGCACGAGTGTGATCGTGATGGTGCGATCCAGGTTGCCGAGAAAATCAACAAGCGACTCGCGGAAATCAAGTATCCCGGATTGGGAGCCAGTCATCGTGTTTCTGCGAGCATAGGGATCGTGGTTTTTTCCGAGGCGAAGATGGATGTCGAGCAACTCCTCACCCATGCCGACATCGCGATGTATCAAGCGAAATCCAAGGGTGGCAGCGGCTGGCATCTGTACTCCGAGGGCGAGGGTGTGCAGGAGAAGATGCAGAGCCGTCTGTACTGGGAGGAAATGATCAACCGATCGCTCGCGGATGGTGGTTTGCTGGTCTATTATCAGCCGATTCTCGATATCCGTGCTTGGCAGGTCAGTCACTACGAAGCGCTGGTGCGCATGCGCTCTGACGACGGGTCGCTGATTGCGCCTGGCCTTTTCATGGAGGTTGCCGAAAACAGTGGCTTGATTCGAGACATCGATCGATATGTGATCCACCAGGTGTTCGACAAGATGCTGGCATTGTTCGCCGCAGGGCAGCATTACAAGTTTGCAATCAACCTTTCCGGCGTCAGCATCAACGATGCACGGCTGCTTGCGTTCATCCGCGACGAGTTGTCGCGTAGCCCGATGTTGCCCGGCCATGTCGTCTTTGAGATCACCGAAACGGCTGCGGTATCGGATTTTTCCGCTGCGCGCGCGTTCATGGAAGCGGTGCGCGAACTCGGCTGCGCCTTTTCGCTCGACGATTTTGGCGTCGGGTTTTCATCATTCAACTATATCAAACAGTTGCCAGTGGATTACGTCAAGATTGATGGCTCGTTTGTGCGCACGCTCGTTGACAGTCCCGACGACCAGGTGTTTGTGAAAGCACTGGCCGAGGTGGCGCGGGGTTTCGGCAAGAAGACGGTGGCGGAATTCGTCGAAGACGAACGTGCCTTGAACCTGTTGCGCGCGTTCGGCGTGGACTACGCGCAGGGGTACTTCATCGGCAAGCCGGCGCAGGATCTGTTGCCGGAGCGGGGGTTGCTGGCCGGATCGGTCTCTCTCCGGGAAGCTTGTGAGCCGGTGATATAATCGCCCGTTGATTTGTCATCCCTCTCCCAACGTCTTCCACGCATGGCGCTGTTTACCCTCGGTATCAACCACCATACAGCGCCACTTTCAGTTCGTGAGCAGGTGGCTTTTCATGCCGATGGGGTGCAGCAGGCGCTCACCGACCTGAAGCGTTGCAAACCGGTTCACGAGGCTGCAATTCTTTCGACGTGCAACCGGACGGAAGTCTACTTCGCCACCGATGTCCCGGAGGCGGCTGCGCAATGGCTGGCCGAGTATCACCGTCTGCCAAGCCAGGAGATTGAACCCTATCTCTACACCTATCCCGAGCGAGCGGCGGTGCGGCATGCATTTCGTGTGGCCAGTGGTCTCGATTCGATGGTGCTGGGAGAGCCGCAGATCCTCGGCCAGATGAAGGAGGCGGTTCGCCTGGCCGAAGAGGCGGGGACGCTGGGGACAACCCTGCACAAGCTGTTCCAGCACGCTTTCGCGGTGGCCAAGGAGGTTCGCTCGACGACGGCGATCGGTGCAAATATTGTGTCCATGGCTGCCGCAGCCGTGCGCCTGGCCGAGCGTATCTTTGAACGTATCACTGATCAGAAGATTCTTTTCATTGGTGCAGGCGAAATGATCGAACTGTGCGCCAGGCATTTCTCGGCGCAGCACCCGAAACAGGTGGTCATCGCCAATCGAACGGTCGAGCGGGGTCTGGCTCTGGCCGATCGCCTTGGCGGCACGGCGATCCGTTTGGAGGAACTTGGCGAGCGACTGTGGCAGTTCGATATCGTCGTTTCGTGCACGGCCAGTCCGTTGCCGATCATTGGCCTGGGGATGGTCGAGCGCGCCATCAAGCTGCGACGTCACCGTCCCGTGTTCATGGTCGACCTCGCGGTGCCCCGTGACGTCGAGCTTGAGGTCGGCGAGTTGGACGATGTCTTTCTCTATACGGTCGATGATCTTGCACAGGTGGTCGAGTCGGGCCTGGAGTCGCGCCAGGCGGCGGTGGTGGACGCGGAAGCGATCATCGCCCAACGTGTCGACGGATTCCTGCGCTGGTTGGCCACGCGTGGTACAGTCCCGGTCATCCGTTCGTTGCGCGACGCCGCCGAGCGTGCTCGTCGGCACGAAGTCGAGCATGCGTTGAAATTGCTCGCCAAGGGCGAAGATCCTGCACGCGTGCTCGACCAGTTTTCGCATCGCCTGACCAACAAGTTCCTGCACGCACCGACGCAGGCTCTGACCCAGGCCGGAGGGGGGCGCGACGAGTTGCAGTCAGTGGTGGCCCACCTTTTCCACCTGCACCCGGATTGCCACCTGGGCGAGTAGCGGATTCCGGTGCTGCGGGGTACCTTCTCGGCGGTTGTTCCCCTGCCGTCGTGTTTGAGCGATATTCCAATGAACCCAAGCATTAGCGACAAACTTGAGCAGTTGACCGGGCGCCTCGACGAACTTGATCGCATGCTGGCCAGCGGCCAGGCGACACAAGACATGGACGAGTACCGCAGGCTGTCACGCGAGCACGCCGAGCTTGGTCCGGTGGTCGCCCTTTACCAGGTCTGGCGGCAGACGCAGAAGGATCTGTTGTCGGGAATCGAGATGCTGGCCGACCCGGAGATGCGGGAGTTGGCCGAAGCGGAGGTGGCCACTGCCAGGGAGCGGTTGCCGCAGATCGAGGCAGACCTGCAGAAACTCCTGCTGCCCAAGGATCTTCATGACGACCGCAATGTTTTTCTGGAGATCCGCGCGGGCACTGGCGGTGACGAGTCGGCGCTGTTTGCCGGTAATCTGTTTCGCATGTATGTACGCTATGCCGAGCGAAGGCGTTGGCAGGTGGAAGTGATTTCGGCCAGTCCTTCGGACCTTGGGGGGTATCGGGAAGTCATCGCCCGCGTCATCGGCAATGGCGTTTACTCGCGGTTGAAGTTCGAGTCGGGTGGTCATCGTGTGCAGCGTGTGCCCGATACCGAGACGCAAGGCCGCATCCATACTTCAGCCTGCACGGTGGCCGTGATGCCCGAGGCGGACGCCCTGGAGGAAGTGCAGATCAACCCGGCAGAGATTCGCGTCGATACCTACCGCGCTTCGGGTGCGGGAGGACAGCACATCAACAAGACCGATTCTGCGGTGCGTATTACCCACCTGCCGACGGGTATCGTCGTCGAATGCCAGGATGATCGATCGCAGCACAAGAACAAGGCACAGGCGCTATCCGTGCTGGTGGCGCGCATCCGGGACATGCAGGAGCGCGAGCAGCACGCGAGCATTGCCTCGACGCGCCGGAATCTGATCGGCAGCGGTGATCGCTCCGAGCGCATCCGGACCTACAATTTTCCGCAAGGGCGCGTGACCGATCACCGTATCAACCTGACCTTGTACAAAATCGAAGCGGTCATGGACGGTGATCTCGACGACCTCATTGCCGCTCTGACCGCCGAGCATCAGGCCGATCAACTGGCCATGCTTGCAGAAGGCGAGTGAGCGCAGCGGCGGGCGGCAGCGTGTGCTGACCGGTATCGGAGAGGCCTGGCGGCTGGCCAGCCAGAGCGTCGTTCGCCTGGATGCACGTTTGCTGGTCGAATACGTGGCGAATTGTACGCATGCCGATCTGATGGCACATCCCGGGCGAGCGCTGTCGGCGGTGCAGTTCGACCGACTTGTTGCGCTCGTCCGGCGGCGTGCCGCAGGCGAACCTCTGGCATACCTGCTGGGCTCTGCCGAATTTTATGGGCGCCGTTTTCTGGTTTCCCCGGCGGTGTTGATTCCACGCCCGGATACGGAGCGGTTGGTCGACCTGGCGATCGAAAGGATGGAATCCCTGCCTGGTCCGCGCATCGTTGATCTGGGGACAGGTTCGGGTGTGGTCGCGGTGACCCTGAAGTGTCTGTGTCCGAAGGCATTGATCACGGCGGTCGATTTGTCGCTGCCAGCGCTGGAAGTGGCTCGCCTGAACGCCGGGCGGCACGCCGCGGTGGTTCGCTTTCTTGCTGGCGACTGGTACTCGCCGCTGGCTGAAGCGTGTTTCGACCTGATCGTTGCCAATCCACCGTACGTTGCTGAAGGTGATCCGCATTTGCTGCAGGACGGTCTGCCTTTTGAGCCGCAAACGGCGCTGACCGATGCGGTGGCCGGTGGCGATGGTCTCGCCTGCATCCGGGCGATCGTTGGCGGCGCCGCACGACACCTGTACCGCGACGGTTGGCTGCTGGTCGAACACGGGTACAATCAGGCCGCAGCAGTACGCAAGATGCTCCATCAGGAAGGGTTTGCCGAGGTGGCCTCCTGGCACGACCTGTCCGGGATAGAAAGGGTCAGCGGTGGCCGCTGGCGTTGACGATGGGCATCGCCAACCGGTACACTTATTCCCGATTATTTTTATCAACTATAGACTGACGAGGTTTGATGATGGATGTGCAGCAACTGATCAAGGAACAGGTCACCAACAACCCGGTGGTGCTTTACATGAAGGGGACGCCACAATTTCCGCAATGTGGCTTTTCCGCGGTCACGGTGCAGATTCTGAAAGCCTGCGGCGTGTCGAACTTCCTGAGCGTCAATGTACTGGAAGATGCGGAGATCCGCAGCGGTATCAAGGAGTATGCCAACTGGCCAACCATCCCGCAATTGTACGTGCGGGGCGAGTTCGTCGGTGGTTGCGACATCATGCGCGAGATGTATGAAGACGGGGAGTTGCAGAAACTGCTTGACGGTGCGGTCGATCGGTCCTGAGCGGCGGGCCGGCTGTTCGCAGCGGCGCCGCGTGTTCGGGTGTCGTGACAATGTCTGTACTGCAATCGGCGCGAGCAATTCGGAAGGCGGGAGAGGGCGATGAGAACCGGACGTGTGGTGTGGCACTATTCCCTGGCCTTGCTGGGCCTGTGGCTGCTTTCCGCTTGCGCCAGCTATAGTGGCCGAGGCCTTGAGCCTGGCGTGGCGACCTTGCCCGAGGTGTTGGCGACGATGGGCCAACCGGCCCTGAACTGGCGGGATGCTGATGGCAGCCAGCAGTTGGCTTATCCTCGCGGGCCGGCAGGGAGCCAGACCTTCATGGTCTTCGTTGCACCCGACGGACGACTGCAGCGCATTGAGGCGGTACTGGACATGGAGCATTTCGCACGTATCGAACCCGGGAAGAGCAACAAGGAGTCTGTGTTGCGCCTGATCGGTCCGTCTGTCCCGCAGTGGACCAACTACTTCAAGGCGCGCGATGAACTGGTCTGGGAATGGCGATACTGCGATGCATGGAACCAGCTCGCGCGCCTGGACGTGCTGTTCGACGCCACTTCCGGCATCGTCCGCACGACATATCAAAGGCCAGACCTGAGCGGATTCGACGGAGTGGCACCATTCTGCGGCCATTAGCACTTGGCTGGTTTACCGCTTGCCCTTCAGGGCCGGTCGTTTCAGGTTCTCAGAAAGTCACCAGGCGAACGTTGGCTGAACTCAGGCGTTCGCTGAGAACGCCGAGGAAAGACTGGTAGAAGTGCATTCGGCAGGCTTGCGAAGAACTCTGCAAGGCGCTGCCCGCAACCCTGACCAGCTTGGTATCGGTCATTGCAACAACGTCGGCACCACGTCTGGGTGTTGCCTTGCCGATCACCGCCATCTCACCAAAGCACTCACCGGTCGTCAGCAGGTCAAGAATCATGCCGTTCTTGAGAACTTTGAGTTCCCCTTCGGCAAGAAAATAGAAGCAGTCGCCAGGCATCCCGTCCTCGATGATCATCGCACCGGGTGAAACGCGACTCCATTCGGAAAAACGCACCACTTCCCAGATTTCGACATCGGAGAAGTCGGCAAAGAAGGCGAACGAGCGCAGCGTATCGAACTTTTCGAAATCAGCCATCTGGTCTGCGGGCAGGTTCAGTCGCCTGTCACGGAAGGCCTGAGCCAGATCGTGTGCGAATTCCGTCCAGTTGGCGTAGCGTTTGTTGAGTTTCTTGTTCATCGCACGAGCGACGATGGCGTCAAGCGAAGCCGGGATGTCACTGCGCAGCGCCGATGGCCTGCGTGGCTCGGCGTTGATGATCTGGTAGATCAGGTCATAGCTGTTGCGAGCCTGGAAAGGCAGTTTCCCGGTAAGCAACTGATACATGACCACGCCGAGAGAGTAAATGTCCGTCTGGTGATCGAGCGCTTGATCGCGCACCTGTTGTGGCGACATGTACGCTGGTGACCCGATTCCCAGTACCAGTGTGCGTTCGGGTGAGCCAATGATGGCGGCGCCAAAATCGGAGATCTTGATGTCGCCCTGGCGCGGGTCGACGCCGGTGAACAGGATATTTGCCGGTTTGATGTCCCGATGCGTGATGCCGGCCCGGAAAGCGAAATCGAGCGCTCGCGTGCACTTGAAAATGATCTCGACGACACGCTCGTAGGGCAACAGGCCGTTCGATGAGCAGACCGTCTCCAGGGTGCCGCCCGCCACATACTCCATGACGATGTAGCACAGGTGGTCGTCGACCACGGCATCGTAAGTCTGAACGATATGCGGATGTGACAATCTGCCGACCAGCGCCGCCTCGTTGAGGAAGATGTGCGTGTATAGGCGGCCGCGTTGAGGATCCTTCAAAATGTCCGGAAAGGCGACCTTGACCGCCACCTGGCGTTGGGTGAAACGGTCGTTGCCGAGGTAAACGGTGGACGTTGCACCACGGCCGAGTTCTCGGACAAGTTCGTATTTGCCGATCTTCTGCATCCGCTCAGCGCTCGGAACCAGGTATCCTGGCGCGTGCGCGGGCGATTGCCGCCAACACCTGTGTCGGGGCCGTGCCACCGATGTGATTGCGCGCCGCCAGCGAGCCATCGAGCGTCAGTGCTGCAAAGACGTCGTCATCTACCAGTGGCGAGAGTTCACGTAGTTCGGCAAGCGAAAGCTCCGCCAGATCGACGCCGCGCTGTTCGGCGCGGCGAACCGCCAGGCCAACGGCTGCGTGCGCATCACGGAAAGGCAGCCCCTTACGGGTCAGGTAGTCAGCGAGGTCGGTGGCGGTGGCAAATCCCTGCAGCAAGGCGGCGCGCATGCGCTTGGGACTGGTGGTGATGCCGGGAATCATCTCGGCAAAAACACGCAGCGTATCGGTGAGGGTATCTACCGTGTCGAACAGTGGTTCCTTGTCCTCCTGGTTGTCCTTGTTGTATGCCAGGGGCTGGCCTTTCATTAGCGTCAGCAGCGCCGTGAGATGACCGTAGACGCGGCCGGTCTTGCCGCGTGCCAACTCGGGCACGTCGGGATTCTTCTTCTGGGGCATGATCGAACTGCCGGTGCAGAAGCGATCGGCAAGCGTTATGAAGCCGAAACAAGGGTTCATCCACAGCACCAGTTCTTCCGACAGGCGCGAGAGATGCATCATCAACAGTGCGCCGGCGGCGCAGAATTCGATCGCAAAGTCGCGGTCGGAAACGGCATCCAGCGAGTTTTCACAAACGCCGTCGAAACCCAGGAGATCGGCGACCAGCTTGCGGTCGATCGGGTAGGTCGTACCGGCGAGGGCCGCTGCGCCGAGGGGCAGGCGATTGATACGCCGCCGGCAGTCCGTGAAGCGTTCGCTGTCGCGGCGCGTCATCTCGAAATAGGCCAGCAAGTGATGCCCGAAGGTTACCGGTTGAGCAACCTGCAGGTGGGTGAAGCCGGGCAGCGCGGTCGCCGCTTCCTGCTCGGCGAGGTTCAGCAACCGCCTCTGGAACTCGGTCAGC
Organism: Pseudomonadota bacterium; assembly: GCA_029780075.1. Lineage (GTDB taxonomy): Bacteria > Pseudomonadota > Gammaproteobacteria > Burkholderiales > Rhodocyclaceae > Accumulibacter. The sequence continues at coordinate 13,210 of JAKOZI010000276.1, forward strand.
AGTGCAACGATGTCGTCAGTCGCATCGCGCAGATAGAGGCGAATGTCGGTCGCGACCTGGTCGTTGCGTGAGCGGCCGGTGTGCAGGCGCTTGCCGGCATCGCCGACAAGCGTTGTCAAGCGTTTCTCGATGTTCAGGTGCACATCTTCAAGGTCCAGCGACCAGACAAACGTACCGGCTTCGATTTCGCGTACGATCTGTGCCATGCCGTGCTCGATCGCTGCGAGGTCGTCGGCAGAGATGATGCCCTGTCTGGCCAGCATCGTTGCATGCGCGAGCGAGGCGCGAATGTCCTGCCGCCACATCCGTTGGTCGAAGGCGACTGAAGCCGTGTAACGCTTGACGAGGTCAGAGGTCGGCTCCGAGAAGCGGCCGGCCCACGTGTATTGCGAAGAATCCGATTGGCTCATGAGGGACAGGTTCCTGGGCTAAAATCACTCGTAGAACCTTGAACAGGCGCCACTTCGAGTGATGGCAAGTATAAAGCAAAACCTGAGCACGCAGCCCCTGCCGGACTTTCGCAATGCCGGAGTCATGTTGCGCAGCCTGCTTGGGGTGAACCTGCTGGCCCTGGTCGCGGCGCTGGTGCAGAGCGATGGGGTGACCGACAGCGTGCAGCGTTACATTGACATGGCGGTGTGGGTGCAACCCTTGCTGCTCTTCGACCTGACGGTCCTGGCACTACTGGGGAACGCCTTGCGGCGCTGTCCGGTGTGGGTCGCGAGGGCGTTGGTGCTGCTACTGGCCGTCGGGTCCGCGCTCCTCTGGTCGCATCTCTGGCGATTGCTGGGCTTCGACGACGGTGGTTGGCAGCGCCTGTTGCGGGCCGGTCTGCTCGGTGGGCTGGCCGCAGGGTCGCTGCTGTCCTACTTTGCCTTGCGTGCCAGCGCCCTGTCGCCGGCGCTGGCAGAAGCACGGCTGCAGTCACTGACGGCACGCATCCGGCCACATTTCCTGTTCAACAGCCTCAACGCCGTGATCTCCCTGATTCGCCTGGAACCCCGGCGGGCCGAGTCGGCGCTGGAGGAGTTGGCGGAACTCTTTCGTGCCCTCATGCGTGACCACCGGGAACTGGTTCCCCTGGCTGCAGAGATTGCCTTGTGTCGGCAGTATCTGAACCTCGAAAAACTGCGTCTTGGCGAGCGACTGAACGTGGAATGGGAACTGGCGGACTTGCCGCCCGATCTCGAGGTGCCGCCGCTGCTGGTGCAGCCGTTGCTGGAGAACGCTGTTTATCACGGCATCGAACCCGCCGAAACCCGTGGCACGATCCGCATTCGTGTGACGCGCAACGGCGACGAACTGCACATTGATCTGGCGAATCCATGTGGTGGCCCTGCCGAACATTCGCGGGGCAATCACATGGCGCTCGACAACATTCGCGAACGCCTGGCGTTGTACTACGATCTGGAAGCACGCATTGACACCGGCCTGGTCGTCTTGACCGACGGGCGGCTCGAATATCGGGTGCGCATCGTTCTACCTTGTCGCGTTCGTTCCTTGTGAGCCACGCCGCTACGCTGTCGGTGATCATCGTCGACGACGAAGGACCGGCGCGTGCGCGCCTGCGTGACCTGTTGGCCGATATCGAGCACGAGTTGCCGAACGAAATCGTTGCCGAAGCAGACAACGGCTTGCGCGCTCTCGCCGCGATCGCTGGCGGTGGCGTTGACGTGGCGCTGGTGGACATCCGCATGCCGGGTATGGATGGCATTGAACTGGCCCTTCATCTGTCGCAACTCGAGCATCCCCCGGCGGTGATTTTTGTGACCGCCTTTGATGCTTACGCCGTGCGCGCCTTTGAACTCAATGCCGTCGATTATCTGCTGAAACCGGTGCGGGCGCCGCGTTTGCTTGCCGCACTGCAGAAAGTCCCGCAAAGCCGAGCGCTTGACCCAAACCGGATGGTGCGGTTGGCGCAAGGCCCGCGTACGCACCTCTCGTACCACGAGCGTGGTCGTTTGCTGTTGATTCCGGTCGCCACCATCCTCTATCTCAAGGCCGATCTGAAGTACGTCATGGCCCGTACGCGTGACCGTGAGTACCTGCTTGACGAGTCGCTGACGCACCTCGAACACGAGTTTGGCGAGCAGTTCATTCGCCTGCACCGCAGTGTGTTGGCCGCCAGGGAAGCGGTCATCGGGTTCGAGAAGAGTGGTTCCGATGATGCCGAGACGCAGTGGCAAGCCCTGCTGCGAGATATTCCGGAGCGCCTGCCGATTAGTCGCCGGCAATGGCCACTGCTCAAGTCCTTCGTGCGCCGATCGGGTTCCTGATCCCCTTCGATGACCTTCTGGCTTATCTGACGGCGCTCCAGGGAACGCCACCGTAGGGCCTCCTAGTTCCGCTGCCAGACCTGCCAGCGCTCGCTGCCGGCAAAGACCGGCAGGGAATCGTCAACCGGACGGTCTTCGCGGCGCGTGCAGTGCGGTGTCAACAGGTTCTCGAGTTGCTGCGGCAGAATTCCAAATGGTGGCCCCTTGATGGCTTCGCCGAAGAAGAAATAGCCGGCGAGCAGACCGCCAGGACGCAGCAGTTGTGCCATCCTTTGGGCATAGTCTGCCCAGAGCTTGCGCGGCAGTGCGCAGAGGAAGGCGCGTTCGTAGATGACGTCGAAAGGTGTGCCCGGGTCAAAGGTGAAGAAGTCCGCACAAAGCAGGGTACCCGGCCATCGATCGCCGAGTGTGGCGCGGGCGCATTCGATGGCGCCTGCCGAGAAATCAAGGGCCGTTGTCTCCCAGCCGCGCTGCGCGAGAAATGCTGCGTCCCAGGCGCTGCCACAGCCGGGGACCAGCACCCGCCGACGCGCGGACGAGCACTCAAGTCGAGTGCCTGTTGGTCCGCCCAGCGGGTGTGCCTGTTCGTAGCGCATGGCAAACTCGCAAAGCTGTTGCGGGGCCTGGCCCGCCTCCCATGGTGTGATGCCATTTTGGAAACGGTGATCCCAGAAGTCGGCAAATTCGGGTCGTTGATGGCGAGGTTTCTCGGCAGACATGCTCTAGCTCCAGGCATTGTTGGGGCAACGGTTGCGGCGTGGTCCCGGTGTTTCGCAAGCCCGACTACCGTATCGATCGACCGCGGCGAATGGGCGGGAGAGCATGCTAGAATCGCGCCCGCACCGTCGGCGTCGTCGGCGTCAACGCTGCCCAAGCATGCCGGCTGCACAGGATGAATATGCTGGCACTCTTACCGGAATCCTGCCTTGACCGCTGCCATCACAGTTCCGTCGCAAATTGTTATCGCCTCCCGTGAATCCCGCCTGGCTCTGTGGCAGGCAGAACACGTTCGGGAGCGACTAGCGCAATTATATCCAAAGACTACGGTGACGATCCTCGGCATGACCACCCGAGGTGACCAGATCCTGGACCGCCCCCTGTCGGCAATTGGTGGCAAGGGACTGTTCATCAAGGAACTCGAGGTGGCCATGCAGGCCGGGCGCGCCGACCTGGCAGTGCATTCACTGAAGGATGTGCCGATGGAAATGCCGGCCGGCTTCGTGCTTGCCGCCATTTCGGCGCGCGAAAGTCCGTGTGATGCCTTCGTGTCCCCGCGTTTTGAGACACTAGACGATCTGCCACCCGAGGCTGTGGTCGGCACGTCCAGCCTGCGCCGTGCGGCGATCCTGCGCGCCGGGTACCCGCAACTCATCGTCAGAAGCCTGCGCGGTAATCTCGATACGCGTCTCAAAAAGCTCGATGCCGGTGAATACGACGCGATCATCCTGGCTGCGGCAGGCCTGATTCGTCTTGGGCTGGCGCAGCGCATACGTTCGCTGCTGACGCCCGAGCAGTCCTTGCCGGCGCCGGGGCAGGGGGTGCTGGCGGTGGAAGTGTCGTCGGCACGAACCGACATGATCGCATGTGTCGCAGCACTCAACGATTCCGCAACCGCCCATTGTGTTCGCGCCGAGCGCGCCTTCTCGCGCGCCCTGGGTGGAAGTTGCCAGGTACCGCTGGCGGCCCATGCGGTGCTCGACGACGCGGGTCTTTGGTTGCGTGGGATGATTGCGACGCCGGATGGCAGCCGCATGCTTGCCGGAGAACTGCGTGGCGCGCCGCAAGACGACGAGTCGATCGGTTGCCAGCTGGCGCAGGTGCTGCGCAATCAGGGGGCAGACGCCATTCTGGCGAGCCTTTCAGCCGGCCAATGACCGAACTCCTGAGCGGCAGGACAGTCGTTGTTACCCGCCCACGTGCACAGGCGTCGAGGCTGGCTGCTCTGATCGCCGGGCAGGGTGGCGAAGCGGTAATTTTTCCCCTGCTCGAAATTTCGCCGGTCGCGGATCCGGGGCTCCTGCTAGCAGCGGTCCGCGGTCTCGACAGTTGCTCGCTGGCGATCTTCATCAGTCCCAACGCCGTCGCTTTCAGCCTGCCGGTAATTCTCGGCAGGCGTGCCTGGCCGGCAGGCCTGCGGGCTGCCGCCATCGGGCAGAGCAGCGTCGAGTTGCTCGCCAGTTACGGAATTGTGAATACTCTGGCGCCCTCCGAGCGTTTCGATTCCGAGGCCCTCCTCGAACTGCCGGAATTGCAGCGCGGGTCCGTTGCCGGCAGGCGGGTGGTCATCTTTCGCGGTAACGGTGGGCGCGAATTGCTCGCTCAGACGCTCCGCGAGCGCGGTGCCGAAGTCGACTACGTCACCTGTTACCGGCGCTCGGCACCGACCGATGCGGAGCCCTTGCGAGAGTTGTGGCGGAGCGGCCACCTTGACGCCCTGACCATTTCTTCAAGTGAAGGCTTGCGCAACCTGGTCGATCTGCTCGATACCCCGGGACGTGCCTGTCTTCGGTCTACCCCGTTATTCGTGCCGCACCAGCGTATTGCCGATCAGGCGCTGGCGCTGGGTCTGTCGCGGGTGATCCTGACCGGCCCGGCCGATGCCGGAATCATGGCGGCTTTGCGCGCATATCATTGGCGTTGATCGTGAATCCCGTATGGGTTGCTAGGCCCAATCGCGCGGTGTCAACAAGTCGTAGAGCGCGGCTTCCGCCGTGCCGGCTTCGGGTTTCCAATCGTAGCGCCATTTGACGACTGGTGGTAGTGACATCAGGATCGATTCCGTTCGCCCGCCCGATTGCAGGCCAAACAGCGTGCCACGATCCCAGACCAGGTTGAACTCGACGTAGCGTCCGCGCCGGTAGGCCTGGAAGTCGCGTTCACGTTCGCCATAAGGCAATGTCTGTCGCCTGTCGATGATCGGCAGGTAGGCGTCGGCGAACGCATCGCCAACGGCGCGAGTCAGCGCGAAGCAGCGCTCGAAGCCACCCTCGGCAAGGTCGTCGAAAAACACACCACCGACTCCGCGCGGTTCGTTGCGGTGCTTGAGGAAGAAATACTCGTCGCACCATTTCTTGTAGCGCGCATGCGTTCCTTCACCGAAAGGCAGCAGGACCTGCTTGCAGGTGCTGTGAAAATGCCGGATGTCGTCAGCGAAAGGATAATACGGCGTCAAATCCATGCCGCCGCCAAACCACCACGCAGGCTCGGCATCCGGCCTGGTCGCGAGCAGCGCCCGGACGTTCAGGTGTGCGGTCGGACAGTAGGGGTTTTCTGGATGCAGTACCAGGGAAACGCCCATGGCGGCGAAGGCACTGCCGGCGAGTTCGGGGCGCCTGGCGGTTGCCGAAGCCGGCAGGGAGGCGCCACTGACCTGCGAGAAGGCGACCCCGCCCCGCTCGAATACGCGACCACCCTCGATGATGCAGGTGCAACCGTTGCCCGCGAGGCCAGCGCCGGCTTCCTTTACCCAGGGGTCAACCCGGAAGCGGGCCCCAGCTTCACCCTCGACCGCTTCGAGTGTCGCCATGAGGCGCGCCTGCAGGCCCGTGAAGTAGGCCTGTAGCCGGGCCGCATCGATCATCCTTTACGCGCCACGCAACGGGCCCGCTGTGCTTGCCACAGGTTCATCGGCTGAGGGCGCGGTGGCCGATGTCGCGGCGATACTGCATGCCGTCGAAGTGAATGCCGACAATCAGATCGTAGGCACGCTTCTGTGCCTGCTTGAGATTGTCGGACAGGGTCGTGACACACAGCACACGGCCGCCGGCGGTGACGATCTGGCCATCTTTTTCGGCCGTTCCGGCATGGAAGACATGGCTGTCGTCGCTGGCCGGAGGCAAGCCGCTGATCAGATCGCCGGTGCGTGGCGTGCCGGGGTAATGGGCTGCGGCGAGCACGACACCGAGTGCAATGCGGCGATCCCAGCTTGCTTCAACCAGGTTGAGTCGGCCGGCGATGGCATGGTCAAGCAGGTCGAGCAGGTCGGACTTCAGGCGCATCATGATCGGTTGGGTTTCGGGGTCTCCCAGGCGGCAATTGAACTCTACCGTCTTCACCGATCCGTCCTTGCCGATCATCAGGCCGGCGTAGAGGAAGCCGGTATAGGGGATGCCGTCGGCAGCCATGCCCCGCACCGTGGGCAGGATGATCTCGCGCATGGCGCGGGCGTGCACTTCCGGAGTGACCACCGGTGCCGGCGAGTAGGCGCCCATGCCGCCGGTGTTGGGGCCGGTATCGCCGTCGCCGATTCGCTTGTGATCCTGGGTCGAAGCCAAGGGAAGGGCGTTCTTGCCATCGACCATGACGATGAAGCTCGCCTCTTCGCCTTCCAGAAACTCTTCGATGACGACGCGTGCCGCGGAATCGTCTGCCGGGTTGGCCGATTCGCCGTCCGGGAGCATCCGCGCGATGGCCGCATGCGCCTCGGCCAGGTTCATGGCCACCACTACGCCCTTGCCCGCAGCCAGTCCGTCGGCCTTGATGACGATCGGCGTGCCCTGCTGGTCGATGTAGGCTTGTGCCGCAACTCTGTCGGTGAAGGTCCTGTAGCGCGCGGTCGGGATATTGTGCCGGGCCATGAAGCGTTTGGCGAAATCCTTCGAACTCTCGAGTTGCGCCGCTTCCCTGGTCGGACCGAAAATCTTGAGTCCGCGAGTGCGGAAGACATTGACGATACCGGCGGCGAGCGGCGCTTCCGGACCTACTACCGTGAGGTGAACGCGCTGCCTGGCAGCGAAATCGGCGAGCGCTTCCGGATCACTGAGGTCGACGTTTTCGAGTTCCCGCTCACGGGCAGTCCCGGCATTGCCGGGGGCGACGAAGACTTTCTGTAGTCCAGGGGTTTTCGCCAGACGCCAGGCGAGAGCGTGTTCGCGACCGCCGGAACCGATGACCAGTAACTTCATATGGATCCTTTCACCGCCAGAGCCCTTTCAGGTAGCCGTGAACGTCTCCCCGAGGATCTCCCGAGCCACAAACCAGTCGTGACAACCGCCACCACAACACCATCCATCCCATCCATTGTCACCTGCGCATCCCCTTGCCAAGACAGATCAGTGCCGGAAATGCCGGGTGCCGGTAAATACCATTGCCAGGCCATGCTCGTTGGCTGCGGCGATCACTTCCTCGTCGCGCATCGACCCTCCCGGCTGGATGACCGCCTTGGCGCCTGCCGCCGCCAGTACATCGAGCCCATCGCGGAAGGGGAAGAAAGCATCGGAGGCGACACAGGATCCGGTCAGATCGAGGCCGGCATTCTGTGCCTTGCTGGCCGCAATACGCGTCGAATCGACCCGGCTCATCTGACCGGCACCAACGCCCAGGGTCATGCCGCGACCACAGAAGACGATGGCGTTGGACTTGACGAACTTGGCGACTCGATAGGCGAACAAGAGGTCTTCAACCTGGGCCTCGGTCGGGGCGATCCGGCTCACCACTTTCAGGTCGGACGCCTGGACATTGAAACGGTCTGGCGTTTGCAGCAGCAGCCCCCCACCGACGCGCTTCATTTCGAAGGCGTGATAGATCCTGGCCAGTGGCAGTTCAAGGACGCGCAGATTCTGTTTGGCCGCCAGCATGTTCCTCGCGGTGTCACTGAAAGCCGGCGCGAGCAGGACTTCGACAAAGTGCTTGCGGGCATTCATGGCCGCGACCACTTCGGCGTCAACCGTGCCGTTGAAAGCGATGATGCCGCCAAACGCCGAGGTCGAGTCGGTCTGGAAGGCTTTTTCGTAGGCCGTCAGCAGGGATTCCGCGACCGCCACGCCACAAGGATTGGCATGTTTGATGATCACGCAGGCCGGCGTTTCGAAGGTCTTGACGCACTCCCAGGCAGCATCGGCATCGGCGATGTTGTTGTATGAGAGTTCCTTGCCCTGCAACTGCCGGTAGTTGGCGATCGAGCCCGCAAGCGGCGTCGGGTCGCGGTAGAACGCGGCCTGTTGATGCGGATTCTCACCATAACGCAGCGTTTCGACGCGATCGAACGCGAGTTGCAATTGTTCGGGAAACGGTTGCGGTTGGTTGTCTGCATCAAGCGATGTCAGCCAGTTGGCGATTGCCGCGTCGTAGCGTGCCGTGTGCACAAACGCCTTCCTGGCCAGCCTGAAGCGCGTGCCCAAACTCAGTTGGCCATCGCTGGAGGCCATCTCGGCGAGTAGCGCCGCGTAGTCCTGAGGGTCGGTGACGACGGCTACCCCGGGGTAGTTCTTGGCCGACGAGCGCACCATCGCCGGGCCACCAATGTCGATATTCTCGATGGCCTCGTCGAGCGTGACGCCAGCCTTGGCAATAGTTTCGCGAAAGGGATAGAGATTCACGCAGACCAGATCGATCGTCGGGATGTCATGCTGTTCCAGGGTGTACAGGTGCTCGGGCAAGTCACGGCGAGCCAGGATCCCCGCGTGTATCTTCGGATGCAGGGTCTTGACGCGGCCATCGAGCATTTCCGGGAACCCCGTGTAGTCACCGACTTCGGTGACTGGCAGGCCGGCATCGCGGAGCATCCTGGCGGTACCGCCGGTGGACAACAGGTTGACGCCGTGAGCGACCAGCCCGGCGGCGAATTCGAGCGCGCCATGCTTGTTGGAGAGACTGATGAGGGCTTGACGGATTTTCATGATGGGCCGGTCGTGAAATTATCGTGAGAGTGATGTGATGGAAACAGGCAAGCGCTTGGTTCAACCCAGCAGTTTGAGGTCGACCAGTTTCTTGCGCAGCGTATTGCGATTGATGCCGAGGATCTCCGCTGCCAGTGTCTGGTTGCCGCCGGTCTGTTTGAGAACGACGGCCAGCATCGGGCGTTCGACGCTGCGGATGACCATCTCGTAGACTGCAGCCGGTTTCTCGCCGTCAAGCCTGCGAAAGTAGTTTTCCAGAGCTTTGTAAACGCAGCCCGCGATATCGTCGTCGTTGCCGGTATCGTCATTCTGGTTCATGCTGCGAGGTCCTCCAGATGGGCGTCGACAAATGCCGCCGCGTCCGGCGCGGTGGTGTCGTAAGGCAGGTGCTCATGGTGCTCGGCGAGGCCGAAGAAGAAGGCATTGACCGCGTCTCTTTGCCGGCTGATGTCCGTCAACTGGTTCATCATGTGACGGAAAGCCGCCGAGCCGACGAGCCCCCTGGTGTACCACGAAATGTGCTTGCGTGCGATGCGTACGCCGGTATCGATGCCATAGAACAGATACAGTTCCTCGAGGTGGGCAAGCAGTACCGCTTGAATTTCGCTGACGCGCGGCGGTGGCAGGTGGCTTCCGGTCTTCAGGAAGTGTTCGATCTCCCGGAACAGCCAGGGACGCCCTTGCGCAGCGCGGCCGATCATCACTGCGTCGGCACCGGTCATGTCGAGAACGAACTTCGCCTTTTCCGGCGAAGCGATGTCGCCGTTGGCGATGACTGGAATTGCCGCCGCCGCCTTCACTGCCCGGATCGTTTCATATTCCGCCTGGCCGCTGTAACCGCAGGCGCGGGTGCGGCCGTGCATGGCCAGCGCCCTGATCCCCGCCTGCTCGGCGATCTTCAGGATACGCAGGGCGTTTCGGTTGGCGGTGTCCCAACCGGTACGGATCTTCAGCGTCACCGCGGTATTCGGCACGGCATCGACGACCGCTTCGAGAATCTGCCGGACCAGTATCTCATCCCTGAGCAGCGCGGAACCGGCCATTACGTTACAGATCTTTTTTGCCGGGCAACCCATGTTGATGTCGATGATCTGCGCACCCCGGTCGACGTTGTAGCGCGCAGCCTCGGCCATCATGGCCGGAATGGCGCCGGCAATCTGTACCGAAATCGGCGCGACCTCCCCGTCGTGGTTGGCGCGTCGGCGGGTCTTCATGCTGCCATAGAGCAGTGAATTGGACGTGACCATTTCGGAGACGGCCAGACCAGCGCCCATTTGCTTGCATAGTTGCCTGAAAGGGCGATCGGTCACGCCCGCCATCGGCGCGACAAACAGCTGGTTGCGAAGCGAAAAACCGAGGAATTCCATGGCGGTCCGGTGCCGGCGTGCAGGGCAAGAGAGGGATTCTACCTCGATTGCTGTCCCGAAAACAGACAGTTCTTGCCAGTATCCGAGACGAGCAAGGGCTGCCGCAGCCCTCAGCCCATCGAGCGCGGTCGCGAAGACGGCACAGCCATCGGCTTTTGAAGGCGCGGGCGGGGAATCGCGGTGCCCGTGGCTGCTCCGGTTACAGGATTTGGAGTTCGCGCAGGTAGCGTTGCCAGTTGGCGACGTAGTGATCGGCACTGTGCTGCAGGCGATCAACTTCTTCTGCGCTGAGCTGGCGCACGACTTTGCCGGGGGAGCCGACGATCAGCGAGTAGTCCGGGAAAATCTTGCCTTCGGGAATCAGCGTGTTGGCGCCGACGATGCAGCCCTTGCCGATCACCGCACGATTGAGCAGCACCGAGCCGATGCCGATCAAGGCTCCGTCACCAACCGTGCAGCCGTGCAGCATCACCAGATGGCCGACCGTGACGTCGCGTCCGATCGACAGCGGTACGCCTTCATCGGTGTGCAGCACGCAATTGTCCTGGATGTTGCTGTTCTCGCCGATGCTGACCGGATCGTTGTCGCCACGCACGGTCGCGCTCCACCAGATCGAGGCGTTTTTTGCAAGCCGGACGTCGCCGATCACGATGGCATTGGGGGCGACCCAGCTTTGAGGGTCGATCTGCGGGCGCTTGGCGCCGATGGCGTAGATGGGCATGGCTTGAATCTCGCGGTGGTTGCAGGTGAACAATTGTAGCCTGGCCGGCTATTGATGGCGTAGGGCCTCGATCGGATCGAGGCCGGATGCCCGGTGTGCCGGATAATAACCGAAGAAGATGCCGATCCCCGCGGCGACGCCAAAGGCAACCAGGATCGAGCCGCCGGAAATGACGATCACCATGTCGGTGACGGCGTTGGTGAGCAGGGCGCCGGCGATGCCGAGGACGAGGCCGATCAGGCAACCGGCAACCGAGATCATCAACGCTTCGAGCAGGAACTGCGTCAGGATGTCTTTCTGGCGGGCGCCGATGGCCATGCGGATGCCAATTTCGCGCGTTCGTTCGGTTACCGAGACGAGCATGATGTTCATGATGCCGATACCGCCCACGAGTAGCGAAACCGACGCGATGGCTCCCAGCAGTACCGACATCACGCGGGTAGTTTCGGCAGCGGAGTCGGCCGCTGCCGCCAGGTTACGCAGATAGAAGTCATTGTCCTGACCTTCGCGAATGCGATGGCGTTGGCGGAGCAGGGCGGTCATGCTCCTTTCGACGCTCGCCATCGCTTCCCCCGAGGTGGCCTGGACCATGATCAGACGCACCGAACCCGCAAAGGGCGTACCGAAGACCTTGCGCTGGGCGGTGCTCAGCGGAATGATCAGGGTATCGTCCTGGTCGCGCCCGTCGAGGTTCTGTCCCTTCTTGCCGAGCACGCCGATGATCACGAAGGGACTCTGGCGGATACGGATGGTCTTGCCGAGCGGATCGTCGTTGGCGAACAGATTGTCGGCGGCCGTCTGTCCGATCAGTGCGACGCGCGTTGCCGATCGGACATCCGAGTCGCCGAAGGGGTGGCCGCTGACGATCGTCCACGCTCGTGCTTCGAGGTAAGGCGGGGTGGTACCGACCACCGTCGAACTCCAGTTGTTGGGACCATACACCAGTTGCTGCGTGCCTTGATGCACCGGCGCGACGTTGGCCACCCCATCGAGTTCGGCGATCGCTTCGGCATCGGCGACGGTCAGCGTCGGGCCTCCGCCACCGCCGCTGCGCAGGCCACCCGTACTGGTCGACCCGGAGATCAGAATGTACAGATTGCTGCCCATGGTGCTGATGGTCTGCGCCACCGCATACTGTGCGCCCTGGCCGATGGCCATCATCAGCACTACCGAGCCGACGCCGATGACCATCCCGAGCATGGTCAGCACCGTGCGCAGGCGATTGGCGCCCATCGCCTGCCAGGCTTCACGGAGCATCGCCTTCAACATGCGACGAGCGCGCGTGCAGCTGTCGGAACGTCGCTGACGAGGCGGCCGTCGAGGAAGCGCACCTGCCGCCTGGCGCAGGCGGCGATGTCCGGTTCGTGGGTGACCAGCACGATGGTGATTCCTTCCCGGTTGAGTTCCGTGAACAGGGCCATGATTTCTTCGCTGGTATGGCTGTCGAGGTTTCCGGTCGGTTCGTCGGCGAGGATCAGTTGTGGCGAATTCACCAGAGCGCGGGCAATCGCCACGCGCTGTTGTTGGCCGCCCGAGATGCGGCTGGGCAGCGATGCGGCGTAGTCGCCGAGGCCGACCCGCACCAGTTCCTGCAGGGCGCGGGCTCGCCGCGCATCGCGTTCGACGCCGGCGTACACCAATGGCAGGGCAACGTTGTCGGCCAGCGACATCCGTGGCAGCAGGTTGAAGCCCTGGAATACGAAGCCGATGGTGCGGTTGCGCAGTGTCGCCAATTCGTCCTTTCCCAGTTGGGCGACGTTGCGGCCGACCAGGAAGTAGTCGCCGCTGCTCGGCGTATCGAGGCAACCGAGCAGGTTCATGAAGGTTGATTTGCCGGATCCCGAGGGGCCCATGATGGCCACGAATTCCCCGGCTTCGACAGCCAGGTTGACCCCGCTCAGAGCTGCAAAGGGGCCGGCGGCCGTGCGGTACGACTTGCCTACGGCGAGAGTGCGTATGACCACCTGCGACATCAGAACAGCCGCATTCCCACGCTGCTCGGCTTGCCGGAGGTGTTGGCGATGTTCTCGCCGACGACGACCATATCGCCTGCCTTCAGTTCGCCGCCAAGCACCTCGGTGCTGCGGTTGTCGGTGATTCCGAGTTGCACACTGACCGCTTTCAGTTCGTCCTTGTCGATTCGGTATACCGTGCCACTGGCGCTGTCGCGCTTCCTGCCCTTGCTCTTCGCTTCGCCGGCACCCTCGCCGGTGGCTTTCGCGCCACCCGGTGGGGCACTGCCGCCTGGTGGCTTGTCGCCGGCGATGTCGCTGGGCTTGAATCGCAAGGCCGCGTTCGGCACCAGTAGAGCATCCTGACGGCTGGCTACGCCGATGCTGACGTAGGCGGTCATGCCGGGCAGCAGAATCTGTTCGGGGTTGGAGAGCGACACGCGAACGTTATAGGTCACGACGTTCTGCTGGGTCGTCGGGTTGAGGCGAATCTGCTGCACCTGCCCCTGGAAGCTGCGGTTGGGGAAGGCGTCGACGGTGAAACGGACCTTCTGTCCCTCGCGGATGCTGCCGATGTCGGCTTCTGCAAAGCTCGAGTCGATACGCATTTCCGAGAGATCCTGTGCGATCTTGATCAGCGTTGGGGTCTGCAGACTGGCGGCAACGGTTTGTCCGAGGTCGACCACGCGGTCGACGACGACGCCCGAGACTGGCGAGCGGATCGTGGTGTACCGTAAATTGACCTGGTCCTTGTCGGCTGCGGCTTTGGCCTGTGCGAGTTGCGCTTCGGTCGAACGGCGAGCCTGCAGCGCCTGTTCGAGTTCCTGCCTTGACACGTATTCCTGTTCGAACAGGGCCTGCATGCGCTTTTCATTGGCGCGCGCCAGATCGAGTGCCGCTGCGACATTGCGGACGTTGGCCGCGGTCTGGCGTGCCTGCGCGGCGAGCAGCGCGTCGTCGAGTTCGAGCAATGCCTGGCCTTTCGCGACCTTGTCGTTGAAGTCCACATAGAGCTTGGTCACCGTGCCGGAGACCTGCGTACCGACACTGACCAGCACCACCGGGTTGAGCGTGCCGTTGGCCGATACCGTCTGCGTCACTTCGCCCCGGTCGATGGTCTGCAGCTTGTAGCGTTGTTCCGGAGACTGCGTTGTGGTTTGGCGGTACCAGTAGGCGCCGCCAGCGAGGGCGACCATCAGCGCAGCGAGTGCGAAGCTTTTGAGGGAAATCATCGGTTGGAAGCTTTCTTGCCGCCGTTGGTCTGGAACAGCAGGCGGCTGTCGAGGGCGCCAACGGCCCTGGCCAGCGTGGCGCGCGAAACCTGCCAGTCGAGCATGGCCTGGATGCGCTGCAGGCGCGCGTTGGCGAGCGCGCTCTGAGCGTTGAGCACGTCGAGGATGTTGCCGACGCCAGCTTTGTAGCGTCCGAGGGCGACGCGCTCGGATTGTTCGGCGCTGGCCAGCAGGTCGAGGGTGGTCCGGATCGTCTGGGTGGCGGTGCTCAGGTTCTGGTACGACTCCCAGACGTCGAGCGCGACTTGCTGGCGGACGTTGTCGCGGCGTGCACTCTGGACGTCGGTTCTGGCTTCGGCGGCGCGGACATTGTAGGTGGTGTTGAAACCGGAAAACAGCGGCAGGTTGACGATCAAACCGATCGATCTGGCGTTGGCCGAGGCGCCGCCGATGTCTTCCCATCGGGGTCCGGCGTTCAGCGACAGGGTTGGCAATCCGGCAGCTCGCGCATAGGCGACGCCGGACTGCGCGGCTTTCAGCTCGGCTTCGGCGGCCTTCAGTTCGGGGCGGCGTTCGCGTGCTTCGGCAATGAGAGTGGCGACATCGCCCTCAAAGCTGGCGTCAGGAGCCGACGCCTGAATGTCGTCGAGCTGCAGTGGCTGATTGGCGTCGAGCCCCATGATATTGGCCAGCCGGCCCAGGCTGTTTCTGAGCACGCCCTCGGCCCGGATGCGAAACAGCGTGGTCTGTGACCAGGCAGTCTGAGCCTGCAGGCGGTCGGCGGGAGTGCCGGTGCCGACGCGGTAGCGGACTTCGGCTGCCGACAGGCTTTCGCGGCTGGCTCTTTCGGATTCGAGCGCTGCGGTGACCGCGGCGCGCGCGGCCTGAACGTTGTAATAGGCCTGCAGGGCACCGAGAAAAACGCTCTGCACGGTCGAGTCGAGCGTCGAAACGGCGGCGTTGAATAACTGCGTTGCTACTTCGAGATTTGCCGAACGGGCACCGAAGTCGAACAGCAACCACGAAAGCGTCAGCGAGGCATTGCGCTGGGTGGTGCTCCGTGAATCGGCCCTGATCCGGCTGGCGGCCACCTGACCATCGACCGTCGGCAGGAAGTCGGACTGCGCCAGGCCGACCTGGGCGGCTTGCACGCGCGCGTACGACCACGCCTCACGGGTCGTCGGGTTCTTGCACAATGCCAGGTCGACGACTTCCAGTATCCCATAGACAGCGTCGGCGGGCAGTGCCTGGCAAGGCATGCGCTGAAGTTCGCCGCTGATCGTCAGTGCAGGACGTGTTGGGGTAAGCGCGCGGATGGCGAACGGGTCGCTGACTTCGAAGGACTGCAACGGGGTCGCCAATGCTGCACACAAGGTGGCGAGGGCGAGGCGGGGAAATGTGGCGCCATGGGCGAGCGCAGTCGGTCGGGATGTGATGTAGGCCATTTTTCGCTAGTATAGCGAGGCTTGCCGCGATGTCTTGCGACACTGACGCCTTGGAGCAGCGTCCGGCAGGTTTTTCCATTAGCAAATGTTACCACCCGCAACGCCGACCGGCCGCGGCGACACGCACATCAGGAGGGCAGCGGCAATGACGACGAGCACCTGCAAGGCGCCTTGCCGGTGGGCCTGCGGGGGAAGTCAGGCGGACATTCAGGCGGGTAGGCCAGTCTCCGCCGGTCAAGGTCGTATCGCCGCCGCGAGGCGGTCTTCCACGGGAGCCGGGTGATGCCGTGGATGGAAGCGCTTGGCCTCTTGGTCATGCTGGCCGGCGGGTGGTTCTGGCTTGACAGCTTCAAGGCGCGCGAGGCCGGCATGGCTGCCGCGCGTGCCGCCTGTGCAGCAGAGAACCTGCTGCTGCTTGACGACACTGTGGCGCTGGGGGCGCTGCGTCCAGCGCGTGACGACGATGGCCGGCTGCGCCTGCGGCGCGTCTATCATTTCGAATATAGCGATACCGGGGATAATCGCCGTCACGGTCGGGTGACCCTGCTCGGCAGCGAGTTGCTGATGGTGCATCTGCCGCAGACGCGCGCTCCGCGGCTGTGCTCGCCTTCAGCCTAGAACGCAGTGACCCACTTGAAAAAGAACTTGTTGCCCTGGAAGCGGTTGTCGACGCTGCTTTCGTGGTTCCAGGAGCCGACGAAACTCATCCCCTTGTAGTCGTACTTGATTGCCGGACCATAGGCAAAGACCTGGCCGCGCCGGCCATCTGGGCCGACCTTCTGGCCGTTCACCTGGTCGTCGGTGGTCTGACGCAGGTAGTAGCCGGCCAGCCCGACGGCCCACGGCCCGAAGTGCTGGCCGATCAGGTAGTCCATGTGGAACTCATTGCCCGACTGATAGTCGGTGTCGAGGTTCTTGGTCTTGAGGTTGTACATCAACTTGGCGGACGCTTCGAAACCGCTTTGGTTCAGGTAGGTGAAAGCGAAGATCGGCTCGAAACTGTAGTAGTTGGCTCCGATGCTGTCGGTGGGGTTGCTCTTGCTGTACTTGCCGGTGGGCAGGTAGATGTCGATACCGAGGGTCAGGTGCCAGTCCGGCGGGAAATGCCAGCCGATGATCAGCGGGTCAATGACGATGTCGCCAAGGCCGAAGACGCTGCCATTGCCGATACCTGGAAACGGGGTGTGCATGCTCTGGGATACGAGCGGTACGATCGCATGCACCGCCCAGTCACCACCAAAGACCTTCTGATTGGTGACGTGAATGAAGCGCAGAGCGTCGAAATTGGCACTGACGTTCAGTCCTGGTACCTTGTGGCCGTCGTTGTCGCGATAGTCACCCTGGTAATAACCGAGGTAGTTGATGAAGTAGTTGCCGGGTGGCGGCAGCGCGCCGGCCATGAAATTCTCGGATCCGTTCGGATATTGGTCAGGCCCCTCCTTGGCGAGGACCGGGGTGCCGGCGAGCAGGGCCGGCACCGCCAGAAGCAGAATGCTTTGCGCGGTGTTCATTGGTTTTCTTCTCCCTTGTTGGTGTACGGCAGCGGCAGCATCATAGCCTGTCCCGGTGGTGAGCAGCCAGCGTCACAGCAGCGGCCGGGTTGCCGGTTGCGGGTGATCGGGCGCGCGTCATCGTGCAGTACGCCCCGGTCAAGCAGCCGTTCGACCAGTTCTACCTTGTTACCCAGCGGGTAGTGGCGCCAGATCTCCTGCTTCAATGCCGCCGGCGAACCGCCGCCATGCAGACTGATCAACGAATACCAGCCCCCCTGGTACGAAGCGCTCAGGTCTTCGATGAAACGGGCGACCTCGATCCGCTTTTCGTAGGGCACCATCGGATTGGCGCGCAGGACTTCGGCGAGGGTCGCCGAAGTCGCCGGGTTGTGGTCTTCGTCGGGGCCGGGGAGCGCCACGATCAACCCCCCCGACACTTCGTGCGCCAGACGATGCATGTCGTAGATCTGGGTGGAGAGCAGGAGTTTGCCGATATTGGCAAACACCGGTTCGGGCATGAAGCTGCCGCTGTGCTCGTCCCTGGTGCCGTATACGCTGGCCGCGACACCACAGGCGAAGAAGCCTTCGGTGATCTTGATCAGTTCGACCATGGGTTCGCGCAGGCTGGCCTTGCGGCCCGGATCGAAGCCGTTGGCCTCGCACATCAGGGCACCGGCACCGATCAGCAGGTCGCCGAAGCCGGCTCTGGCGGCGATGCAGCTATGGCGATGATGCGTGGCGTAGTGGTAGGTCAATGCTCCGGAATGCTCCCACTCGCCGGCAAAGAACACCCGTTCCCAAGGCACGAAAACGCGCTCGAAGATCAGCACCGCGGTCGATTGTCCATAGCGCCGCGAGAACAGGGCGGCGCCGTGTTCGAGCTTTTCTCCGGGGCGCCCTGCCGGGCGGGCAACCATCGTCAAGCCCGGCGCGTCGACCGGCACCGCGCAGCACACGGCGAAATCGGCGTCGGCAGCGTCCATGTTGCGGCTCGGCATGACCAGAATTTCGTGCATGTACGGCGCGCCGGTGACGATGGCCTTGGTCCCCGAGATGAAGATCCCGGCCGCGCTGCGCTCGACGAGATGCACGTAGGTGTCCGGGTTGGCCTGCTGATAAGGACGCTTCGAGCGGTCGCCCTTGGCGTCGGTCATGGCGATTCCCAAAGCCAGATCCCGTGTCTGCACGTCCTCGAGGTAAGCCGCGAAGCGTGCCCGATGTTCGTTGCTGCCACACGCATCGTCGATCCTGGCGCTGACCTGATGGATCGCGTTCAGCGCATCGTGTGCCAGATAGCGTTGTGCGCAGCCGGTCTCCTGACACAGGAGGCGCACCGCCTCAAGCTTGTTCAGCAGATCGCCCGTGGACTCGTTGATGTGCAGCATGCGATTGACCGTCCGCTGGCTGTTCGCCTGGACTGCAGTCATCAGTGTCGATTTCGCGGGATCAAGCGCGAAATCGTAGGTCACTGCCAGAGCATTGATTCCTGGCTGCAGCGCCGGGGTGTCAACAACCGGGCCGATCAACTCGCCATCGACATAGATCCTGGGGTTGTACTGGCGCAGGGATTCGCGGTATTCGGTTCCATTCATCAGCCTGTCGGTCGGCGGCTGCCGGGATTGCGTGCTGGTCATCGTCGCTCCTCGTCGGCTCGACCGAACGGTGCTCAATCGAGGCGACAAGCGTGAAATCGAAGCAGCGAAAAGTCAAGCGAAGCTCGGGATCCCGGATCCGTGCCCGACCCCGGAAGCTAAGCTTCGCGCGCGGCCCTGCGGCGTTCGTTGTCGGTCAGCAGGCGCTTGCGGATGCGAAGGTTCTTGGGAGTGATTTCCACCAGTTCGTCGTCGTCGATGAACTCGACGGCCGACTCCAGCGTCAGCGCCACCGGTGGCACCAGGCGCACCGCTTCGTCGGTTCCCGAGGCACGCACGTTGGTCAGTTGCTTGCCCTTGATCGGATTGACGACCAGGTCGTTCTCGCGGCTGTGGATGCCAATTACCATGCCTTCGTAGAGCTTGTCGCCGGGCACGGCAAACATGCGGCCTCGGTCCTGCAGCTTCCACAGGGAATAGGCCACCGCTTCGCCCTTCTCGCCGGAAATCAGCACACCGTTGCGGCGGCCCGGGATGTCGCCCTTGAGCGGCGCATACTCGTCGAAAACGTGGCTCATCAGTCCGGTGCCACGCGTCAGGTTCAGGAACTCCCCCTGAAAACCGATCAGACCGCGAGCCGGGATACGGTACTCCAGACGAACGCGGCCGCGGCCGTCCGAAGACATGTCCTGGAGGTCGCCACGACGATAGCCCAGGGCTTCCATCACTGCGCCCTGGTGCGACTCGTCGACGTCGAGGGTCAGCATTTCGTAGGGTTCGCACTCCTCGCCGTCAATTTCCTTGACAATCACGCGCGGGCGGCCGACTGCCAGTTCATAGCCCTCGCGGCGCATGGTTTCGAGAAGGATCGTCAGATGCAGTTCACCGCGGCCGGAAACGAGGAAGCTGTCGGTCTCGGCAGTTTCTTCGACGCGCAACGCCATATTGGTCAGCAATTCCTTGCGCAGGCGCTCGCCAATCTGGCGGCTGGTGACGAACTTGCCTTCGGTACCGGCGTACGGCGAGTTGTTGACCATGAAGGTCATGTTCAGCGTCGGCTCGTCGATGCGCAGCATCGGCAGCGCCTCCGGCTTTTCGGTATCGGTGATCGTGCAGCCGATCGAAAGGTCCTCGATGCCGGTGACCAGGACGATGTCGCCGGCGACCGCCTCGTCCAGCGATACCCGTTCGAGTCCGCGGAAACCGAACACCTGGCCGACCTTGGCAGTTTTCGGAGCACCATGCTCGAACTTGCCATTGGCGTCCGCCTGGCCATACATCACGATCACCTGCTGGGCTGGCTTGAGGCGCCCGCGCTGCACGCGGCCAATGCCGATGCGTCCGACGTAGCTCGAGTAATCGAGAGCCGAAATCTGCAGTTGCAGCGGGCCATCGATCTCGTCTGCGTGCGGCGGCGAGACGTGCCGGAGAATCGTTTCGAACATCGGCCGCATGTCCGGCGAGGGCTTGGACAAATCCAGTGTCGCGTAGCCGTTGATCGCGGATGCGTAAATTACCGGAAAGTCCATCTGCTCATCGTTGGCCCCGAGTTTGTCGAAGAGGTCGAAGGTGTGGTCAACGACCCAATCCGGCCGCGCACCGTCGCGGTCAATCTTGTTGACTACCACGATCGGCTTCAGCCCCAGGGCGAGGGCTTTCTTGGTGACGAAGCGGGTCTGAGGCATTGGCCCCTCAACCGCATCGACCAGCAGCAGGACGCCGTCAACCATCGACAGTACACGCTCTACCTCTCCGCCGAAGTCGGCGTGTCCCGGCGTGTCGACGATGTTGATGTGTACGCCGGCATAGTCGACCGCGAGATTCTTGGCCAGGATGGTGATGCCCCGCTCTTTCTCCAGTTCGTTCGAGTCCATCATCCGCTCGGTGATGTGCTGGTGAGCGGAGAAGCTGCCAGCCTGAACCAGCAGCTTGTCCACCAGGGTGGTCTTGCCATGGTCGACGTGGGCGATGATGGCGATGTTGCGGACGGCACGGGACATATAGTGTCAAGCCTTTGAACAAGGGGCACTATTCTAGCACAGGCAGGCTGCGCCTGTTGCACCGCAAAACAGCCGTGCGCTGGGCGCCCATCGTCGCGAGAACCCCACTGGGACAGCCTGAAAAATTCAGGGCTATTGGTTGCGCAGAAAATCGGCGGTGTTGAAAAAGGAGAGCATCAATTGCTCGCGTAGCGGTTCTTCGATACCGACGGACTCCATGGCCAGAACCATGCACGCGACCCATTGGTCACGCTCGCTTTCGCCGATGGCAAAGGGCAGGTGACGACGGCGCAGCATCGGATGACCGATGTTCTCGACATAAAGGTCCGGTCCGCCTAGCCAGCCCGAAAGGAACATGTACAGTTTGTCCTGTGAGGACTGCAACTCGACCGGGTGCAGGGCACGCATCGTGGCGAACTGGGGAACGCTGTCCATCAGCTCGTAGAAGCGATTACAAAGCCTGGCCAGCGTGCTTTCGCCACCGATCAGTTGGTAAGGAGTCTGCTGCTGCATGGTTGTTCGGGTGCTCCTGCCATGAAAGTGGAAAGCGCTGGAGTGGTGTCTGTGCCGGGAAAACGCGCGCGGGTTTCCGATCGGGGCGGAATGCCGTGCCGCTGATCGTTAGCCGAAGCGCTGAATTCTACCTGCAGCCCTTTCCGACGTGCACAGATCCTGTTGTCTGCATTCCCCATGCGAATCGGCAAGTTCGCATGAA
The DNA here is from genome assembly GCA_029780075.1 of Pseudomonadota bacterium. Classification (GTDB taxonomy): domain Bacteria; phylum Pseudomonadota; class Gammaproteobacteria; order Burkholderiales; family Rhodocyclaceae; genus Accumulibacter. The sequence goes on from JAKOZI010000276.1 coordinate 34,620, forward strand.
AGCAAAATCGACCGCCAGTGTAGCCCATGTTCACTTCGACAGCTTATGTTGCGATGCAGCATCAGGCTTGACAATCTCCAATCGCAGGCTACAATCAAAATTTCGCTGCGGCGCAGCAATCGGGATCCGAGCACACAGGCTGAAGTTGCTGTCGTGCGGTTGCCTTTCCCCGAATCGCCACGTTTGGCTGGTCTCGATGCCCAGAGCACGGGCTTCTCCTGTCTGCCGGGGGCGTCGCTCGGGGCTCCGTTCGCAGCGCAGGAATTGCCAGAAGCGGGGCAGCGGCGCACACTGCTGTACCTTTCCAGTTGGCAAAGGCATTTAAGAGGGTATTCAGATGACCGAAACGATTGTTGCTTATCTGCGGGCGCATGCGGAGCAACTCGATGTCGACATGGCCGAGGCGCTCAACATTCCGATCGCCGAGCTCCGTGATCAGGTCGCCCGGCTCGCCGCGTCCGGGGACGTGATCTGCTGCAGGGTAACCCGCTTCATTGAAGGCCGAAAGATCGAAGGTGTCAGCTGCCGTCTGTCATGTGACCCACCGACACCGGCGCGTGGGCGGAAGCCGGGCGTGAAAAAGGAAGATGATTCGGAAACCGGTCTGTTTTGATCGGGCGAGGGTGCCGATAGCGAGACAATGACACCCCGAGCACCGGTCTGACATTGCTCTGTGGTGATGGCTCAGGCGCAGACCGGAAATGCTGCGTCGCTATCTGAGCAGATGCAGGTTGAAGTGGCCCTTGATGAACTCCTGGAATTTTCCGACACCCTTCAAGGCGATTTGCAGCCTGCCAAGTTCCATCATGTTGAGCCGCTCGATCTGGATGTAGTTGTCCGGCTTGCGGCCCTCGCGCACGGCTTCGACTTGTCCGCGCAGGCGCATCAGGACCAGGAAGTCGAAGCTCTCGGCGATCGTCGCGGCCATTTTCTTGTTCACCACCTTGTCCCTGACCAGGGCTTCAACTCGTTGATGGGTGCTGCCTTCGAGCTTGCCGGCCTGAATGGCCAGTGCCTTGACGCCCTCGGATAGAGCAAAAATGCCGGCCTTCTTGATTTCCAGCATCCCCGAGTGCTCGCCGTCCTTCTCGCCCTTGATCTTGCCGAACCAGCCGATCGGGGGGACGAAGCGCAGGGTGTTTTCGACCATGCGCATCAGGAACAACTTGTCTCGCTGCACATGCTGGTACAACTGCGTCTTCAGTTCCTGTTCGAATGAGGGGTCGCCGTAGATGGTACGGATGTCCACGAACGTGCCGCAGCTCAGCACGTGGTTCGGTGTCGGGGCCTGTATCCAGCGGTCGAGCTGGTCCGTCCATTTGCCGAGGCTGCGCCGCCACTCCTTGTTGTTGGCCATGATGCCGCCGGAACAGGGGGGGACGCCGATGGCCACCAGCGAATCAATCAGGACCTGCGAAAAATCTTCGATCTGCCGGATTTCGTCGGGGCCGAGTTCGTCGCCGTAAACAATGGCATTGTCCTGGTCGGTGAGCAGTGTCTGCTCGCCGCGTCCCTCGCTGCCGAGCACGACAAAAGCGAAGCGCTTGGGCAACTCGGCAAAGCGATCCTGGCGCATCAGGGCAATCAGGCGCAAGAGAATCTGATCGTTCAGGTGCGCAATCATGCGCACCACGTCGCGGGTCTTCATGCCGGTGCCGCTGAGGTGCAGCACCAGGCTCTGGATACGCGAGTACACGGCTTTCAACTCGTCGAAATCGCGAGTCCTCTCGATGTCGAGGACCAGTTGATGCGGCGAATGCGCCTGCAGACGGATGATATCGCTATCGGTAATGATGCCCGAGAGTTTGCCCTGGTCATCGACCACCGCCAGGCGATGGATCCGCTCGCGCGACATCCGGTAGAGCGCTTCGTACAGCAGATCCTCTTCGCCGATCACCGACAGCGGGCTGTTCATGATCGTCCGTACGACGAGCCGGGACGGGTCGGTGCCGGCAGCAACGACCTTGTTGCGCAGGTCACGGTCGGTCATGATGCCGCTGGGCAGCGTGTTCTCGCAGACCACGACGCTGGAAATGTTCTTGGCACGCATGATCCTGACGACGTCTACCAAGGCATCATCCGGTCCGCAGGTGACTACCGTGCGCTGGCAGAAATCCTTCACCGGGCGAAAGAACTGACCTTCTTCGGCCATCGCTTGTTACTCCTTGCTAGTTCGACAATGGACTGGCTCTGCCTGGCGCCATCAGTTGCGGGGCGGGTTGCTACAACGGGTCAGCGCACCCGGGGCAGCAATTCTAGCATCGGCTGGCAGATCCCGCGCGCCGATGCCGGTCACGGCAGCGTACCGTACTTGAAGAAGCGGGCGCCGACAGGCCGTCAGATCACCATTCGTCGCGGGGTGCGGTTACTTTGATGATCGAACGGTACGCTGATGGTGGATAATGCCGGGAAAGCCCAATTCTGTGACCCAGCATGTCTGCCATCGCGCATCCGCTATCTTTTGCACCCTATTCGCAACGCTGCATTTATCGAAGCCTGCCGGCAATCTGTCTGGCCATCGGGCTGTCCGGCAGCAACTTGTCGGCCGCGACCGACACACTGCTCTGGTTTGGTAACGAGCGGCCGAAGGCTGCTGCCCAGCAGGCTGTCGAACTGCTCGGCAAAGCCGGTGCTGACGGACTGGAAGCCGGCGACTACAGTGTCGATCGCCTGCGCGGCGCCCTGGAAAGGAGCGGCAACGGGCAGCCCCTGGCGGCAGGCAGCCTGTCCGCGCTCGATCAGGCATTGACGATTGCCGTGCGGCGCTATCTCTCCGACCTCCATTTCGGGCGTGTCGATCCGCGTCGGCTTGGGGTGGACTACAGTCCGGCGGGAGCGCCCGATTTTATTCCCGATGCACTGCTGAATTCGGCCATTGTCGACAACCGTTTTATGGACGCTGCGCGTGGCGCGGCTCCCACCTGGCCGCAGTATGCGGCGGTCAGGGAAGCGCTGGCACGCTACCGGGAACTGACCGGCAACCCGGCCTGGCTGACAGCGCTGCCGTCACTGCCCGCGGGAAAACTGTCCCCAGGGCAGAAATACCCGGGGATTCCTGCCCTGACCCAGCGCTTGATCCTGCTCGCCGATTTGCCTGCCACCGCGACGCCGCCACCCCGTTACGAGGGGCAACTCGTCGAGGGTTTGAAGTCATTCCAGGAACGGCATGGCATGACACCGGATGGGATCATCGGCAAGGAAACCCTGGAGCAACTCAATGTTTCCCCGGCGACACGTGCACGGCAACTGGAACTGGCTTTGGAGCGGCTGCGCTGGACGCCGCTGCAGCAAGCGCGGCGTGGCATCGTGGTCAATATCCCTGAGTTCGCGCTGCGTGGCTATGACGTTCGCGACGGCAGGGTCGAGACGCGTGTGGCGATGCGGGTCATTGTTGGCGCTGCCCGCAAGACGCGTACACCGCTGTTCGATTCCGAACTGCGTTTGATCGAGTTCAGCCCCTACTGGAACGTCCCACCATCGATCGCCAAGGGCGAAACCCTGCCGAGGCTGCGGCGCGACCCGGGCTATTTCAACCGCCAGGGCTTCGAATTCGTCGGTAGCGACGGGCGGGTCATTGACGGCTTCTCCGAGGCCGATCTGGACGCGGTCCAGCGTGGCCAACTGCGTATCCGCCAGCGTCCCGGGGCCAGCAATGCCCTTGGCGACATCAAGTTTGTGTTTCCCAACAAGGAGAACATTTACCTGCATCACACGCCCACCCTGCCACTCTTCAAGCGTGATCGGCGCGATTTCAGTCACGGCTGCATTCGTGTCGAGGCGCCAGCGGCCCTGGCGAAGTTCGTTCTTGCCGATGAACCGGAATGGACCGAGGAGCGTATCGCGCAGGCGATGCGCAAAGGCAAGTCCGCAACCATCCGCCTGAAGGAGCCTGTACCGGTGGTCATCGGCTACAGTACGGCCACCGTCAGGGAGGGGCGGGTGTACTTCTTCCCGGATATCTACGGACACGACAAGATTCTTGACAATGCCTTGCGCCAGCGATCAACTGCCGTCCAGGCCTCGAAGGAATCGAAGATAGCCGCAGAGTCTATCCCCTGAGTCTGGATAAACATCTCATGCTGACACCTCACAAGCAATCCCGCCGAGTGTTTCTCGGGCAAGCGGTCCGGTTGGTCGTCGCCGGCACGGTCCTGCCGGCAGCGAAGCCCGTGCTCGCGGCCCTGCCGAATGCGCGCAGCCTCGAATTTGTTCACCTGCATACCGGTGAACATCTCTCCGTCGTCTTTGCCATCGGTGATCACTATCGTCCCGATGCGCTGAACGCGCTGAACCACTTTCTCCGCGACCACTATTCCGGCGAGGTCGGCAACATCGACCCGCAACTCTTCGATCTGCTATTTCAGACTCGGCAGGAGCTTGACTGCTCGCAGCCTGTGGAGGTCTACTCCGGTTACCGTTGCGCCACCACCAACACGCAGTTGCGCAACAACCGCGGTGGCGGCGTGGCCCGACAAAGCCTGCACATGGAAGGCAAGGCGATCGATATTCGCCTGCCTGGCGTGCCGCTTGCCGATCTCCGCGATGCGGCAATCTCCCTGGGTGTCGGGGGCGTCGGGTTTTATCCGCGTAACCACTTCGTCCATCTCGACACCGGCAGGGTGCGCTACTGGTAGCCTGCCTCCGGGCACCACGCGTGCGCGCCGAAGAACCTTTCCCGACAGGGCGGTGGTGAACTCGAGCACTCTGCTGGTGGCGATTCCGGCGACGGCGTTTGGCGCCTGTGCATTGCCGTTGCTGTTGCAGCGCCACGGGCGGGCTGCCGCCGCCCTTGCCGCCGCCCTGGTGATGGCGGCCTGTCTGGTCTTGCTGGCGCCGCTGGCACCTGCGGCTCTGGCTGGCCACACCGAACTCGCACGCCTGGCGTGGTTGCCCGCCTATGGACTCGACTTCAGCCTGCGCCTGGACGGCCTCGGGCTGCTGTTTTGTCTGCTGATCTGCGGCATTGGCCTGCTGGTGGTGCTGTATGCCTTATGGTACCTGCCGCAAAGCGACCGTCTCGGGCGCTTTTACGCGATCCTGCTACTCTTCATGGCGGCGATGCTCGGCGTCGTGCTTTCCGAGAACCTGCTGCTGCTGCTGGTCTTCTGGGAGCTTACCAGCCTGTCTTCGTTCCTGCTGGTGGCCTACGACAGTGAAAAGTACGCATCGCGAAGTGGCGCTCGCCTGGCCCTGGCGGTCACCGGCGGCGGCGGTCTCGCGCTGCTTGCCGGCATCCTGCTGCTCGGACACATTGCCGGCAGCCATGAGCTGTCGGTGATCCTGGACGCCGGCGAGCGCATTCGCGCGCACGCGCTTTATGCACCGGCCCTGATCCTGGTGTTGCTCGGGGCGTTCACCAAGTCGGCGCAGTTTCCCTTCCACTTCTGGCTGCCAGGCGCGATGGCGGCGCCGACGCCGGTGTCGGCTTACCTGCATTCGGCGACGATGGTCAAGGCCGGCGTCTTCCTGCTCGCCCGACTCTACCCGGCGTTGGGCGGCAGCGACCTGTGGTTCTGGCTGGTCAGCGCGACGGGCGCGATCACGCTGGTCTACGCTGCCGCAGTGGCGTTTTTTCGTCATGACATCAAGGGGCTGCTGGCGTATTCGACGATCAGCCAGCTGGGCCTGATCACGCTACTGTTCGGTCTCGACACGCCGCTCTCGGTGGTGGCCGGAATCTTTCACATCATCAACCACGCGATCTTCAAGGCTTCGCTGTTCATGGCCGCCGGCATCATCGACCACGAATGCGGCACGCGCGACATGCGGCGCGTCAATGGCATGTTCAGGTACATGCCGGTGACCGCCGCGCTGGCGATCATCGCCGCCGCGTCGATGGCCGGTGTGCCCCTGTTGAACGGCTTTCTGAGCAAGGAGATGTTCTTTGCCGAAACGGTCGCCTACCAGCCGTTCGCAGGCCTCGGCTGGGCGCTGCCGATTTTTGCAACCGTCGCCGGCATGCTTGCCGTCGCCTACTCGTCACGCTTCGTTCATGACGTGTTCTTCAATGGTGAACCGGTTGCCCTGTCGCGTCAGCCGCACGAGCCGCCACGCTGGATGCGGGCTCCGATCGAGTTGCTGGTCCTGCTTTGTCTGCTCGTGGGCATGTTCCCCGGTTGGACCGTCGGGCCGCTGCTCGATGCCGCCGCCGCGGCCGCCCTGCAGGGGCCGCTACCGGATTTTGAACTGGCCTTATGGCACGGTTTCAATCGGCCGGTGCTGATGAGCTTGCTGGCGCTGGTCGGCGGCGTCTGCATCTACGCCCTGCGCGCGCCGCTGTTCGCCTGGCAGGCACAGTTGCCGCGCTGGCACGCGAACGGTTCTTTCGAGCGCGGCACTCGCCGGTTGGCCGTTGGCGCCCGCTCGCTCATCGCCCTGCTCGATAATGGCTCGCTGCAGCGCCATGCAGCGCTGCTCTTTGCTTTCGTCGTGCTGCTCGGTGGCTGGGCTTTCCTTTCGGGGCCGACGAGCCTCGTCCGGGCGCCTGTCCAGGCCGCTGACGAGGCGGCCATCGCGGCCTTGATCGCGCTCCTGCTCGGAGCGCTTGGAGCAACGCTGCTGTACCGGCAACGCCTCCTGGCACTGATCCTGGTCAGCGTCGTGG
>JAKOZI010000115.1 GCA_029780075.1 Pseudomonadota bacterium
AGAATATATGACACAATATGGAATAATCAAGTCGGTAGACAAGGAAGTTAGCTACCATATCCGATAAGTCATCTGTATTACTACCACCACACCCAATGTAAGTCAAATTGACTTAAGTAAGTCAATTTGACTTATCACAAACCCAAAGTAAGTCAAAATGACTTAACTCAGTGACATCCCTGTAGCTTAGGTACTATCTGCGATAGCAGACTGTTGCATTTTGCCAAAGTCAAAATGACTTACTCAAAAAATCGCCATCTAGTGCAGATGGTAGCTAAGCTGGTTGATGATTTTTCCTAAAAGTAAGTCAATTTGACTTATGGTTTTTTTCCGGAAAAGTATACCACAAAAATATTTTTTGTTACACCAGAGGGGGGGTACTAAAAAAATTTTTTTACCCTTATTGTTTTTTTGAAAAATACCATAAGTCATTTTGACTTATTTTACAAAAAAATTACCATCTAATATAGGTATATACTATGCTAGTTGCCCCTAAACTACTGTAAGTCAATTTGACTTTCGGAAAATGGCATGTCCCTCTAACCCTGACCACGCCTGGGCTCGTTGACTGTCACAAATTTAAGTCATTTTGACTTCGTGAAAAATTTCCTTAAGTCAATTTGACTTACATAAGTCAATTTGACTTACTTGAGGGAGTGACAGTTAAGCAGGTCAGGAAAAATGAGCACATTGTTCTATACCGGGGGGTGTAACAGAGCTACTGCGCTTAGGATGTACCAGGGTGCAATGCCATTTGGGCATTCTACCTGAGTTGGTTGGATTAGAGGGGTTTTGGGGGTGATTTGGGGGGTGTTTGGGGTAATTGTGGGGGTGTTTTTGGAGATTAGGGAGTGTTTTTGGACGATATGTAGGGTGTTTTGGATGATTGCTATTCTAAGTTAGCCAGTTTACTCTTGGCTAACTTATTAATTGAGATTAATGCTGATATACATAGAAAAATAGGGGGAAGCAAAGAAAACTGATGATTCACTATTAGTGTGTATAGTAGGGCGAGTGTGGTGTATACAAGCACGAAAGCCGGTAGTAGCACCAAGCCAAGTGTTTCACTAAAAACCATGATATAGCCGACAATCAACGCTACTGTTAACAGCATCATAGATTGAGTGACATAACCTACACTAGCTAGTGAGGCAACAGTAGGAGTATACGCTATATATCCGATTACCAAATTGACCAACGTTAATACACGCAGTGCGTATTCCATGCTACCTCGCATTGTCTTAGCACTCCGTGTGGCTATTGCTGATAGTGCTAGCAGTCCTTCTAAAATAGCTATTGTACTTGTAAATACAATGCCATCTGTGACAGCCAAAGGGCTAACAA
>JAKOZI010000118.1 GCA_029780075.1 Pseudomonadota bacterium
AGAAAACTCGTCATTCCCGCCGCGTAGCACGCACCGGGCAACGTCCCTGTAATCACGATCCGGTCGTAGCAGGAGAGCGTTCCGGCAAGCCGCTCGTGATAGCGATCGGTCAGCATCTGTGTCATGGTCGCCTCCGCTCATCCCGTTTTGGCTATGACAGAACCCTCATCCTGTTTGGTTCCGGCTTCGCCGGCTTAGGGGTAGAAGGTCCGCATCGACAGCGGCGGTGCGGGCGCGGCAAGTATGCACAGCAACGCCGGATTTTTCCATGCCTGATCGCGCGCCTGCCACCCAGCCACACGAGCGGCGGTTGCAGGCCTCGATGACGGCGACTTCACTGGATGGGGCTGACATCAAGACCGACACGATGGAACCCGCCATGCTTTACAAGATCTGTCGGAAAAATTTACAGGTCGCCGTGTCCGAGAACATGGAAGTATTGCAAGTCATTGAACAATAACATGTGGACATTCAGGCATAGAAAATGCTGACGGGGCGTCGCACACTGCGCATCCGGTGGTGTCTTTCTCTTTATTGATCACTTCAAGAATTCTCGGGAGGTCTTACCCATGCTCAACAAACTGGTCGCTTCCGCCATGGCGGTCACGGTGTTCCTCTGCTCTGCGGTCGCGCAGGCCGGGCCGCTGATCCTGTCCGGCGACTCGAACATCATCGTTCCCCTGACCTCCAACGCCGGAAACCAGGCGTTCTTCAAGAACATCCTGGGCAGCGGTACAGCAGTGGGCGTGCTTTCGACAACGCCTTCGCTGTGCTGCCTGGGCACGCTTGACCAGGATGTGGTGAACTTTTATAACGCCCAGGCCGGGGTGAGCGCCTCGCTGCTGACCGGACCGATTACCGCGGCCTCGCTCGCCGGGCTGAATCTCTTTGTGGCCGTGGCGCCGGAAAACGCCTTCGGCGCCGGCGAGGTGACCGCGCTCTCGGGTTTCCTGAGCGGCGGCGGAACGCTCTTTCTGCTCGGTGATAACGACAGGTTTCCGACCGAGAATGCCAATGTGAATGCCTTGCTGGTCGCCCTCGGCAGCGGTTTGCAGATCATCGGTGACGTCCTCGACGCAGGTTTCAACACCGCGAACATCGACGTGCATCCGCTCACCACTGGCGCCGCAGGATTGTCTTACGCAGCCACCTCGCGGGTCTCTGGCGGGGCCTCGCTGCTGCGGACGACGAGCACGAATGCCACCTTCGCGGCGGTGGAAAACTACTTGGGTGTGGCTCTTTTGAGCCACGGTTTCTCGGCGATCACGCAGCCCACTTGACGTCATCGTTCTGGGGTGCCGACGCATAGTTGCGCTGGCGCTCTTGGCGATAGTGAAAGGCCATGTACTGCTCGAAGTCGCCGCTGGCACGAAGGGAGCGTAGGCGGAGCACCGCTTCGGCACCGTCCAGACTCCAGCGAGCGCC
>JAKOZI010000301.1 GCA_029780075.1 Pseudomonadota bacterium
CGTAGACTTGCTGCGTCAATCAAGCCTATAGCTCTTGCAATAGACAAGTTCTGGTTTAATTTGCCTATTTTTGGTAAATTGTTGGTTACGCCTGAGTATCTAATGCTTAGTACAGTATTGTACAATGGGTATTTATCTGGTCTTAATATAGTTGATATATTGAGAAACGCAGAAAATATAGTGGCAAGTAGAACAATGAAAACACATATCCACAATGCGTTAACTAAAATCAACAGAGGAGCTACATTATCTAGTGCGTTTGATAATAGTGGACTAGACCCGGTGTTCGTTAAAACTATCGCACTAGGTGAACGTGCAGGAGCGTTGGAAGATGCTCTCAAACGCTATATTAGACTAGTGCAACATGACTATTTCCAAGCAATTGATAGTTTTTCGTCCAAAATAGAGCCTATATTGCTGATAACAATAGGCGTGGTAGTTGGGTTTGTTGTTATCGCATTGTATTTGCCTATCTTCAACTTAGTACCTACAATGTTACAAGGAGGAGTATAAAATGGAAAAAGCGTGTCTTGTGTTAAACAATGGCGAACCGTTTTTAGTCTACAGCTATGAAAAACTAACGAAGAACAAGTATAGGTTATATGGACAATTTAATGATGGCAAACCAGGCTATGTGATAGTCAGTTTTCCTGTATGGACAATACCCAAGAAGCGTTGTTCCCTAGAACGGCTTCTGGAAACGCAGTACATTGTGTTAGAGGTACATATAGAGGATGCATAACGGATTTACACTAATAGAACTGGTTGTTGTAGTGTTTATGATAGGTATATTGGTAACTATGTCTACAGGCGTTGTGTACTTTCTACTGTGGCAATACCCGGAGTCGTTAGGTAACATAGGGGATATTAATAAATCATACAGTGATATAGCAAACGATTTGATGTTAGTACAGTATACTGACAAGATTAGTCTTGATGAAGAAGGGGTTAGGTTGTACTATTGGGATACACAAGACCAAAGGTTCTACACCAAACATTTGAGCAATGACAAATCTATCAATTATCTTATAGATGCACAGACACGTAGTGTCACAATCACAATAGATAACAACGTATATACAGCACACTCATTGCACGAACCAGTGCCGCTTCCGAAGTCTGTTGAAGTCGGAACTGTTACTACTACTGTCACATTGTTATATCCGGCAATAATGCAAGATACACAAATAATACCGACTGGGACTATAGAATGTGTGACAACTATTGCAATTGATACTATA
>JAKOZI010000307.1 GCA_029780075.1 Pseudomonadota bacterium
GTCGACCGGAACCACAGGGCGCCGTCCTGCAGATAGAGATGGCCGGCCTTCTGCAGTCGCTCGACGCCACGCGCGACCACACCGGTAGCAAACAGCGACTGTTCAGAGAACCACACGTCGAAATGCACCCCGGACTCTTCGAGATCGCTGCGGCAGTCCGCGAGCTGCTCGGTAAGCACGAAGTCGTGCACGTACTGCCACTCTTCGCCGAGCAGTCGCTTGGCATTGGCGATCAGGGCGTCGAGGTGCGCTTCGCGGATTTGCGCGGCCGCGGCGTCGGTGCGGCCGGGGTCGGGCAAGGGCGGTACGCCGTCGATGACGCCGGCGGGCGCCCGCAGGAAGCGCTCGGCATGCGCAGCCAGCATCTGTCTGGCCATCTCGCGCACATATTCGCCCTGGTAAGCATTGGCCGGGAAAGGCAGGGGTTCATCGTGGCGACGGTACAGATCCAGATAGCGTAGCCAGGTCGACAACGCCAGGATGTCCATCTGCCGGCCGGCGTCGTTGACGTAGTATTCACTGGTCACGTCCCAGCCGGCGAAAGCGAGCAGCGTACACAGGCTGCCGCCGTAAGCGGCGCCACGACCGTGGCCGACGTGCAGCGGGCCGGTCGGATTGGCGGAGACGAACTCGACGAGGACCTTGCGTTTGCCGCCGGTCGTCGAGCGGCCAAAGGCCTCGCCCTGTTCGAGAACACCGCGCACGACTTCGAGCTTGGCTGCCGGCCGCAGGTGGAAGTTGATGAAGCCCGCACCGGCGATGACGGTCTTGTCGACCAGCGGTGAATACGGCAACTCCGAAACCAGCAACTGGGCCAGTTGACGCGGATTGCGCTGCATCGAACGCGCCAGTTGCATCGCCAGGTTGCACGAAAAATCACCGTGCGAGGCCTGTTTGGGTCGCTCGATATGGATGCTGGTATCGGCCTCGTTCGGCGCGACGCTGAGTAACGCGGCACGCATCAGGTCGGCGAGGTGGGACTTCAGGTCGGAACTCATCAGGGTGCGTCTGCTGTAGGATTCGGTCAAGCCGCTGATTATACGATGCACGACCGAGCGCGGGGCGAAGGATGCGGCGCGATGGTGCGCGTTTCTGTGTAAACTCCCCGATTTGCCCAAGACAAGGCCGTTGCCAGCCGTGCGACTTTTCCGCCTCGCCAAAATCCTCAGTATTGCGCACCGCTACGGTCTCGACGAGATGCTCTTCGAGCACGAGCCCAGCGGCCGCCTGGCGGCCGTGTCGCGGGTCCTGCACTTTCGGCGCCGCTTCGACGCGCCGCCGGCGGTGCGCCTGCGCCTGGCGCTGGAATCGCTGGGGCCGATCTTCGTCAAGTTCGGCCAGGTCCTGTCTACGCGTCGCGACCTCCTGCGTCCCGACATCGCCGACGAACTGGCCAGGTTGCAGGACCGCGTGCCGCCATTTTCACCGGCACTGGCGCTGACGCAGATTGAGAGGGCCTATGGCCGGCCGGCGAGCGCGGTGTTCGCCGAGTTCGATTCGACACCGGTGGCCAGCGCCTCGATCGCACAGGTCCATTTTGCCCGACTGCGGCCTGAAGACGGCGGCCAGGAAGTGGCAGTCAAGATCCTGCGCCCGGAAATGCACGCGGTGATCGCCAACGACCTGGCGCTGCTCGATACCCTCGCCGGCCTGCTCGAGAAAGTCTGGTCGGACGGCAAGCGGCTGAAGCCCCGCGAAGTCGTCGGCGAGTTCGCCAAGTACCTCTATGACGAACTCGACCTGATGCGCGAAGCCGCCAACTGCTCGCAGTTGCGGCGGAATTTCAGCGGTTCGCGGCTGTTGCAGGTGCCCGAGGTGTATTGGGATCAATGCACGACGACGGTGATGGTCATGGAGCGCATGCGCGGCGTTCCGATCAGCCAGACCGAGGCGCTGCTCGCTGCCGGCATCGACCTGCCGGCGCTGTCGCGCGCCGGCGTCGAGATCTTCTTCACACAGGTGTTTCGCGACGGCTTTTTTCACGCCGACATGCACCCCGGCAACATCTTCATCGCCACCGATGCGGATCACCACGGCAGCTACATCGCGCTCGACTTCGGCATCGTCGGGACGCTGACCGACACCGACAAGAATTATCTGGCGCAGAACTTTCTGGCCTTCTTCCAGCGCGACTACAAGCGCGTGGCGACGGCGCACATCGAAGCCGGCTGGGCGCCACCCGAGACGCGTGCCGACGAGTTCGAAGCCGCCATTCGCGCGGTCTGCGAACCGATCTTCGACCGGCCACTGCACGAGATTTCCTTTGGCCGCGTGCTGCTGCGCCTGTTCCAGACCTCACGCCGTTTCAACGTCGAAATCCAGCCGCAACTGGTGATGTTGCAGAAGACCTTGCTCAACATCGAGGGCCTCGGCCGACAACTCGACCCCAATCTCGACCTGTGGAAGACCGCCAAACCTTTCCTCGAACGCTGGATGAGCGAACAACTCGGCGGCCGTGCCTTTCACCGCGGGGTGCAGCAGGAAGCCCCCTACTGGGCGCGCATCCTGCCGCAGATACCGCGCCTGGTGCACCAGGCTCTGGCGCAGGCGAAAGCGCCCGATCTTGCGCCGCTGCTGGCCGACCTGGCACGCACCCAGCGCCAGCAGCGGCGCTTGCTGAGCCTCATCGCCGTACTCCTGGCCGCACTGCTGCTCAGCCAGTATCTATGATCATCCTGGACATGCGCTGAGGCTCAGGCTGCGGGCGGTCGCGGCCAGCGCAGGCGCGCGGCGAATCCCCCGCCGGGCAGGTTTTCCAGTTCGAAACGGGCGGCGTGCAGCTCGGCGACGCGCTGCGCGATGGCCAGCCCGAGGCCACTGCCTTCGGCTCGCGCCGCGCTGCCGCGGTAGAAGCGTTCGACCAGCCGCGGCAGTTCCGTGGGCGGAACGCCGGGGCCGTCGTCGATGACGCCGAGCGTCATTTCGCCGTCCTGGCGCGCGGCGATAATGCGGATCGTCGTCGCGGGCGGGGTGTAGCGCAGCGCGTTGTCGAGCAGATTGCGCAGCGCGATGGCCAGCAATTCGGCATCACCGCTGATCAGCAGGCGATCGTCGCTACGTTCCAGAACGATGCAGCGGTCAGCGGCGGCAAGGCGGGCATCGCTCAGCACCCGCTCTGCCAGCTCGGCAAGATCAACTTCGGCGGGATGGGGCAGCCCGGCCAGCGGGTCGAGGCGCGCCAGGCGCAGCAGTTGTTCGAGCACGCGGGTGGCACGGTCGGCACCAAGCAGGATCTGTTGCAACGCGTGCTGCCGGTCATCGGCATTCCGACTGAGTTGCGCGACCTGGGCCTGGATCCTGACCACCGCCAGCGGCGTACGCAGCTCGTGCGCGGCGTCGGCCGTGAATCGCCTTTCGTTGGACAGGGTATCGTCGAGCCGGCCGAAGAGGCGGTTGAGCGCCGAAACCAGCGGCCGGGCTTCGAGGGGGGCCGCGTTCTGGGCCAGCGGCCGGAGGTTTTCCGGCGAGCGCGACGCGACGTCGGCGGCCAGCTCATCGAGCGGCTTCAGCGCGCGCCGCACCGAGTAGTAGAGCAGCAAAAGCAGCGCCGGCGAGATCAGCGCGATCGGCAGCACCGTCCGGCGGGCAACCTCGAGCGCCGTGCGATCCCGCAAGTCGATCGATTGCGCGACCTGGACTCGGTAGTCGCCAGAGGTCGAGGCGATGGTCAGGACACGCCAGGGGTGGCCGGCGTGGGACACGTCGTCGTAGCCGGGCGCCGCGGCCAGCGATTTTGCCGGCGCGTGCGCCGAGCGCAGGAGCAGTGATCCGTCGGCACGCCCGACCTGGAATTCGAGCGGTGACTCGTAACGATGCTTTTCCTGGCTGCGGACCGACGCCAGGCGCGTTGCCAGGTCTTCCAGGTGGCTCTCGTTGTCGCGCACCAGCGCCAGCAACAGGCGGGCGGCTTGCGCCAGATGGCCGTCCATCAGTTCTTCGGCTTCGTGCCGGGCCTGGGTGTAGCTCAAGACCGCGTTCAGGCCCCAGACCAGCAGCGCGGTGGCGAAGACGGCGCGCAGCAGCCGCCAGCGCAGCGACTGGCTGTGCGCGTGTGGCTCTGGCTCTGTCCCGGGCATCAGCCCGGGTCGCCCAGGCGGTAGCCCAGGCCGCGGACGGTGCGGATGAACTGGGCACCGAGTTTCTTGCGCAGGTGGTGGATGTATACCTCGACGGTGTTGCTGCCGGTTTCCTCGCCCCAGGCATACAGACTTTCCTCGAGTTGGGCGCGCGTGCGGATATGGTTCTTGTGGCTGAGCAGGTCGCGTAGCAGGGCGAATTCGCGCGCCGAGAGGGTCACCGGCTGGCCGTCGCGGCTGACCCGCTTGCTGGCCGGTTCGAGCACCACGCCGGCGTGCTCCAGGCGCGGCGTGGCGTTACCGCCGGCGCGGCGAATCAGGGCGCGCAGGCGTGCCTGCAGTTCGAACAGGTCGAAGGGTTTGGTGAGGTAGTCGTCGGCGCCGGCGTCGAGCCCGGCGATCTTGTCGGCGCTGCTGTCGCGCGCCGTGAGAATCAGCACCGGCAACTGATTGCCGCGTTCGCGCAGATCCTTCAGCAGCCACAGTCCGTCGCGCTTCGGCAGGCCGAGGTCGAGAACGCAGGCCTGATAGGCGTGGTCGAGCAGCGCCAGGCGTGCGGCTTCCCCGTCACAAACCCAGTCGACGGCATAGTCGGCCAGCTTCAGGCCGGCACGGATGCCGTCGCCAAGCAAGGGGTCGTCTTCCACCAGCAGTATCCGCACGGATCGTCTTCCTTCCGAACAAGCTTACAGACGATATCCGAAGCGCTTCAACAACTGTGCCGTTTCGCACAGCGGCAGACCCATGACGCCGCTGTAGCTGCCGGCGAGATACTCGACGAACATCCCGGCGCGCCCCTGAATGGCGTAGGCGCCGGCCTTGTCCATCGGTTCGCCGCTGGCGACGTAGCGGGTGATCTCGTGCGCTTCGAGGGACCGAAAACGCACCTCACTGATCGATACGGCGAGTTCGAGGCGTTCGCCGCTGCCCACAGCGACGGCGGTAAGCACCCGGTGCGTGTTGCCGGACAAGCGTCGCAGGATGGATTCGGCATCGCTGGCGTCGCGGGGCTTGCCGATCAGCCGACCGGCCAGTTCGAGAGTGGTGTCGGCAGCCAGCACCGGTTGCGGCAGCAGTCTTCGCCAGTCGACGATGCGGCAGCCGTGTGCCGCCTTGCTGCGCGCAATGCGTTGCACGTAGCGCACCGGATCCTCGTCGGGCAGTGGCGTTTCGTCGAGCTCGGCGTCCTCGCGCGGCGAACTGCGGAAGACGATGCTGTCGAATGCGACGCCGATCTGGGTCAGCAGTTCGCGCCGGCGTGGGCTGCGCGAGGCCAGATGCAGGCGCGCGTGCTGCAGATCGACCGGCATCAGCCCTCCCGATGGTAAGGGTGCTGGCGGACGATGCTGATCGCGCGATACAACTGCTCGCAGAGGATCAGCCGCGCCAGGGCGTGCGGCAGGGTCAGGCTGGAGAGGCGAATCGCGTCGTTGGCCTGCAGCTTCAGGGCCGCGTCGATGCCGTCGGCACCGCCGATGACGAACGCGGTATCGCCGCCGGCGCGCATCCAGCATTCGAGCCGCTCGGCAAGCTTCAGGGTTGGCAGGTCGGCGCCGCGCTCGTCGAGCACCACCATCCGCGCATAGCCTTGCAACGCGGCCACGAGGCGGGTCTTCTCGCCGGCCAGCAATTGCTCACGGTTCTTCGAGCCGCGGCTTTCCGGTTTGACTTCGACGATCGACAGGGGCAGTTCGCGCGGCATGCGCTTCTGGTACTCGGCGCAGCCCTGCGCCACCCAGGCGGGCGGCTTGTGACCAACGGCGAGAATGGCCAGTTTCATCCCTGGCCCGCTGTCGCATCCTGGGCCACAGCGGGGGTCCGGCGCACGCGCACGGGTCCCTTGCCGCCCCATAACTCTTCGAGATTGTAATAACTGCGTACCGCCGGCTGCATGACATGCACGATGATGTCGCCGAGGTCGACCAGGATCCATTCGCCGACCTCCTCGCCTTCGCACGACAGGACCGGCGCACCGGCGGCGCGTACCTTGTCCTGGACGTTGCGCGCCAGCGACTTGACCTGCCGGTTCGATTCGCCGCAGGCGATGACCATGCGGTCGAAAAGCGAGGTCAGGCGGCTGGTGTTGATCACCTCGATGTCGTGGCCCTTGATGTCTTCGAGGGCGTCGACGACGAGCTTTTCCAGTTGGGGAATCTTCATTGTGGCTTCAGTACTCCGGGTAAAGGCGATGCTGGCGAATATAGGTCAGCACCGCGTCGGGCAGCAGGTAGCGCGCACTGCCGCCACTGGCCAGGAGGGCGCGAATCCGTGTCGCCGAGATGGCGAGTTGCGTCATCGCAAAGGTGACGATGCGACCCGCCGGCGACTCGGCGAGCAGCGCCGGACTGGCGCAGAAGCGGTCGTGGTAACAGCGCGCCAGCGGCGTGGGCAGTTGCCCGGCGTCGATGGCGAAGCCGGGGCGATGGGCGACGGCAAGGTGCGCCAGATCGAACAGCGCCTGCCAGCGGTGCCATTGCGGCAGGCCGTTGAAGGCGTCGGCACCGAGCAGCAGCACCAGCGGGCGCTGCCGACCGCAGGCGTCGGCCTGGCGCAGGCGTTCGAGCGTCGGTACGCTGTAGCTTGGCCGCGCCGCTTCGACTTCGGCCGCATCGACGCTGAAGCGCGGGTTGCCGGCAGTGGCCAGGCGCACCATCTCCAGGCGTTGTCCGGCGGTTACCCGCGGGACCTCGCGCAGCGCCGGCTGGCCGGCCGGAATCCAGCGGATGCCGGCCAGATCGAGGCTGTCGGCAGCCTCCTCGGCCAGGCGCAAGTGACCGAAATGAACCGGGTCGAAGGTGCCGCCGAAGATTCCCAGCGGCCGTTCGCCGGGTTGCTCAGGCATCGTCGTCCACGCTGACGAAGACGTCGCGATAACTGACGTAGAAGCTGGCGAACAGCGTCGGGGCGAGCACCAGGATCAGCAGCACCATCATCAACACCAGCACCAGCGAGGCACCGCTGGGTAGCAGGGCCGCCAGAATGCCGAGCACGATGCCCGGTACCAGCGTGGCCACGACGCCGATGGCCAGCGAGTACACCAGGAACGGGCGCCAATTGCGCAGGCAGGCGACGAAACTGAAGAACAGCGCCTTGGCGGGCGACAGGCCGTGCCACCCGGCAAGCACCGGCGCGTACCAGTAGGCCATGATCAGCGGGCACAGCAGGACCAGCGCGATCTCGGTCGCCAGCAGCAGGCTGCCGCTGCTGACGGTTTCGGCGTCCGGCTTCTGGCCGGCCAGCATCATCGCCATCAGGGCACCGTCGTCGGCCAGCGCCGAGAGGCCAAGAATCGCTACCACCGCGGCCAGATAGATCGCTCCGAGGGTGAGCAGCGCGCGCAGGTTGCTGGCAAAGCCGGAAAACAGCAGTTGCGGACCCAGTGGCGTGCCGCGCTCGATGCTGCGGCAGGCATTCATCAGGCTTACCGAGAAAGCGGGGATGCACAGCGTCGTGGCGATCGTGCCGATCACGGGAATGACATTCACCAGGGCCATCAACACCCAGTAGCTGACCACCAGGAAGGTCAGCATCAGGTGATTCCTGCGGAAGATCCGGAAGCCGTCGGTCAGCCAGCGCCAGCCTTGTGCGGCGGGAAGAGTCAGTGCTTGCATGGTTTGTCGTAGGGTCGCTCAGGCGCCAAGGAAGATGTCACGATAGGAAGCATACACCGAGCCGGCGAGCACCGGTCCGAGGACCAGGAACCCGAGACCCAGCGGCAGCGCGGCGAAGAAGCACAGCACCAGGCTGATCAGGCCGTAGACCAGGAACACGACGGTGTTCTTGAGGCAGGCATGGAAGCTCGCCTTGAGGGCATCGACCGGCTGCAGCCGGTTGAAGACCACCAGCGCCGGAGCGAACCAGATGGCCATGACGATCGGCAGCGACAGCAGCATCCACAGCAGCCCGGCCAGGAAGACGCCGCCGAGGGCGACACCGGCACCGATCGGACTGCCGATCAGCAGGCCGCCGGCGACGCCACCGCCGACGAAGACGAAAGCCAGCACGAAGACGACCAGCAGGCCCAGCATGTACAGCACGCCGAGCATCACCAGGCTGCCGGTGTGGTGCTGGAAACCGGCAAAAAGGTCAGTGATGGCGAACTCCTCCTGGCGGGCGGCCCTCTCGCAGGCGAGCAACATCCCGGCCGCGAGGACCGGGGTCAGCAGATGCGAAGCGAGTGGACCGATCCAGGGGACGATCGCCAGGCCCAGGTAGATGACGATCAGGATCACCATCATCGCTATCCAGGCGCCGGGATTGACGATGAAGATCGCCCAGCCCTGCCGGAACCAGTTGAAAACGTTGTCGACCTCGGTGCGACGGCTGGCGCCGTTGAAGCCGGGGGCGGGGATCGGGAAGGGTTCCATGCGCATGCTCGTGTCTGGGCGGGGTGACCGGTCAGCCGCCCGGCAGGGAGGTGGCAAGCCGCACCTGGCTGGCGTCGCTGGCGATGTGGTTCAGCAGGATGGCCCGGTAGGCGTCGGGGTCGCGTCGGATGACCAGGCTGCCGGACCGCGGCAGATGGTGGTCCTGCAGCCGGGAGATCCAGAAACGCAGTGCCGCTGCACGCAGCATCGTCAGCCAGGCGCGCCGCTCGGCGGCCAGGAGCGGGCGGCAGTGATCGTAAGCGGCGAGCAGCGCGGCGCTGCGCTGCGCGTCAAGCACTCCGTCGGCGGTGGTGCACCAGTCGTTGACCGTGACCGCCAGATCGAACAGCAGGTCGTCGACGCCGGCAAAATAGAAGTCGAGCAGGCCGCTGACTTGATCGCCCACGAACAGGACGTTGTCGCGAAACAGATCGGCGTGGATGACGCCGCGCGGCAGGTCCGCCGGCCGGTAGCGTTGCTGATGGCGGAGCTCGTTGCGCAGCAGGCGGGCGTCGTCGTCTTCGAGGCAGGGTTCGAGCTGCGCGGCGACCTGCGCGCACCAGGCGGTATGGCGCTGATGCGCGAGGGGTTCGGGATACGACTCTGCGGCGAGGTGCAGACGCGCCAGCATGCTGCCGATCGCCGCGCAGTGGCCGACCGCCGGGACGCTCCGGGAACTTCCGGGCAGCCGGCTGACGATCGCCGCGGGCTTGCCAGCGATCTCGCCGAGGTATTCGTGACGACGGTTGGTGACCGGTGCCGGGCAGGGAATTCCCCGCGCGGACAGGTGCGCCAGCAGTTGCAGGTGGAAGGGAAGCTGCGCGCCGGGTTGCTGCTCGAAAATCGTCAGCACGTACTGGCCCAGCGTCGTGTCCAGAAAGAAATTGGAGTTCTGCACGCCCTCGGCAATACCGGCGAGCGTCACCAGGCTGCCCAGCGCATAGTCCTCCAGCCAGGCGCTCGCCTGCGCGGTGCTCAGTTCGGTGAACACCGACATGGCGACCCGGCGCGACCGGCCGGCAGGCGAGAGGGAATCCGCAAGGGGGGGGTCAGAAAGTGCCGATGACCCAGGTCGGCACGCTGACGTCCGGCGTGCCCATCGTTTCCTGGGTGAAGTTGCCGTCGCCCTGTCGGTCGGTCAGGTAGTAGGGAACGCCGTGTTCGGGGGTGACCTTGATGCGGTACAGCTTGCCGTTGATGCGGTGCTCCTCGACGGTATCGCCTTCGCGCTTCTTGATCGTCACCTCGGGTTCCAGCGATGCATCGAAGGGCGCCATCTCCGGCGGTGGCGGCGGCACCGCCGGCAAGGGCTGCAGATCCGTCCGGTTCTGGCCAACGGCAGGCGCAGCAGCGAGGACCAGGAGGACCAAGAGTACGAGGGCGGAGCGGAGGGCTTGAAGGCGGCGCATGAGCAGTTTCCCGGGTGATTGGTCGATCAGTGAGCATCTCACCTGTCAGTGTGGATTGTAGTACAGATTGAGGAACTGCCCTTGCCCGAAGGCGCGACGGCGACGCGGTGGCCTGGCGAACTCTGCGATAATAGACGCCGGGACTCGAACCACCCGCCGCTGTCGCCGTCCGACAGGAGAGTCCTCCCCTCGGTCAAAACTGTGTTGCTTGCCTATGCCCACCCTGCTGCTGGTCGACGGATCGTCTTACCTCTACCGCGCCTTCCATGCCATGCCCGACCTGCGGACCTCGCAGAACGAGCCCACCGGCGCGATCCACGGCGTGCTGAACATGCTGCGGCGACTGGAAAGCGATTACCAGGCGTCGGGAATCGACTACAAGGGCTGCGTCTTCGACGCCAAGGGGCGGACCTTTCGTGACGACTGGTACCCGCAGTACAAGGCCAATCGTCCACCGATGCCCGAGGACATGGTGCGTCAGATCGAACCCCTGCACGCGGCGATCGTTGCCCTCGGCTGGCCGCTACTGATGTGCGACGGCGTCGAGGCGGACGACGTGATCGGTACGCTGACCACGCAGGCGGCGGCGCAGGGCGTGCAGGTGGTGGTGTCGACCGGCGACAAGGATCTCGCGCAACTGGTCGGCCCGCACGTCAGCCTGATCAACACGATGAGCAACGAGGTGCTCGACGAAGCCGGCGTGCTCGGCAAGTTCGGCGTGCCGGCGGAGCGTATCGTCGATTACCTGGCGCTGATCGGCGACGCCGTCGACAACGTTCCGGGCGTCGACAAGGTCGGCGCCAAGACCGCCGTCAAGTGGCTCGCGCAGTATGGTTCGCTCGACGGGGTGATCGCTGCCGCCGCCGACATCGGTGGCGTGGTCGGGCAGAATCTGCGCCGCGCAATCGACTTCCTGCCGCTGGCGCGACGCCTGGTGACCGTCCGTCGTGACCTCGAACTGCCGTACGCGCCCACCGACCTGCAGCCGCGCCCGCGCGACCAGCAGCGTCTGATCGAAATCTTCGCGCATTACGAGATGCGTTCGTGGCTCAGGGAAGTGCAGGGTGGTGACGCTGGCCGCGCCGTGCCGCCGGCAGCCGGCCAAACGACTACCACCAGCGGGCAAGCCGACCTGCTCGCCGACGACGCGCACCGCGCGGCCTACGCAACGATCCTTGACCGACCGGCGCTCGACCTGTGGCTGGAGAAGATCGGCCGCTGTCCGCTGACCGCGCTCGATACCGAGACCACCAGCCTCGATCCCTTCGCCGCGCGCCTCGTCGGCGTGTCGCTGGCGGTCGCGCCGGGTGAGGCGGCCTACCTGCCGCTGGCCCACGACTATCCGGGCGTACCGCCGCAACTGCCGCGTGACGAGGTGCTGGCGCTGCTCAAGCCGTGGCTGGAATCGGCGGCGCACGCCAAGATCGGCCAGAACCTGAAGTACGACCAGCATGTGCTGGCCAATCACGGCATTCATCTGGCCGGCGTGCGGCACGACACACTGCTGCAATCGTATGTTCTCGAATCCGGCAAGGACGGCGTGCGCGGACATGACCTGGGACAACTCGCGACCCGCCATCTCGGGCTGGCGACGATTCCCTACGAGGCGCTGTGCGGCAAGGGTGCCGGCCAGATCGGCTTCGACCAGGTGGCGATCGAGCAGGCGTCCGAGTACGCCGCCGAAGATGCCGATCTCTGTCTGCGCCTGCAGCAGCGGCTGTATCCGCAGATCGCCGCCGATGCCGGCCTCAGCCGGATCTACGAGGACATCGAAATCCCCGTGCGCGACATCCTTTTTCGCATGGAACGAACCGGCGTGCTGATCGATGCGCAGTTGCTGACGCAGCAGAGCCACGAAATCGGCAAGCGCCTGCTCGAACTCGAAGCGCGCGCGCATGCGGCGGCCGGGCAGCCGTTCAACGTGAACTCGCCGAAGCAGCTGGCCGAGATCCTGTTCGACAAGCTCGGCATGCCGGTAAAAAAGAAGACCCCCTCGGGAACGCCTTCGACCGACGAGGAAGTGCTCTCCGAACTCGCGCTCGACTATCCGCTGCCGAAGATCCTGCTCGAATCCCGGCAGCTCTCCAAACTCAAGGGGACCTATACCGACAAGCTGCCGAAAATGGTGAACACCGGCACCGGGCGCGTGCACACCAGCTATGCGCAGGCGGTGGCGGTGACCGGCCGGCTGGCGTCGAGCGATCCCAACCTGCAGAACATTCCGGTACGCACCGCCGAAGGGCGGCGCATTCGTGCGGCGTTCATCGCCCCGCCGGGCAGCAGTATCGTCTCGGCGGACTACTCGCAGATCGAGCTGCGCATCATGGCCCACCTCTCCGAGGACGCGCGCCTGCTCGAAGCCTTCGCGCAGGGCGAGGACGTGCACCGGGCGACGGCGGCGGAAATCTTCGGCGTCCCGCCGGCCGAGGTCGGCCCTGACCAGCGGCGCGTCGCCAAAGTCATCAACTTCGGCCTGATCTACGGCATGAGCGCTTTCGGGCTGGCGCGGCAGCTCGACCTCGAACGCGGCGCGGCGCAAGCCTACATCGAGCGCTATTTCGCGCGCTATCCCGGCGTTGCCGGCTACATGGCGAGAACGCGCGAGACGGCCAGGACCCAGGGCCATGTCGAAACCGTTTTCGGGCGTCGCCTGTGGCTTCCCGAGATTCGATCGAGCCAGGCCGCGCGTCGCCAGGGCGCCGAACGGGCGGCGATCAACGCGCCGATGCAGGGTTCGGCGGCCGACCTGATCAAGTCGGCGATGATCGTCGTGCAGGGCTGGCTCGACGCCGAGTCCCTGCACACGCGCCTGCTGATGCAGGTGCATGACGAACTCGTGCTCGAAGTCCCGGACGACGAACTGGCGCGCGTGCGCAGCGAATTGCCGCGCCTGATGACCGAACTGGCCCGCCTGCGTGTGCCGCTGGTGGTCGACGTCGGTGTCGGCGCCAACTGGGACGAGGCGCATTGACATCGGGTCTGGCGGACGGCATGCGGGAGCGGAAGATCTGGCGGGGCAGGGCATGCATCGGCGTGCTCCTGTGCCGGTGCCGGTTTTCGCCCGGAGTCCGCCCGCTGCTGGCCGCGGTCTTGCTCGGTGTGCTGCCGGCCTGCGGCAGCACGCCGGGCAGCAGGGTCGCGGTCTACCAGAACGAACGCTTCGAAGCCGGTGAAACCTTCTCGCGCCTGTTCGACGCCGGCGTCGATGCGACCTGCGAGGCCGCGCGGCGCGCGCTGCTCAGCCAGGGGTACCTGTTGACCACGGTCAGGCCCGACGCCATCGCCGCCAGCAAGCATTTTCAGCCCGACGGCGAGGTGCATGTGCAGATCGCGTTCAACGTCGTCTGCGCCCCGGAGGGCAGCCAGGGCAAGCTGGCCACGGCCTATGTCAGTGCCATCCAGGACCGCTATGCGCTCAAGAAGAGTTCGAATTCGGCCAGCGTCGGCGTCAGTGCGCTCGGCTCGGTGTCGATCCCGTTGACGCCGAGCGAGGATTCGCTGGTCAAGGTGGCCAGCGAAACGATTCCCGCCGGTCCCTTCTACGACCGCTTCTTTGCGCTGATGCAGCGCCTCCTCGCACAGCAGGTGGACGAACAGCAGTAGCCCACAAGCCGTTGCCGGTCGTGCCGCGCGGCCGGCGATGAGCACGAAGCACCAACAAGAGGAAACCGATGTTCAAAGCCCTGTTGTCCCTTTTCCGCCCCAGGGCAGCGAGCAAGCCGGCCGAGGCGCGGCCGGCGGCGGTCGCGGCGGCGGACGCCGGCCAGACGTACCTGTGCCACCGGCCGATACTCGACCGCGGGCAACGTGTGGTCGCGCACGAGTTGAGCGTCGACGTGCACCGTGCCTTGCGTGCCTGCCCGTGGCAAGGTCCCTCGCGCAAGCTGTTCGAGGATGTCCTGTTACGGCAGTTCGCGCAGGCCAGGCTGGAGGCGCTGCTGGCGCAACGTCGGGTATTCCTGCCGGTGGGGAGCGGCATTCTCGAACATCCGGCGCTGCACAGCCTGCCGCGGCAGAACGTCGTGTTGCAGATTGCCTGGCACAAGGAAGGCCGTTCCGGATCGCCGGGTACGCTGGCCGACGGCATGCAGCGCCTGCGCGCCATGGGCTTCGCGCTGGCCTGTGCCCACGAACTGCTCGACGGCGACGAAAAGGCCGGGCTGCTGGCGGACTACATCACCGTGGACGTCGGCCGCATGGCGCCGCCTGAACTCCTCGACGTGCAGCGGCGGCTGGCCACCCATCGCCAGCAACAGCCGTTGCTGGCGATGAACATCGCTTTCATGGAGATGTACCAGGCGTGCCGGCAAATCCGCTTCACGCATTTCCACGGCGATTTCATCCGCTGCAGCGAGGAGGCGCCGGTAGACATCGATCTGCCTCCCTACAAGGCGGCGGCGATGGAATTGCTCAACGCCATCCGTGCGCAGGCCAGCGCTGCCGTGCTGGCGGAAAGGGCCTGGATCGACCCGACGCTGGTCCTGCGCCTGCTGCGCGTCGTCAACTCGCCGGCGATGCGCCTGCGCACGCCGATCAGCGACCTCAAGCAGGGCATCGCCTACCTTGGCTACGACGAACTCTACCGCTGGGTGACGCTGCTGCTCTTTTCCAGCCAGCGCGCCGAAGACCGGCACCCGATGGAATACGCCTGGCGCGAAACCGCACTGGTCCGCGGTCGCTTCATGGAACTGGCCGC
>JAKOZI010000323.1 GCA_029780075.1 Pseudomonadota bacterium
GGCCGTATACGGTTTGATCGTCTTCTCGCGCGGGCCCGCGTTTCCGGTCTCACTCGCAGCCTGGACGGCGGTCGGCGGTATTGCGCTGTTTTCGACGGTGGTGGCGATGATCACCTTTTTTGCCGGCATGGCGCGGCTGGGTGCTGCCGATGCGGCGACGCTGTCGACGCTCGAACCGGTGGTGACCGTGCTCCTGGCCGCGCTGTTTCTCGGGGAGGAGGTTGGTGGCTGGCAGCTCGCCGGCGGGGCGATCATCCTCACTGCGGTGATCGTTCTGGCACGCTCGGGCGAAGCTGGCGGGTAGCTGGCGTAGTGGGCAGGCTGGCCCAGGCCGCCGACGTCGACGGCAGGCAATGGACGATGCAGTACATCCGGGAGGACGGCAGCCAGCGCTTCGCCAAGAATGACCTGGTTACCCGAAGTGTGCTCGGGCAGGAAGGGATTGCGCGGCAGGTTCGGTCGGTGGTTGATAGCCGTACTCATCGGCCGGCGGGGTCCCCAGAACCAGAATATCGCCATTCATCCCCGTTTCGATGCGTGTGCATGGCGCGGGTCAAGGTACTTGTTGTGCGGCGTGCTTGACACGAAGAACCTGCACCGTGCGCGCCTCGTCCAGAACCCGGTAGAAGACAATGTAGTTCGGATACACGACCAGCTCGCGGATGTCCGGCAGTCGACCCAGCCGGCCAAGCGCTGGATGTTCTGCCAGTGGCGTCGTCCTGTCGCGTAGCGATTTGCCGAAGGCCCTGGCGATCGTCGGGCTGTCCTTGCCGATGTATTGAACGATGGCGCGCAAGTCCTCGCGGGCCATCGGCCGCCATTCAAAGCGGTAGGCCTTGCCCGTCACGCTTGGTTTTTGTCACGGATAAGGTGGCGCATGCCCACTGCCTTTAGGCGGCCGGTAAGATGGCAAGGTCGGTGTCCAGTTCTGCCATCACCTGTTCATGTGGAATGCTCGGCCGGGGGTCGTCGATCGAGGCCTGAATTTCGGCGGCCACCCATTTGCTATAGGCGGCGGCTTCATGCGCCTTGCGCATGGCCTGGGAACGGTCTTGTCGGCTCTGGCTCATGTCCTTCTGGTCGGGGTTCCAGTCGGTCGCGTCGAGTTGGGCAACGGCAATGCCAAGTTCACGCAACACAACCAGCGCGGAGGTCGGACTACCGAAACGGCGCGGCTCGGTACTGCGGGCCTTCGACAGAATGGCGTCGTGGCCGCTACGAGTGGCGATTTCCAGGAAGAAGCCACCGCCATGCCCTTTCAAGGTGACCCCGACAACGCCGCCAGCGCTGAAGGTAGCCCGAAGCTGCTCCAGAGTCATGCTTTGCATGTGTTGTTCCTCTATCGGTTGAGTTACAAATTAGGTGGTAAGTGTGCAGGTTCGATAGATAAACTGCAAGTCTCGATGACAAGTTGCCTTGGAAAATTCATCCCAGTTATCTACAGGTGCTGCGCATCCAAAGCGGGAATATAGCGGGCGACGTGACCTAGGGGAGCAGGCCCACCAGGAGCTGGCGGAAGGGGTGTCCGATGGCGTATATCAGCCCGAACGCGCCGGAGGTGGTTGACGTTCTCGGCACCTGGCTGGTGTCGATCCTGGATGGGCAGCGACGCTATGCGCATGTGACTGGGCTGCGCGGCGACGAAGTCGCGCCGCAGGTTCTCGGATCCACGGCACCTCCGGTCTGCGCGCGGCCGAGATGCTCCCCGTCAAACACCTCCGTCCGTTGTGGGCGTAGTGGGGTTGGCGAGGAACTTCAGGAGCTGTTCAACGACCGCTTCCGGTCGCTCGTTCATCATCGCGTGACCGCAGTCGGGAATCTCGGCGCGTTGCACCTGGCGCAGAGCCGATTGCAGCGGCGGCAGGTTGCGCCTGGGGGTCATGCGGTCGCGACGGGCGACCAGCAGCAGGGTCGGACAAGTGACCTGCGCCGCCGCGTCGAGACCGTGCAGGTAGTTGTTGCAGTTGGCGAGGTCGATGGCCAGCACGCCGGGCGGGCTGCGGCGCATGATTGCCAGTGTCACGCCGGGTCCCCAGACGCCATGCCCGCCGCCGCCGCGCAACTGGAACGGCGCAGTCAGGGAATAGTCGTTCATCATCCGCAGGGCGCGGTCGGGATGCGTCGCGGCGCCGCTGAGCAGGGCTTCGGCAACCGGCATCGGTGCCGAAGCCCCGAGCAGGGCCAGTCCGCCGACACGCTGCGGATAGCGTGCGGCGCACTCGAGCGCCACCAGCGAACCCATCGAATGTCCGACCAGGATAGCGGCGGCCACTCCGGCGCTGTCAAGCAGGGCGGGGAGCCAGTCGGCCAGTGCCTCGATGCTGGACAGGGGCTCCCCGCCGGATAAACCGTGCCCCGGAAGGTCGGGGACGAGCAATGCGCAGCCCGCCGCCGCGAGACCGCCGGCGACCTTATGCCATGCGTCGCAGTCGTTGGCGGCACCATGAATCAGCAGCAGCGGCGGCCAAACCGAGCGGGCGGGGTCGAAAGGCTGTCCGCCAGTGGCGACGTGGCAGTCATGCCCGGCGACAGAGAGTTGCATGCGGGTGCCCAGTGCCGGTCAGCGGCAGTCTTCGGCGTCAGGCCAGAACATCCGGTTCCAGCAAGTGTTCGAGGAGGGTAATGCGGTCCTTGAGCAGCAGCTTGCGTTTTTTGAGGCGTCGGATCAGCAGGTCGTCTGGGGGTGGGTTGAGCATCAGGTGGGCGATCACCTGGTCGAGGTCGTGATGTTCTAACTGCAGTTCATGCAGCGTGGCCCGGTTTTCGGTAATCTGTTCTTCGGTCAGCATGGTCGGCGCAATCCCCAAGGTTGTAATGCGGCTCGCCGAGCCGGGTTTGCAGACCCCACAAGGCGAGCGTGCCAAGAACGACGGTCAATAAGGCGCTGCGTGCCCGCCCGGCGATGAGAGCCGTGGGTGCTGCGGCGGCAAGGCGCGGTGGGTCGGGTCCTATGGTAGGCGCGCCCACGGCAAAAAACAACGGCGGCAGGAATACCGGCAATAAACTCGACGAGCAGGCTCGGGACTTGCGGCATGGGGCGCATTTGCGAATAGAATAGAGGGTGAAATTGTAACCTTGAGATACCCCCGGGAGGAGGCAGATGGTTTATCACATTATTGTTGCGTTTGCGCGGGAGAGGCAGTACGAGTTCAAGTTCTCCCATACCGAACTTGCTGCAGGGTCTCCCGAAGAAGCGCGCCGCTGGTTTGACAAGGAGTTCGCCGACCTTGAGTGCGAACCCAGCAACCCGATGGGCAAGGTATTGATTATCGACAAGATTCTCAATGTCGCACGCTATGGAGGTGAGCAACGTTTCATCGACGGCAAGGACTGGGCGACGCGCTTTGCCCGCTACACAGCCCTGGCTCTTGGGCGCGACACCGTCCGCATCGACGTCGCCGCGTTCAATATCGGCTATTGATTGGTCGTGCAGTGCGCATTGCGGCGCAGGTTCCAGGGCCTGCGCCGTTTCTTTTTTCCGCCAGGGCGCGCGGAGCCGTTCGGGGATTTGGACCTTCCTCACGCGAAATGGATTCCGCAGTGTCGCCGGCGACCGACAGGCCATGAACAAGGCATTCACCAGAGAGACGGAAGACGACGGCGAGCAGGACGAAGGGGCTGATCTCGCCCTGCGGCTGCCACAGGGCACACGCAACTACATCACGCCAGACGGGCACGCGCGCATCCGCTCAGAACTCGATCATCTGTTACGCATCGAGCGGCCGCAGGTAGTGAGTGTCGTGCAGTGGGCGGCAGCCAACGGAGACCGCTCCGAGAACGCCGACTACATTTACGGCAAGCGGCGCCTGCGCGAAATCGACCGGCGGATCCGCTTTATGACCAGGCGTCTGGATCTGGCCGAGGTCGTTGATCCGGCACGCCGCGAGAACACCGAGCAGGTGTTTTTTGGTGCACTGGTGACCCTCTGCGACGAGCAGGGGATGGAAAACACCTACCAGATCGTCGGCGTCGACGAAACCGACTCGGCACGTGGCCGGATCAGTTGGGTGTCGCCGCTGGCGCGCGCGCTGCTCAAGTCACGCGCGGGTGATGCGGTGCGCTTCCACAGTCCGGCCGGCTGGCGGGTGGTCGAGGTGGTGGCGGTCGAGTATCCGGGCAGCAACACCTGAGCCCGTTCCGCAGGCAAGTCGGCAGGGCTTGAAATGCTCGCTGCCGCCCCCATTTCCCGAAGCATTGTGCGCAAGGTGCACTACCCGTTCGTTTCACATTCTCAACTTTTTTCCGGAGTCTTGCATGGGTGCCCAGAAGGAAACACTTGGTTTTCAGGCAGAAGTCAAACAACTGCTGAATTTGATGATTCACTCGCTGTACAGCAACAAGGAAATCTTTCTGCGCGAGTTGATCTCCAACGCGTCCGACGCTTGCGACAGACTGCGCTTCGAAGCCTTGAACAATGCCGCTCTCTACGGTGATGACGCCGAGCTGAAAATCCGGGTGACCCTCGACAAGGAAGCCCGGACGCTCAGCATTGCCGACAACGGCATCGGCCTGTCGCGCGAGGAGGCGGTCGAGCACCTCGGGACGATCGCCAAGTCGGGCACACGCGAGTTCTTTTCGGCGCTGACCGGCGATCAGGCCAAGGATGCGCACCTGATTGGCCAGTTCGGCGTCGGTTTTTACTCGTCGTATATCGTGGCCGACAAGGTGACCGTGGTTTCTCGCCGGGCCGGCCTCGAAAGTGGTCAGGCGGTCAGGTGGGAGTCCTCCGGCGAGGGCGATTTCACGGTCGAGGTGATCGAGCGGGCGCAGCGGGGTACCGAGGTGACCTTGCATCTGCGTGACGGCGAAGACGAATTCCTGTCGAGCTGGAAGGTGCGCGAGATCATTCGCAAGTACTCCGACCACATCACGCTGCCGATCCTGATGAAGAAGGAGGAATGGAACGAGGAACAGAAGGCGCAGGTCGTTACCGACCAGGACGAGACGGTGAACCAGGCGTCGGCGCTTTGGAGCCGTCCGAAGTCGGAGATCAGCGATGAGCAGTACAACGAGTTCTACAAGCACGTCGCACACGATTTCGAGAACCCGCTGGCGCACGTACACGCCCGGGTGGAGGGCAAGCAGGAATACACCCAATTGCTGTACATCCCGTCACGCGCGCCTTTCGATCTTTTTGAACGTACCGCCCGCCACGGCGTCAAGCTCTACGTGCGGCGGGTGTTCATCATGGACGATGCCGAGCAATTGATGCCGCTCTATTTGCGCTTCGTCCGCGGGGTCGTCGATTCCAACGATCTGCCGCTCAATGTTTCGCGTGAAATCCTGCAGCAGTCGCGCGACATCGAGACGATCCGTGGTGGTTGCGTGAAGAAGGTTCTCGGCCTGCTCGAAGGCCTTGCCGACAGCGAAGATGCCGCCGAGAAGGCGAAATACGCCACTTTCTGGAAGGAATTCGGGCGTGTACTCAAGGAAGGCACCGGCGAAGACTTCGCCAACAAGGACCGTATTGCCAAACTGCTGCGTTTTGCCTCGACGCATGCCGATACCCCCGACGAAACCGTCTCGCTCGCCGATTACGTGTCGCGGATGAAGGAGGGACAGGAAAAAATCTACTACGTCACCGCGGAAACCTTCACCGCCGCCAGGAACAGTCCGCACCTCGAGATCTTCCGCAAGAAGGGCATCGAAGTCCTGCTGCTTTCCGACCGCGTCGATGAGTGGGTCACCGGTCATCTGACCGAGTTCGACGGCAAGCCGCTGCAGTCGGT
>JAKOZI010000330.1 GCA_029780075.1 Pseudomonadota bacterium
TCTTGTCGGCGATGCTCTTCATCGCTTCGACGGTCTTGCCGACCGCGTCGCCGCCTTCGACGGCCTGCCGGGCGGCGGTCGAGGCCATGCCGTCGGTGACCTTGGCGTTCTCGGTGTTCTGCAGGATCGAAGCACTCATCTGCTCCATGCTCGAAGTCGTTTCCTCGACCGAAGCCGCCTGTTCACTGGACGACTGCGACAGCGACTGGGCGGTAGCCGAGACCTGTCCGGAGGCGTTCGAGAGGTTGTCGGCGGCGGAACGGACTTCACCGATGATCTCGCCGAGCTTGCCGACCATGGCCTGCATCGCCGCCATCAACTGCCCGACCTCGTCCTTGCCCTGGACGTCGATCCTGACCGTCAGGTCGCCTTCGGCGAGCGCATTGGCGGCGGCGACGGCTTCATTGACCGGTTGGGTGATCGAGCGGGTGACCCAGATCGCGAAGCCGATGCCGATGACGAAAGCCGCCAGCGCCAGCGTGAGGATCAGCGTCGCGGCCTGGTTGGCGGCCTTGTCCGCTTGTTCACCGGCCTGCTTCATCAGGTCGGTCTGGAAGTCGGTCAGCTTGTTGATCGAGCCCATGTAGTCGAGTTGCGACTTGCGCACTTCGCTCAGCAGGTGCGCGGTGGCCTCTTCGGTCTTGCCGCTCCTGGCGATGTCGGCGAACTTGTCGAGGTCGGCGATGAATTCCTTGCGCAGGTTGAGCGCGTCGGCAATCAGTTTCTTGCCAGCTTCCGAGGTGATCGTCTTTTCGAGTTGCGCGAAGCGTTCGCTGACAACCTTCCGCGCCTCGGTGATGCGCTCGAATTCCTTTTTCACCTCGTCCGGGTTCTTGATCAACAGGACGTTGCGCGCCGAGCGCGCGACGATGTTCACGTTCTCGATGATGTCATTGGCCCAGATGGTCTTCGGAAACTTGTCCTTGACCATGTCGTCCATTTCTTGGTTGAGCATCTGGACGCGGCTGTAGCCGATTATCGACAATATGGCCATCAGCAGGAGAACGATGCCGAAACCAAGGCCGAGGCGCATGCCGATTTTCAGGTTCTTGAACACGATGTATTACCTCCGGTGATGCTGCGTTGGTGAGCTTGAGTCAGTGCAAATGGATCGCCTTGGTCAAGGCGGAAGAAATTCATCAGTTCCTGCAGTTGCCGCGCCTGCCCGCCTATTTCTTCGGCGGTCGCGGCGAGTTCCTCGGATGCCGAAGCGTTCTGCTGCGTCGCCTGGTTGAGCTGGCCCATCGCACCGTTGATCTGGCCGACTCCCGAGGACTGCTCCTGCGAGGCTGCTGCAATTTCCTGGACGAGTTCGGAAGTCTTGCGGATCGACGGCACCATTTCGCTGAGCAGAGAACCGGCGCGCTCGGCGAGCTTGACCGAATCCCGGGCAACGCTGCTGATCTCCTGCGCGGCGACCTGCGAACGTTCGGCGAGCTTGCGGACTTCGGCGGCGACGACGGCAAAGCCCTTGCCGTGTTCACCGGCGCGCGCGGCTTCGATCGCTGCGTTCAAGGCCAGCAGATTGGTCTGGTAGGCGATGTCGTCGATGATGCCGATCTTGTCGGCGATGCTCTGCATCGCCTCAACGGTCTTGCCGACCGCGTCACCGCCTTCGACGGCCTGCCGGGCAGCGGTCGAGGCCATGTTCTCGGTGACCTTGGCGTTCGCGGTGTTCTGCAGGATCGAGGCACCCATTTGCTCCATGCTCGAAGTCGTTTCCTCGACCGAAGCCGCCTGCTCTCTGGACGACTGCGACAATGACTGAGCGGTAGCCGAGACCTCGCTGGCGGCGTTGCCCAGGTTGTCGGCGGCGGTACGAACCTCACCGATAATCCGAGTGAGTTGGTCCTGCATGCGGAACAGTGCGCGCGCGAGATCGCCTGTCTCGTCCCGAGCGCGGGTGTCGATGATGTTGCCGAGCTTGCCATCGGCAATCGCAGTCGCAATGCTGATGGCTTTGAGCATCGATCGGACGATGTTCCTTGCCAATAGCAGCGATGTCGAGATGGCCACGGCCAAGCCGATGACCACCGCCGCGAGGCAGATGACGATCAGGCTCGAAGCACGTGCGTCGACGGCGGCAATCAAGGCTGCGGCTTCCTGCTCCTGTTCCTTGACCATCCGGTCGAGCTTGCCGTCGATTTCAATGAAGCGCTTGTCGGCGGCCTGCAACATACCGGTACCGACAGCCGTGTCGGTACCGGCCATGTCGAGGGCTTGCGCGACGCTCTGGCGATACCTTGCAAGGAGTTCGTCAAACTCGGCCAGGCTCTGCTTCTCGGTTTCCTCGATATCACTGCGAGCACGCATTTTTTTCAGTAGTTGAATCGCGCCGTCAGCGTGCGCAAGGACGGTCGCCGTTTCCTTGCTGATCCGTGTTTCATCGAAACTTCCGATCATGGCCAACAGACGGTAGCCACCAATGTTTGTCAGGAGCAGTTCGCCGCGACTCGCAGTCAACAGCGCCGTGTGTTGCATGCTCTTGCTGGCGACATCGTCGAGCGCCCGTTGCGCGAATCGCAGGCCGAAGGAACTGACAACCCCGAGCAATAACATCATCGACACGGCGATGAGGGAGGGAATGAGGATCCTGATCCTGATTTTCATGGCTCAACCTATCGGAAACGTTAGCCGCGGTGAGAGTCAGTCGAGTAGCAATAGGCAGCGTAAGGGCTTCACCGCTTGTAGACGCCAGCGCAGACGATGACATCGCTGGCCTTTTCACAGTAGGCCGACTTTGGTAAAACTTTCTTGGTCAGCGGGTCGGTGAACTTGTAGTCCTGCCAGAACTTGCCCTTGCTCTTGGCCAGCGCCACGCGCTCCTTGATGAATTCCTTGCCATCGGCATCGGCGAGGTCGATCAGATCCTTGCCGACCTGTTTTTCATTCTGGCCGTGGGCCACACACTTGCCATTCATGTCATAAACGACGGGGTAGAGGTCGCGGTCGACCCACTTCTTGTCCTTGCTGGTGATTTCCTTCAGCGTCGTAGCCCAGTCGGTGCCAACCGCCTTCACGACTTTGGCGACCATGACCTCGGCCTCCTTCGGGGTGGCAAAATTGTCGGCGGCGAGCAGCGCTGAAGGAATAAGGGCGGTGCTGGCGAGAGCGAGAAGAAACGTTTTCATGGAAGCTCCTGGTCGAAGGGGAAATGCGCGGCATTGGACTGCACCCTGCCGGGGGGAGGTGTTAAAGGCGCAAGCTTCTGGCCGGGTCTATGGAAATGGGTCATTGATCGCTCCCTGTCAGAACGGCTTGAAGTGGGGTACCGAGACTGCGGCGCTGGCTCCAGGATCCGCTGGGCGCGGCCTCGCCTGGGTGGCCGGCCTGCCCGCATCGGCCACGCTGCCGCTATCAGCCAGGTGGAAAAAGGCGATCATTCCCTTGTGCTGGATGATCAACGAATATCCGGATTCAGCGACCAGCATCACCTGAGCGAGCAGCGCGAAAGCGATCAGACGGGTGCGGATCGAAATCTGAGCCAGCTTCATGATCGGCACGACGCGTCGAGAGGCAGAAGGGTGAACGCCAGAGCGCAGCGGACGTGAGCGGCCAGATTACCCCTGAGCCCGATGCACCCTTGCGTCGAGGAAACGGCGGACATCACGTGCTCCGGCTCAGAAACGTTCGAAGTCGTTGCTGACAGTCGACCTGCCGGCGCTCGGCCGCGGCGCCGGCGTGCGCGGTACAGCGGCAGGCACTTCTAGGCGAGTAGCGGCGCTGCCGCCTTTCGCTCTGACTGGCGTGCTGCCGTGATCGGTTTCGGCGAGGTGGAAGAAAGTCATCAGTTCCTGCAGTTGCTGCGCCTGCCCGCCCATTTCCTCGGCGGTCGCGGCGAGTTCCTCGGATGCCGAAGCGTTCTGCTGCGTCGCCTGGTTGAGTTGGCCCATCGCGCCATTGATCTGGCCGACACCCGAGGACTGTTCCTGCGAGGACGAAGCGATTTCCTGGACGAGGTCGGAAGTCTTGCGGATCGACGGCACCATTTCGCCGAGCAGCGAGCCGGCGCGCTCGGCGAGCTTGACCGAATCCCTGGCGACGCTGCTGATCTCCTGCGCAGCGACCTGCGAGCGTTCGGCGAGCTTGCGGACTTCGGCGGCGACGACGGCGAAGCCCTTGCCGTGCTCGCCGGCGCGCGCGGCTTCGATCGCCGCGTTCAAGGCCAGCAGATTGGTCTGGTAGGCGATGTCGTCGATGATGCCGATCTTGTCGGCGATGCTCTTCATCGCTTCGACGGTCTTGCCGACCGCGTCGCCGCCTTCGACGGCCTGCCGGGCGGCGGTCGAGGCCATGCCGTCGGTGACCTTGGCGTTCTCGGTGTTCTGCAGGATCGAAGCACTCATCTGCTCCATGCTCGAAGTCGTTTCCTCGACCGAAGCCGCCTGT
>JAKOZI010000332.1 GCA_029780075.1 Pseudomonadota bacterium
ACCGCCCTGGGCGTGTGCCGGTGGCAGAACGGCGTACGCCGCCTCGGCTGGTAGGTGGCCATGTCGCCGAGGCTCAGTTGGCCGGGATTTTCGGGATGCCCCTGCACCTTGTCGACCACCGCCTGCGCGATCTCGCCCTCGTGCAGCGCCCGCGATCCGTCGCGCGCGATCCGGCGCAGGACCTCGGCAAGTTCGGGGTTGCGCAGCGTGCTGCCGATGGCCGCCGCTTGTCCGTCCCGACCGTAGAAATACGCGGCGGCCTGCGGGTCCTTGCGCAGGTATGGATCGGCCTGGAGCAAAGTGTGCAGGCGCTGGCCGACCGCGAAGCCGTCCTCGGCCAGCCGGATCGCCGGCTCGAAGAGGCTCGCCCAGGGCAGCTTGCCGTACTCGGCGTGCGCCATTTCGAGCAGGCGCACGGTACCCGGCACGCCGACCGCGCGCCCACCGACGACGGCTTCGTGAAAACGCATCGGCTGGCCGTCGGGCTTGCTGAACAGCGTTTCACCGACTGCCACCGGCGCCGTCTCGCGGCCGTCGAAGGCCACCGTATCACGCCCGTCGTAGTGCAGCAGCAAGGCGCCGCCGCCGATGCCGCTGGACTGGGGTTCGACCAGGGTCAACACCATCTGCGCGGCGACCGCCGCGTCCACCGCCGCGCCGCCGGCCTGAAGCATTGCCAGTCCGGCGGCGCTGGCCAGTGGATGGGCGCTGGCGATGGCGAACTTCCGACCACGCCACCCGGGCTGCGTGCTGATGCCGGAGGGGCCTTCCGGCTGCCGCAAGTCGGCAGCAAAGGTGTCGATCACTGGCGTCGAAGGCGGCGCACTGCTGCAGCCGACGACCAGCACGGCGGTAATGAGAGCGAAGCTGGGGAATCTCATGGCGGCACGACGAAAGAATCACGCTGACTTTGTCTCATTCAGGCCGCGTCAACTCCGCCTGCGAGTGGTTGCTATACGTCGGCCAGTCGGGAAAATACGCTTCGGCCTGGTTGCCCCAACTGGTCCAGCCGTCGCGCGCGCCGCGGGCAAACAATTCGAGGTACGGGCCCGGCGAGCACGACTCGATCAGAGCGTAGGCTTCGTCAGGTTTGCGCGAATGCTCCCGCTTGCGGGTCTTGATGATATTCACCTGGCGACGGCCGGGCGCCAGCGTGCGAGCGTGCTTGCCGCGGACGCCGAAGAGGAGCAGCTCGGTGGTGTTGCGGAAATAGAATCCGACACCACGTCCGTCCGGGCCGCCGTCCTGGCGGATCTTGTGCCAGACGATGTTGCTCTTGTAGGCGAAGCCCCAGGCGGCGAGGACGCGCAGACCTTCCGGCAGCAGCGCGTTCGGCACCCACAGGTAAAGATGCGCCGTCTCTGCGGCTATGGCGGCAACTGGCAGGGCGAGAATGTCGCCGAGCGTCAAGGTGGCGTAGCGGTTCAGGCGCTTGTGCTCGGGCGCCATCTTGCCGGTGCGGTTCTGGAATTGCCAAGGCGGATCGGCGAGCACGGTGGCGAACTTCCGGTCGCCGATCCGTTGCAGCAGGTCGTTCGCCGCTTCAGGAGAAGGTTCAGTCATCTTGGTCAATCTTCAATGTCAAGGGACTGGCTGGTGCCGAACGCGCGGATCGGGTAACCACCCCCACCGCCTGCCAGGCGCGGCAGCAGTTTGTCGTCCCATTTCAGGAGGAAAATGGAAATCCTGGCAAAGGATAGCGCAGGCGTTCTTCCATGCGTGGATTTCATGGTTCCGGCTGGGCAAGAGACTGTTCAAGGCTCGCCGTAGCCTTGCCGCTCGGCATGAAGCGGGGGAGCACTGCCTCGTAGCCTTGTGCTGTCCAGAAGCGGTGGCCGGCGGCGAGGAACTGGCACACTTAAGGGCCCGCTGTCGATGACGGCGTCGATGAAGTGAAGGCGCCAGCCGCGGTAACTCGACCGGCAACTCGCCGGGCCATGCGCCGGGGAATGTCGCTGGCC
Source organism: Pseudomonadota bacterium (assembly GCA_029780075.1). Lineage (GTDB taxonomy): Bacteria > Pseudomonadota > Gammaproteobacteria > Burkholderiales > Rhodocyclaceae > Accumulibacter. Next base: position 1,962 of record JAKOZI010000332.1, read on the forward strand.
ACCGGCAGGCCATTGCCGCCAACGGGGAAGCGTCTCGACGACCATGTCGAAGCCGAAACGCGAGGACCGCGCATGCAAGTCCTGCAGACGGACCAGCGAATTGGCTTCGCCCGAGTTCAGCTTCCAGGTTTGCGCACAACGTCAGGCTCGGAGCAATCGCGCGTGGGAACCAGGGACAGTATGCCTCTCGCCGGTTTCCCCGGAACTTCCTGGCGCCCTTGCTGCCTTGGGAACGTACACAATCTTGACAATCTCCAACCCATCTCCTGGACCGATATGCCCGCTACCGACAAGGATCTCCCACTGCGAGACGACATACGCCTGCTCGGCCGCCTGCTTGGCGACACCATCCGCGATCAGGAAGGTCAGGACGTTTTTGCCGTCGTCGAGCACATCCGCCAGGCCTCGGTCCATTTGAGCCAAAGCCCGGATAGCGAAGTCGATCCGGCAACGCGCGCCGAACTCGGAGCCATCCTCAACCATCTGCCGCGCGATTCGATGCTCTCGGTCATTCGGGCCTTCAGCTATTTCCTGCATCTGGCGAACATTGCCGAGGATCAGCACCATATCCGCCGCCGCCGCGCGCACGATCTCGCCGGTTCGGTACCACGTGCAGGCAGCCTGAAATTCGCGCTCGACCGCGTACAGGAAGCTGGCGTGTCGGTCGGGAAGATTCGCGATTTTTTCGATGTGGCGCTGGTCTCGCCGGTGCTCACTGCGCATCCGACCGAAGTTTCCCGCAAGTGCATCCTGAAGTGTCAGCACGAGATAGCGGGCTTGCTCGACCAGCGTGACCGCATGCGGCTCACGCCTGAAGAACAGGAAGACAACGACGTCACGTTGCGCCGCGCGGTACTCAGGTTATGGCGCACGCGCATGTTGCGTCCGACCCGGCTGGCCGTGGTCGATGAAATCAAGAACGGCATCAGCTATTTTGACGACACCTTCTTCGCCGAACTGCCGCGTCTCTACGGTCAGTTGCAAGACCTCCTGTTGAAACGCTTCCCCGGCGAGGACTGGCAACTGCCGCCATTCTTCCGTGTCGGCAGCTGGATTGGCGGCGACCGCGACGGCAACCCCTTCGTCACCGCCGACATCCTGAAAACCACGCTACGCCTGCAATCGACGGCTGTGCTCGATTTCTATCTTGGGGAGATCCACGCGCTCGGCGCCGAACTGCCGCTCTCGCAGTTGCTGCTCCAGGTGTCGCCGGCGCTGGCGGCCCTTGCCGAGAGCTCGCCCGATCATTCGCCGCACCGTGCGGACGAGCCTTATCGTCGTGCGCTGACAGGCATCTATGCTCGCCTGTCAGCCACCGCAAGATCGCTCGATCAGCATGAGGCCCTACGCCACGCGGTTGGCCAGGGGAAGCCTTATGCAACTTCTGCCGGGCTGCACAGCGACCTCGAAGTGCTTGTCGGCTCGCTGGTTGAGCACGGTGCGACACGCATCGCCGCCGGTCGACTGTGTCGCCTGGTGCGTGCCGTGCAGATATTCGGCTTCCATCTGGCGCCGGTCGATCTGCGACAGAACTCCGAAGTGCACGAGCGGACGGTCGCCGAGCTGCTCGTCCGCGCCGGACGCATCGAGAATCTGTCGGCCTATGCGGCACGCGATGAAGATCGGCGTGTCGCCTTGCTCTGTGAGGAGATCGTCAGCCCGCGCCCACTCTATTCGCCGCATTTGGATTACTCCGACGAAACGAACGGTGAGCTGGCGATCTTCTTCGCTGCGCGCGAACTGCGCGCCCGCTACGGCAATGCCGCCCTGCCCAACGTCATCATTTCGAAGACCGATGGCGCCTCCGACCTGCTCGAAGTCGCACTGCTGCTCAAGGAAGCCGGCTTGCTGAAGCCCTCGGCAGACGGTAAAGCGCCGGAGCTGGCGATCAATATCATCCCGCTATTTGAAACGATCAGCGACCTGCGCAACAGCCCGGCAGTCATGCGGCGTCTCTTCGCCCTGCCCGCCTATCGCGCGCTGGTCGCCTCGCGTGCCAACGAGCATGAGGTCATGCTCGGCTATTCGGACAGCAACAAGGATGGTGGCTTCCTCACTTCCGGCTGGGAGTTGTACAAGGCGGAGGTTGAGCTGGCGCGCGTATTCGCGGATGCCGGTGTGCGTCTGCGACTGTTTCATGGGCGCGGCGGGTCGGTTGGCCGCGGTGGCGGCCCGAGCTACCTGGCGATCCTGGCACAGCCGGCCGGCATCGTCTCTGGCCAGATCCGTATTACCGAGCAAGGCGAAGTCATTTCGTCAAAGTATGCAAATCCTGAAGTCGGTCGCCGTAACCTCGAAATTCTGGCTGCGGCAGCTCTCGAAGCGACGCTCCTCGATCTCGAACACGAAACCGAGCCGCAGGCTTACCGGGCCGTGCTCGAACAACTTTCCGAACGGGCTTTCCGGGCCTACCGCGAGTTGGTTTATGAGACTGAAGGATTCAATCGCTATTTCCGCGAATCAACGCCGATTGCCGAAATAGCGGGCCTGAACATCGGTAGCCGCCCCACCTCGCGCAAGGCCTCCGGGCGCATCGAGGACCTGCGCGCCATTCCCTGGGTTTTCAGTTGGGCACAGTGCCGGTTGATGCTCCCCGGCTGGTACGGTTTTGGCTCAGCCGTTGAGGCCTGGCTCAAGGACAATCCGGATGGCCTGGAAATGCTGCGACGCATGCTCGGCAGCTGGCCATTCTTCCGGACCCTGCTTTCCAACATGGACATGGTGATGTCCAAGGCAGACTTGGCGATCGCTTCGCGCTACGCTGATCTGGTGAGTGACGCAAGCTTGCGTAACGAGATCTTCGGTCGCCTGCGTGCTGAGTTCGAGCGTACGCGTCATTATCTGCTGGCGATCGAACAGCAGGACGAACTGCTTGCCGACAATCCCCTGTTACGCCGCTCGATCCGCAATCGTTTCCCCTATATGGATCCGCTCAACCACCTGCAGGTTGAACTGCTGCGCCGCCATCGAGCCGGCGAGGCAACGGAGCCGGTCGACGAACGCGTGCGGCGCGGGATCCATCTTTCGATCAATGGCATTGCTGCCGGCCTGCGCAACAGCGGCTGAACTTGGACATCGGTTCCGCAAGGTTTCAGATGGAGCACTCCGGGTTTCCCCGTTTATTCTGCTGACCCCGCCGAGGCAGGGTATTCTGTTGCACCGATTGATCGTGCATCGATCGGGTTACCGCTTGCGGGCGCAGGGGGCGAATGCGTAGTCATGCGCGGACCATAGCGCTCCCGGTACAGGGCTTCGATCAGTTCGCCAGCCGCTGCTGAGCACGGTCAGCTCCCGTCATAGGAAATCGCTCCACTTTGGTCAAGCAAGTTGTTGGATTCATAGGCAAGGCCAGGATTTATCGAATGATCACGATAAGTGATGAAGTGTTCGAAGTGCTATCACGGGGTGATCAGAAGTTGGACGACACAAGTGATATGTTGTAAGGGGCTGCCCTTGTTTGGTTTTTCTTGCTCTCCTGTCATAAATGATCACGAGTGTGATGGGCTTGCTGACTCGGAGACGGGTCAAGTGCGGGCTGCGGCACTATGCAGCCCGGCGAAGCATTCCCTTGACGCGGTTGAGAGTCGATATGCTCGACCATGGGTGTTGGTGCGGCATTTGACGCCGACACCCATGATGACTGGCTGCGGGTTCCGGCCCAATTATTCTCCAATGCCATCGTTTTCTGAGAACATCGAAACAATCAAAGACGTTGGCGCAACTCAGAGCGGCTCACACAATGAAAGCCCCCGTGTCTGCCGGGGAATGGTTAGCTGTCCTGAAGAATGGCTGTTGGGTAGAAGCCCTGCAACTGGGGGATATCGACAAGATCGAACTGGCCTTGCCAGTCTATCTGGCGGTGGCGTGGCGCCTGGCGCATCTCGTCCGACTCGGGCGCACTCATCCGGACTTGTCCGCCCGCGATTTGTTCAGCGAGGAGGAGTGGAAGGGCGCGTATCTTCTGACGAAGCAAACACGGCCAGCCACACCGCCCACTCTCCGCCAGATTGCCAGGCTCGGCGGCTTCCTCGGCCGCAAGTGCGACGGCGTACCCGGCGTCAAGACCCCTTTGGCTGGGCTTCGCTCGACTGCGAGACTTCGTCCGAGGAGTCGAAAAAATGCGTTCAGTATATCTAAAATGAATTGTGTGAAAGGGTATGCGCCGAATGAGAGCCCGTGCGCCACCGAACAGGGAGACGCAGAGCGATGCCCTTGGTGAGGACGTCCCTCTGACTCAATCGGCACCGAAGTACGATTTCGACCAGTACATTGCTTGGTAGGTGCCTATGCTCAAAGGACCAGACTGCAGCAAGGCGAGCTATCATCCCCCGTAGTGGGATGACTCGTGCCATGGGCCATCCGCTTGGCAGATCCGTCAGGGTGGATGGCCCAAGGTACAGAGCGTGGAAGGATTCGGATGACTATTTTGGGGCTCCTGTGCCAAATTCGAGATTGACGGCGTTGGTGTAGTATATTGGCATCACCCCTAGAGGGTCCGGGGTGGGCTGTCGGAGGAGATCGATCATGGCGATGCGCGTGAAGCCAGACACTGGCGAGGTGGGGCTGAAGCAACGGTACCGGGTGACGAACTGGTCGGAATACGACCGGGCCTTGGTCAACCGGGGGAACCTGACGATCTGGTTCGACGAGGCGAGTATTCGAGACCAGTGGACTCCTGCACCACCGGTGGGCCGTGGCAAGCCCGGGCTGTACTCGGACACCGCCATCCAGACGTGCCTGACGATCAAGGGGCTGTTCCAGTTGCCGTACCGCGCGACGGAGGGACTGATCAAGTCGCTCATGCGCCTGTGCCAACTGGACTTGCCGGTGCCGGATCACAACCCTATGTCGCGACGGGCTGCGCAGCTTTCGGTGAAGATTCCTCGTCGGCCGCGCAAGGGCCCGACGCATGTGGTGGTCGATTCGACGGGACTGAAGATCTTCGGCGAAGGCGAATGGAAGGTGCGTCAGCACGGTGTCGGCAAGCGCCGCACGTGGCGCAAGGTCCATCTGGCCGTCGACGCCACCACCAAGGACATCATCGGCATCGAAGTGACCCCCACCGCCTGGGGCGATAGCGAAATCTTGCCCGGCCTGCTCGACCAG
>JAKOZI010000336.1 GCA_029780075.1 Pseudomonadota bacterium
ATCGTCGGCGAGAACGATGTTGACGCCCGGAGGAATCGACATCAGCGCGACGAGTTCGGCTTTCGACAATTCCAGGTCCTGTCGGCGTAGCGATAGAAGGGTCACCGCGTCGAGCAGCGCGCGCTGGTAGGCGAGCACCTGCGAACGTGGCATCAGGCCTTCCTTCTCGACCTTGCGCGCCATTTGCAGGGCCAGGCGCACACGGTCGAGAAGACTGTCCACCTGCGACAACAGGCGCTGCGCTCCGAGCGCCCGCCAATACGCGTTGCGGACATCCTGGAGGACATTCTGGACGACCTTGCGACGCCGTTCATCGGCCATCAACACCTGGTCGGCTTTTTGCTGGGCACGGTAATAGGAAACGCCGAAGTCGAGCAGATTCCACGACAGCGACAGATTGGCCAGCGTCTGGTGACGTTGCTGCGAGGTGGATGGACTTAGTGTTTGCTCACCGGTCTCAATGCTCACCGAGGTGCCACCGGAATCGTTGTTGCGCGACAGATAACCCGCACCAGCCACCAGACGGGGCAGCATCTCGTACTTCGAGACATCGTAGAGATTCCTGCTCAATGAGTTTTCCATCAGCTTCAGACGGTAATCGAGGTTGTACTTCAACGCGCGCGCGGCAGCTTCCTGAAAAGTGATCGGGCCGCTGATTGGTTCCTGATCGGCGTACATGGCCTTCTCGTCGCGTACGACGCGTTCTTCGATTTCCTGGCGCGTGAAAGCGGTCGGGTCGATGGTGCCGCAACCGGCGGCAAGGAGGGAAACCGCCAGCAGGGTGGCGGTCCGGGTCAGTCGTTGGGGTGTCATCCGGGCTCTCAAATCGGTGGGAGGGTCGAGTGTTGGTTTAGGTTGCGGCGGTGGGCACGCGCTCAAGGGTGGGCTTGGCGGACAGCGGACGCAAGCGGACACTGGCCTCGCGCAACTGCTCGGAGAAACTTCGGGGCGGCCCTGCCTTGGCAGCAACGGGCGTTGCCGGGCGCGCCACTTCCTGCGGGGGCACGCTATCCAGGATGGCAGATTCGCCACCGTCAGAAGCACTGCCGAGCCGTGCTTCTGTATCGTCAAGCGGTGGTTCGAGCGAATCTCCGAGTGGCAAAACCTGGAACAGCGAAGGGCCAGCCAGGAGTTCGTCGCTGCTGAGGTCGATCACAGCATGCCGGCCGCTAACGCGCAAATCCAGGAAGCGTGCTTCGCTCTGGCTTTGCTGCACGGAGTTCTGGACGAAAATCGCTGGGTCGAAACCCAACTCTTGTGTTAAGGAACTCCGCCGGGTGGCGTAGAGACTGACCGCGGCGGTATCGGTGCCGCTACCCCTGGGATCGCTCTCTTCGCGCTCGATTTGGGAGATTTCGACGGCGCGGCTGACGAAGACAACCGGGTGAAAAGGAATCGGCAGGCGGCGAATCTCTGGCGTCCGGTCGCCGTCGAAAAAGACGCTCGGATCACGCGCTGGTGAGGCGAACAGGGGCAGTTCGAGCAGGTTGAAGTCGGGCGGCAGGCCCGATGAAATCGCAATCTCTGGCGGTGGGATCGCGGTGACCTTGAGCATGGCCTGCGCGGACGTGGAGTTGGGCATGGCTGTGCCATCCTGGGCCGTCGCCACGATGGACAGCATGAAGCTTCCCGAGAAGCCCGGAGGCGGTGTGATGATCAGGCCCGCCAGTTGTGGCGGCGTCAAGGTCAGCGACCCGCCCGCGGCGTTGAGAGTGTCACCACGGGCGTTGGTAAAGCGTGTTCCCGGAGGGATGTCGCTGATGGTGATGCCGGTCAGGTGTTCGCCACCGGCATCGGTGAGCACGCTGTCGCTAACGACCGCCGTGATGTTCAGCGGCACCCCTGCCCCCGAACTGACCGGTAGCGTCGCAACGGTGAGGAGCGGCGGATCGGTGACCGGAGTTACCGAAACCGTCAGGGTCGCACTTATCAAACTCTTGCCATTGCTTGCCGTGTAGGTGACGATCGGGACGGCACCGCTGTAGTCGGGGAGCGGGGTAAAGGTATAGCTGCCGTCGGCGGCGATCTGCAGGCTGCCGACGCCGGGGAGGGTGGCGGTCGCCCCGGGTGCGTAGGTCGTGGCGTCGCCGGCCAGGGTGAAGGCGGTGAGCGTGACCGGGCCATCGGCACTGGTGGTGCCGGTCAGGACATTGCCGCTGACGGGCGTGTCCTCGGGGGTGGT
>JAKOZI010000338.1 GCA_029780075.1 Pseudomonadota bacterium
GACAGCAGGCCCAGCAGCAGGAGCAGCAACGCGCGCAGCAGCAGCAGGCACAGCAACAGGAACAACTGCGTGCCCGACAACAGGTCCAGCAGCAGGAGCAGCAACGCGCGCAACAGCAGGCTCAGCAACAGGAACAACAACGTGCCAGACAGCAGGCCCAGCAGCAGGAGCAGCAACGCGCGCAGCAGCAGGCACAGCAACAGGAACAACTGCGTGCCAAACAACAGGCCCAGCAGCAGGAGCAGCAACGCGCGCAACAGCAGGCCCAGCAACAGGAACAACTGCGTGCCAAACAACAGGCCCAGCAGCAGGAGCAGCAACGCGCGCAACAGCAGGCACAGCAACAGGAACAACTGCGTGCCAAACAACAGGCCCAGCAGCAGGAGCAGCAACGTTCCGTCCAAGCTGCCGCGCAAGCTCAGGCGGGAGGGCCACCTGGTGGCGCTCGCCAGCCTGGCCGGTCAGATCAATCGCCCGCAAGCGCCCAAGTACAGCCGCCGCCTGACAGTCGCCGGCCAACCCAGCCCAGCCCAGTGGGCCAGGCGCCGACTCAACCACAGACCCCCGCCGTAACCCGGCCAGCCGGCCCGCCGGCGCTGTCTCCCACAACGGCACAGGTTCAACCCCCACCCGATGGCCGCCGGCCAGCCCAGCCCGGCCCGGTCGGTCAGGCACCAGCGATCGCGCCGACCCAAGCACAGAGACCCGCAGTAGCCCGGCCAGCCGGCCAGCCGGCGCCCTCTCCCGCAACGGCACAGGTACAACCCCCTCCCGATGGCCGCCGGCCACCCCAATCCGGCCCGGTGGGTCAGGCGCCAGCGATTGCGCCGACCCAAGCACAGACACCCGCAGTAGCCCGGCCAGCCGGCCCGCCGGCGCCGTCTCCCACAACGGCACAGGTACAATCTCCTCCCGATGGCCGCCGGCCACCCCAACCCGGCTCGGTGGGTCAGGCGCCAGCGATTGCGCCGACCCAAGCACAGACACCCGCAGTAGCCCGGCCAGCCGGCCCGCCGGCGTTGCCGCCCACAACGGCACAGGTACAACCCCCTCCCGATGGCCGCCGATCGGTTCCCGCCGCGGGCCAGGGGATTGCCACTGCGCCACCGGGCCAGCCACAGACCCCGGCTGCCGGAGGCGAACCGGCACCCGCCTCCGGCCCGGTGCAGCCTCGACAGGCTTCCGACGGTCGCCGACCGAGCCCGGATAGGCACCGGTCGACACCGGCGCAAGCAGTCGCAGTCGATGCGGCCACCAGCGTGGTGCCGCGTGGGGATCGGAACAGTTTCGACATTCGCCACCAGAACCCGGATGGTTCGCAGATCGTTCTATCGCAGACGACGCTGGCCGACGGGACGAAGAAGGTCACCGGTTTCAAGCAGACCGTGGATGCGCGCGACGGGACGACGACACGAGTTTATGCGGATGGCCGCCGCGTGACCGAGGGGCGCGACTTTGAACATCGCTCCGTAGGCAGCGGACTGAATTTTGTCAGCCGCCACAACGGCCTCCGCGAGGCGGTACTGGCCGATGGCCGGCCGGTTTTTCAGGATCGCTTCACTGATGGGGGTAGGCGCCAGGTGATCGAGAGGACGCGCTACGCGCGCTGGTCGCACGGCCGACCGGAATACGAACCGCAGCCGGTAATCCGTCGGTACGATGTGGTGCACATCCACGGTGCGCCGGTAGCCCAGTATCGCCCCTCTCGTTTTGCGCCTGATGACTACCGCGGCTATTACACGCGCTTTGCGGTGCCGCTGGTGGTTGGAGCAGCCGCCTGGGTCGCCTTTGCTGCACCGGCGACGACCTACAGCGATCCGGTGGCCCTGATGGGGGATATGCAGATCTCGTCCGGCTTTGAGGAGGGTTACGCCTATTCAAGCCCCTACGATGCCACGCTGGTGGAGGCATCGCCTGAAGCGGAGGGGCTTCGCAGGCAGATGGCAACGGTACAGCAACAGGTCAAAGCCAGTGTCCAGAGCAACCCGGCACTCAAGAATCAATTGGCGACGGTAGATGTTCAAGCCGCTTCTTCGCAAGTGCAGCAAGCGGTGGACCGTGCCGTGCCGGTGCAGATTTCCGAGGATATACGTCAGCAGGTACGCAAACAGGTGCGCCTCAGTGTAGCCATGCAGCAGAACGGTCATCCCCTGGTGTTGACCGATGTGCTGGCTTCCGGCTATGCGAAAATCTATCTGTTCCAGACTGCGCAACCCCTTAATGTCGCGGAAGTGTCTACAGGCGCCGAGTGCTTCCTCAACACCGGCGACCTGATCGGTTTCTCGACGCTGCCGCGTGGGGACAGCGCTTTCGCCGAGATGAAGGTCGTCGCCAGCGGCTCGAACAGTTGTCCGGCGGGTAGCGTGGTACAGGTGCGTCTGACCGAGTTGCAGGAGATGCTCAACGGCTTCAGCGAGCGAGTGGCGGAGAATCTGAAGCGGGTCAACGCCTGTGCTGCCTCGGGTGGCTGCTAGGGGCAGTTGACGAATCCCGACGAAGCATTCTGGACACGAGGAAAATCAAGATGTTTTGCACGAATTGCGGTAAGGCCATCGCAGCCGAAGTGAAATTCTGTCCGCACTGCGGCGCAGCTCAGGTTCCTTCAGCGCAGTCATCGGCACCCACTCCGTCTCCGACGGCAGCGACGCAGAGCGGGCCCGCCGCGGGGTCGTCGGGCGCACTGCCGGCTCGCAAGCCGGTGCTGTGGGCCGGCGCCGTGGCGCTGCTGGTCGCGCTGGCCAGCGCCGCAGGTTATTGGGGCTGGAGCAACAAGGGCAGTGATGACGAACTGGTACGCAGACTCGCAGATGAAGAGCAGCGACGGGTTGCGTCCGAGAAAGCCGCCGAGACGGCGGAGTTCACCGCCGCACAGGCGCTGCTGGACAAGCACATCGCCGTTGAAGAAGCGCAGGCGCAAGCGCACGCCCCGGCCGCCGGCCAGACCAAGGGCACGACGCGCAGTCGCTGAGACGATTGCGGCAGGGTCGCCGACGGATATTCAGTGAGGATCAACAAAGGCGCCCGCCTTCTGCTCCGTTTCCAGATCATGAGTCTGAGCATCAAGCGGCGGAATAAAGATTGCGACTCCCTTGAACAAGGCATCAACGCACCGCCGTTCCTGGCTGGCGCGAACACTTTGTCTGTGCGTCGGGCCACTGCTGGTGCTCGCTTGCCCGGTGACGGCATTTGCCGAGACGAGCGACGCGCAGTCAGCCTCCGGAGTTCGGCCAACCGTTGATCAGTCCATAGATTTTTTGCGCTGGACGGTGTCGCTTGAAGCGGTTGCATTTTCGCGGTCCAACAGCGTGAGCCAGGTCCTGGTCAGCCGCTTGCCCGGCGCGACGACAACCTTTGGTCAGACCCTGACCCTGGCAGGCAGCGAGGCGTTCAACAGCAACCAGTTCGACCAGGGCCATTCGATCGGTCCAGGGTTAACCCTGTGTTATCAAGCGGACGCGAACCATCGATTCGAACTGTCTTATCTCACAGTGCTGAATCTCAACGCCACGCGAACGACTGGCCCGGACAATCCGGTCGACTGGTACGTGATGCGTGCGCCGGGGTTTTGGCAGACCCAGGATTTTTGCTACCAGGGAATGACCTGGACTTCGAAGACCGATTTCCAAAGCCTTGAAGTCAACGCCAGGTCGAAGGTCTCCAATGATTTGGAGTTGCTGGCAGGTTTTCGGTGGCTGCGACTGAAGGACAGCCTGGCGGGTTCGCTGCAACCGACCGATAACTACCCTGGCGAGCGGGTGTTGCGCCCTCGCGTGGATTCGTGCAAGGGCCTCAGGGTCTGTCCCGCCCCGCTACACGTCGGCTTTTCAGGCCCGTCAGAGCCTGCATCACTTGCAGAGGTAGCGTTGAATCTCCTATCCTGCTCCCTATCCTTGCTATCCTTTCGCCAATCTGGCGCAAACTACTTCGCAGGAGAGACCGGACATGGGCTCCATGAGCGAACTGATGGACAGAGCACGACACCGCGTCAGCGTCGACGAATATCACAAGATGGCCGACGCGGGTGTACTCAGCCACGAAGAGCGGGTGGAACTTATCGAGGGAGAGATCGTGGACATGGCCCCCATCGGTAGCCAACACGCCTACGTCGTCAACCAATTGGCACGCCTGTTCACGCTCGCCGCCGGCGAAGACGGTCTGGTTAGCACGCAAAACCCGATCCGCCTCAACGATCGCTGCGAACCGCAGCCCGATCTTGCCCTGCTCAAGCCCGGAGACTATATGGCGCGCCTCCCCGGCCCAGCGGATGTCCTGTTGATCGTCGAGGTTGCCAGTTCATCTGTCGACTACGATCGCGGCGTGAAACTTGATCTGTACGCGCGCCACGACATCCCGGAAGTCTGGCTACTCGATCTGACGGGCAATGAATTGCTTGTTTGCCGCGATCCGGAGGGTGGAAAGTATCTATCGATCGCCGGACCGCTGGTGGGAGAGTGTGTCAGCCCGGTGCTGTTGCCCAGGATTGCTTGGAGGCTGGCAGAGACGAAAACGTGGTCTGTCCCCTTTTAATCGCGATTGGGGCTTGAGCAACCAGGGCAGTGATGAGGAACTGGTACTCAGACTCGCAGATGAAGAGCAGCGACGGGTTGCGTCCGAGAAAGCCTTTGAGACGGCGGAGTTCATCGCCGCGCAGGCCCTGCTGGACAAGCACATCGCCGTTGAAGAAGCGCAAGCGCACGCCCTGGCTGCCGGCCAGACCATGGGCACGACGCGCAGTCGCTGAGACGATTGCGGCAGGGCCGCCCGAATATTCCGAAGGGATTAACCGCTGCGACCACAGCCATTCTTGAAAGAGTGACTGGCAATTTCCCAATAGTCTGGTGTCGGATTTTTTTACAAATTGGAACAACCGGCACTCCGCCTGAAAACGAAAAGTCATTCTTAAACAAATACATATATGCGTAGGCACTAATTTTGCTGTTTTTTCGAAAGAGCCCCCAATTCGAGCAAGTTTCCCGAAAAGGCAGAGGCATTTCCATGACTCGACTGCTCAAATACCGAGCCCGATCAGGCTCTTCGCTTACCCTGTAACAAATTGAATTTATTGGAGCCTAGCAAATGTTCAACAGCGCACATTTTCTCCCGAAGATCCTGATCGGCTCAGTGCTCGCCGTGGTCGCTGCGGTTTCGCACGCGGCCGTGCTCTATCAGGATCTCACGCCTACCGGCGCCATTGCCTCGCCCGGCAGCATCGCAGCTAGTTTCGCCACGGGCGCGGGCGCGGGCAGTATGACATTCCAGATCCAGGGTTACCTCTCGCTCGATGGCGTAAACTGCTGTACCGACACATTTACGCTCGACCTCGACGGTACCACGCTGTTCCAGGGTTCCTTCAATTTGGGCGGCGGCGGGACGAACACCGTCTTCGCAGACCCCAACGGTGCCACCTTCAGCGCCGTGACTCCTGGGCTATGGGGCGGCGGCACGCTCGACGTGTTCCTGCCAGTGAACTTCATCGCAGGCCTCCATACGCTGACCTTTTCCTACTCCGGCGCTGATCAGGGCCTCGGCGACGAAGGTTGGGGCCTGAACCATGTCACGGTCGAAGGTCCGCTGCATAGCGACGTCCCCGAGCCCGCCACCATGGCCCTGCTAGGGTTAGGCCTGCTGGGAACTATCGCCACGCGACGCCGCACCCGCAACTGAGCCGTACCCGTCGGCTTACGCTGACGGTTTACCCCACAATCCGGTGGCTTATCAACCAGAGCACATTTCGGCATCGCTCAGATTCGCCTGGCCACCACGAGCCGGTATCGAGTTATGGCCGGCGATGTCCGACTTGACCAGCGGATAGACGCCCATTGATTCGCGCAGGCCTGTCTGTTGTTGATGAAAGACGGGTCTGCAACAGCGGCCAGGTCGGTCCGGGTGGCAGCGCGACGAATGCCGAACACATAATGGCCAGTCACGCCAGGCGTGCGGATCACTGTCCGTGCCAGTAACGCCTGTACTCCGCTCGATACGACAGCAGCGTAAGCCCGCCGTCAGCCAATCGCACGCGTACCGCACCGTCCCGATCCGTGCGCCACAGCCGCTTCCCGGCGTAGCGTTCGACGACATCTGCGCGCGGATGCTGGAAGCGGTTGCGGTAGCCGACCGGGATGATCACTTCATCGGCGCCAACGGTGGCGATGAATGCCGGTGTCGACGAGGTCCCACTGCCATGATGCGGAACGAGCAGTATCTCGCTGCGCAGCAGACCCGGAGACCGGGTGAGCAGGGCCTGCTCGTCGCGCGCCTCGATGTCGGAAGTCAGCAGCACACGCCCAAAGCCGTTGTCGATCCGCAGCACGCAACTCATGTTGTTGCTGCGCGCGGCCCTGCGCTCGTAATCGGCGGCTGCGGGATGCAGGACCGCGAAGCGTACGCCGTCCCACTCCCAGGTCTGACCGGCAATACATCGTTCTCCGGGCAGTTCCTGAACCGACGACAGCGTGCGAGCGATTGGCACGGCCTCCTGAACAGCGACCACGCCTCCCGAATGGTCCTTGTCGCGGTGCGTCACGATCAGGGCATCGAGTTGGTCTATTCCACTGGCGCGCAGGTAGGGAACGATGATCCGTTGACCGGCGTCCGACTCGGCGCTGTACAGCGGCCCGGTGTCGTAAAGCAGCGTGTGCCGGGCCGTGCGCACGACCACCGCCAGCCCCTGCCCGACATCGAGGACGTCCACCCAGGCATCACCCGCCGCCGGCCGCGCCGCCGGCCAGAACAGCGCCGGCAGGATCAGGCACAGCCCCGCCCAGCGTCCCGGAAAACCGCGCGGCAACAACAACCAGAGCACCCCGAGCACGGCGAGCAAGGTCGCCGCCAGCGGTGGCGCCGGCTGCTCCCAGACCGGCCAGACCGCGAGCCAATCGAGAACAGCCATCAGGCCGGACAACAGCCAGTGGTCGAAGTGCAGCAGCACTGGCCAGGGCAGGACGGCAAACAGCAGCGCCAACGGGGCGATGACGAAGCTGACCAACGGAATCGCCAGCGCATTGGCGAGTGGCGAAACCAGCGAGAACTGCTGGAACATCAGCAGCAACAGCGGCAGCGTCCCGAGGGTCACCGCCCACTGCGTCGCCCCCCAACTGGCGATGACCCTGCTCCAGCCACGCCCGACGTCAAGCCGCGCCGTGCCGACGAAGAAGAGCAGGCCGACGGCGACAAAGGATAACCAGAATCCCGGTGCAAGCACCGCCCAGGGATCGATCAGCAGCACCAGCAACAACGCCAGCAGCAGGCTGCGACTGGCGCCGAGGTTGCGGCCCGACCACAGCGCCAGCGCCACCACGCTCAGCATGTACAAGGTGCGCTGCGTCGGCACCGCGAAACCGGCGAGTAACGAGTAAGCGACAGCGGCCAGCCAGCCAGCCGCGATCGCCGCCTGCGGTACCGGCAGCAGGAGCAGCAATCGTTCACTGCGCCGCCATAGCCCGCCGAAAAGCCCGCCAAACAGGGCGGCCACCATCGTCACGTGCAACCCCGAGATCGACATCAGGTGTGTGACGCCGGTCTGCCTGAACAAGCGCCACTGCTCGGCCGGGATGGCCTGCTGATCGCCGACCGCCAGAGCAACCAGGATGCCCACATAAGGCGCCTCGCCCAGCACCGCCGAAAACGATCGCCGTATCTGGTCGCGCAAGCGCTCGAGAGCATAGGACGGCTGTCGTACGAAGTCGTCCAGACGCTGCGCCAGCGCGCGCGGGCGCACGTAGCCCGTTGCCCGCAGGTCGCGTTCGAAGAGCCAGGCCTCGTAGTCGAAACCGTGTGGATTGGCGTTGCCGTGCGGACGCTTCAGGCGCACCGTGAACCGCCAGCGCTCGGCCGGACGAATGGCCAGTCCCTCGCGCCATTCGTCTTCCAGCCGGCCGTGATACCACGAGAGCATGATCCGCCGCGGTACGCGCGCGCCCGCGGTTTCCACCGACTCGACGACGAACTCGAAACGCTCGCCCCGTTCGAAGGCATGCGGTAGTGCGGCGACGACACCGACGACCTGCACATCGCGCCCCTCCCACTCCGCCGGCAACTGCTCCAGCAGGCGCTGCTCGGCGAGCAGCGCCGCCCAGGCGCAACCGAGCAGCGCGCAGATCAGCGCGGACAGCGTTCGGGCGAGCAGCGGCTGGCGCCGAGCGAGCAAGAACAAGGCACCCAGGCCAAGCAGCAGGCCGGCAAGCAGCGGCAGCGCCGGCAAATGCTCCTGGATCTGAAGCAGACCCACACCCAGGGCGAAGGCAAGGATGTTGATGCGCATCGCCCATTAAAGCAGATTAGCCGGTACCCCGGTCAACCGACGGCCACCTGCCGCAGGAACCGCGGCGAGGCGCCACCCACGACTCCGCCCCCCTCCCGATGCGCTGGGATTCAGGCCAGCCGAAAACGACGGACCTCGGCCTCCAGCTCTTCCGCAAGCCTTTCGAGGTGTGCTGCCGTAGCCGCATTGCCGGCCACCGCAGCACGGTTTTCCTCCGCCATGCGGGCCACCTGTTCGACGTTGCGGCCGATCTCGCTGCTGGCGACGTTCTGCTCGCCCAATGCCTTCGAGATGTCGGCCACGCGGCTCACCACCTGCTGCGCATTGCCGCCGATCTCCTGAATCGACGCGCCGGCCTGCGTGGCCAGTGCGACCCCCTCCGCCACGCGGCTGACACCGAGATTCATGCTCGCCACGGCATCGTGCGCGCCACTCTGGATAGCGGCAATCATGCCCGCAATCTCCTGCGTCGAACGTGCCGTACGCTCGGCCAGCTTGCGGACTTCGTCGGCGACAACCGCAAAGCCGCGGCCCGACTCGCCGGCTCGCGCCGCCTCGATTGCCGCGTTGAGCGCCAGCAAATTGGTTTGATCGGCAATTTCCTTGATCACGCCGACGATGACCGAGATCCGTTCCGATCGCCCGCCCAGTTCGGCGACGAGGGTCGCCGACTGGTTCACTACCTCGGCAATCCGCTCGATCTCGCGGACGACGTTGCCGACCACGCGGTTGCCGTCTGCCGACAATTCGCCGGCACGGCTGGAGATCCGGTTGGCATCCTGGGCATTGTTTGACAACTGCTCGATGCCGACCGTCATCTCTTCGACCGCTGCGGCCATGGTAGACGCGGCTGCACTCTGTTGCTCACTGGCGCGATTGATTTCTGCGGCCGAGCCGGCAAGCTGCTTGGTGGCCTGGAGCACCTCGCCCGTGCCGTGCTGGACGCTCCGGATGAGGCTGCCGAACGCGCTCGCCATCTCGTTCAGGCTGTCGCCGACGAGGCTCAGTTCGTCGCACGTACCCAGTTCGACGCGCACCCCGAGATCGCCGGTAGCGATCATCCTGGCCTTCTCCGCCAGTCGATCGATGCTGCCGATCGTCGCGTAGTACAGCCCCATGGCCACATAGGCGTAGAGCAGCACGATCAGAACCGAAACCGCAATGCTCAGGTTCAGGTCACGCTGTACGCGGTCGATCCGGCGCTGCAGGAGATCTTCGAGAGTGGGAAAAAGGGTCTGGAACATTTCCTGGTAGCCCTTTTCGACCGACGCGGTGGTCAGAGCGAAGTACTCGGCGGGTGGCGTCGCATAAGCCCCCGAGAGAATGTCCTGGTTGACCAGCCCGGTCATCTTCTCTGCCGACGCGCCCAAGTCGCGGATCACAGCCGCCAGCGAGGACTGCAAACCGGGGTTATAGCGCGAGGTCTTGGTGAGATTGACCCGCAACGAGTCGACCGAGGCGTTGAGTCCGGCCAGTAATACGGTGAACTCGACCTGCTGCGAGGGCACCAGCGGCATTTGCTTCGCCAGCACCCCCGTCCCGAGGCCCCGCAGTTGGCCCATGCGTTCAATCGCCCAAGGCAAGCTGTCGACCAGCGTATCGATCAGGTAGGTGGCGTCGATGTCGGGATCGTTGGTCAGGGCATAGGTATCGGCAATCGTCTTCTGGAAAGTCAATAAATCGGCGATCAATCCGGTGTGCGCCAGGAAGTTCTCGCGCGGGATCAACCCGAGGCCATCGCTCTGAAGGGACTGCCAGCCCTCCTGTAATTTCTTCCAGTCGGCGCCGGCTGCCAGTTGTGGCGTCAATCGGGCAGTCACTGCCTGCACGGCGCCAGCCACTGCCTTTTCCGTGGCCGCGCGCTGCTCCTCCATCGCCGTGTTGCCGTTGAGCACCCCCGCTGAAAGCCCGCGATGCGCCTGCAGTTGCTGCAGCACGTGCGCCAACGGCACCAGAACCTGCAGGCCGCCCCGTTCCTGCCGCGAACTGTCGATCACGCGGTGCAGGCTCAGGTAGAGGTTGAGCAGCAGCACGGCGATGGCCATCAAAGCCATGGCCCCCATGATCGCGAACTTCTTCGTGTAGCCCACTCGATTGAGCAAGGCAATGGCCGGGGTAAACAGAGTCTTCATGGTCACAGCGCCTTCGAGGTCGATTGTTCCCACAGCATAAAGGCCGCGCGTGCGCGTCCGTCTGGCGTCGCTCAATCGTCAACCGATTGCAGACGTCCGTCGCGCAGCGTCAGGATTCGCCCGACACGGCCAGCCAGCGCCGGGTCGTGGGTGACGACGACGAAACTCGTCTGCCGCGAGCGATTGAGCGCGAGCATCAATTCGAAAACCCCTTCAGCGGTCTGCCGGTCGAGATTTCCGGTCGGTTCGTCGGCCAGCACGCAGGCCGGCTCGGTCACCAGCGCACGCGCGATCGCCGCCCGTTGTCGTTCGCCGCCCGACAGTTCGGACGGCGTATGCTGCAGGCGGTGTCCAAGGCCGACCTCACCCAGCACCACCGCGGCGCGCGCTTCCGCCTCGGCTTTCGGCAGCCGCCGGATGAGCAGCGGCATGGCGACGTTCTCGAGCGCGCTGAACTCGGACAGCAGATGGTGAAACTGATACACGAAACCGAGGTGGCGGTTGCGCAGGATCCCGCACTGCGCGTCGTCGATCGTGGCCAGATCGTGCCCCATCAACTGGACGCTGCCGCCGCTCGCGGCATCGAGTCCGCCGAGCAGGTGCAGCAGCGTGCTCTTGCCCGAACCCGACGCGCCGACGATCGCCACCCGTTCGGCGACCTGGATTTCGAGATCGACCCCCAGCAGGACCGGGACGTCGGTGTCGCCCTGGCGGAAAATCTTGCTCAGGCCCTGGCAGGCCAGTACCGGCTCACTCATAGCGCAAGGCCGCCGCCGGATTGACCCGCGCCGCCCGCCAGCTCGGATAAAGCGTCGCCACCAGCGCCAGCACGAAGGCTACGCCGGTGATTGTCGTCACGTCTCCCCACTGCAACTCGGAAGGCAGGTTGGAAATGTAGTACACCTCCTTGGCCAGGAACTGCGTGCCGAGCAGGCGCTCGATGAACGGCACGACGACATCGACGTTGAGTGCCAGGGCCACGCCACCGGCGATGCCGAGGCCCAGCCCGATGAAGCCGATCAGCGCCCCCTGTACGATGAACACCACCATGATGCTCAACGGGCTGGCACCGAGCGTGCGCAGAATGGCAATGTCGGCCTGCTTGTCGGTTACCGCCATGACCAGCGTGGAAACGATGTTGAACGCCGCTACGGCGATGATCAGCGACAGGATGATGAACATCATGTTCTTCTCGATCTGCACGGCACGAAAGAAATTGGCATGGCTGCGCGTCCAGTCGCTGATGAAGGCATTGGTGTCGAGGGAGCCCACCAGCAGACGCGCCACGCGCGGCGCCTGAAAGAGATCGTCGAGTTTCAGGCGTACGCCGGACACTCGATCATCCATGCGGTACAGGCGCTGCGCGTCGGCAAGATGGATCAGCGCCAGACCACTGTCGTATTCGTACATGCCGACCTCGAACAGCCCGACGACGGTAAAGGTTTTCAGACGCGGCACCACGCCGGCCGGGGTGACCACGCCTTGCGGCGCGATCAGCGTGATGCGGTCACCAACGAAGACGCCCAGTGCGCGCGCCAGTTCGGAGCCCAGGATGATATTGAAGCGATCCGGAAGCAGGGCATCGAACTCGCCGCTCTTCATGTGCCGGCGAAAATCGGCCACCTGGTCTTCCAGATCCGGCTGGATGCCGCGCACCATGGCGCCGCGCACGGCTTGCCCGTAGGCCAGCATGCCCTGCGCCTGCACGAAGGGCGCGGCGGCGATGACCTGAGGTTGTACCGCGGCCTGCGCTGCCACCCGCTGCCAGTCGACCAGTTCGCCGCCGACGCCACTGATCTCGACGTGCGAAACGACAGCGAGGATCCGCGACCGCAGCTCGGTCTGAAAACCGTTCATCACCGACAGTACGACGATCAGCGCGGCAACGCCCAGGGCGATGCCGAACATCGAAATCAGTGAGATGAAGGAGATGAAGTGGTTGTGCTTCTTGGCCCGCGTATAACGCAGGCCGATCAGCAACTCGTAAGGAAGGGCCATCGGCGGCGGCAACTCATATCAGGGCAGCGCGGCGAACGCCGCAAAGGCAAAAAGCGTTATGCTACACTTTTTCCGGGAGCGACCGCCCCTTGCCGCCTCCCGACTTTCCCGCAAGGCAGATATAGCGCGCGCGTCCGCCCGCTGCCGCCATCGCCGATAACCGCCCCCCCATGCAGCTCACCTTGGTTGTTCCCGAACTCATCTGGCCCGAACCCGACGACCGCGAAAGTCTCGACGCTCTCCCCTGTCCGGGCCTGAACACGCTGATCGCGCGCAGCCGGTGCAACCGCCGTCCGCCGCAATCGCTCGAAGCGACCCTCTGTGACGACTTCGGCCTGGGCGAGCATGCGCCCTACGCCGCATTCCGCGTCCTCGGCGAAGACGCCGCCCCGGCGGCAGCCGATGCCTGCTGGCTGTGCGCCGATCCGGTGCATCTGCGCCTGCACCAGGAGCGACTGATTCTCGCCGACGGCGGCAGTCTCGGGATTCAATCCGCGGAGGCGCAGGCCATCGTCGACGAACTCAATCGCCAGTTCTCGGATCGCGGGACCTTTCACGCCGCCGCCGCCGATCGCTGGTACCTGCAACTGCCTGCCGACACTGCACTCGGCTGCTTCGATGTCCTGCCGCTGTCGGCCGTCGCCGGTCGCAGCGTCGGCCGACAATTGCCCGTAACCCCCGAGGCACGCTGGTTGCGCCAGATGCTGAACGAGGCGCAGATGATCCTGCACCAGCATCCGGCCAATGCCAGGCGCGAAGACGAAGGCCGATCGACGATCAACAGCCTGTGGATGTGGGGTGCCGGCAAGCTGCCGACCGGCGGCACGGGGGAATTTGCCGGCCTGTGGAGCGACCAGCCACTGGCGCGCGGGCTGGGCCGCGCTGCGGCCATACCGGTGCAGGGCGTGCCCGAAAACGCCGCGGCGCTGCTCGCTCGGTCGCCTCCCGGCAGCCGCCAGATGCTGCTGCTCGATGCACTGCAATCGCCAGTGCAGTATGAAGACAGCGAGGCCTACCGCGCCACCTTGCTCGACCTCGAAGCCCGCTGGTTCGCGCCGCTGCAGAAAGCGCTCGCCGGCGGCCGGATGCAGCGCCTGCGCCTGGTGGCGACGACGGCTTACGCCACGCTGGCCTGGGACACCGATCGCCTGGTGCAGTGGCAACTGTGGCGCCGCCCGCAGCCGCTGGCGGCCACCGCGCAGGCGCAGGCCAGAGGCGAGCGATGACCCAGCTGCGCAGTCGCCCCGTCTCGCCACGTGTCCAGTGGCAACTCGAACAACAGGGTCTGCACCCGTTGCTGGCACGCGTCTACGCCGGCCGCGGCATCGTCGCACGCAGCGAACTCGACTATGAATTCTCGTCGCTACTGCCGCCGGCTCGCCTGACACACGCCGCCGCAGCCGCCGTCATCCTGGCCGACGCCATCGCCGACCGGCAGCGCATCCTGATCGTTGCCGACTACGACTGCGACGGCGCCACCGCCTGCGCGCTCGGCATCCGGGCGCTACGCGCCTGTGGTGCGGCCGTCGATTATCTGGTACCGAACCGCTTCACCTACGGCTACGGCCTGTCGCCCGACATCGTCGACCTCGCGGCGAGCAGAAAACCGGCGCTGATCGTCACCGTCGACAACGGCATCGCCAGCGTCGACGGCGTGGCTCGCGCCCGACAACTCGGTATTGCCACACTGATCACCGACCACCACCTGCCGGGCGACGAGTTGCCGGCAGCCGACTGCATCGTCAACCCGAACCTCCCGGCCTGCGCCTTTCCGAGCAAGTGTCTGGCCGGCGTCGGCGTGATGTTCTACGTGATGCTCGCCCTGCGCGCCGAGTTGCGCTGCCGCAACTGGTTTGGCGCGGGCAGCGGGCGCAGCGAGCCGAATCTCGCCAACCTGCTCGACCTGGTGGCGCTCGGTACCGTCGCCGACGTCGTCAGCCTCGACCACAACAACCGCGTCCTCGTCAGCCAGGGTCTGCAGCGCATCCGGCAGGGCCGATTGACGCCGGGTCTGCGCGCCCTCTTCGGCGCCGCGGGTCGCAATCCCGCGCAAGCGTCGAGCTTCGACCTCGGGTTCATGATCGGCCCGCGCCTCAACGCCGCCGGCCGCCTGTCCGACATGTCGCTGGGCATCGAATGCCTGATCACCGACGACCAAGGACGTGCCCTGCACATCGCACAGCAACTCGACGCGCTCAATCGTGAGCGACGCGAAATCGAAGCCGGCATGCAGGAACAGGCGCTGCTGCAGGTCGCCAAGGCAGCCGCCGACCTGGAGGGTGAACCCGCTGCCGCGGTGTCGCTGTTCGACCCTGACTGGCACCAGGGCGTCGTCGGCATCGTCGCCGCGCGCATCAAGGAGCGACTGCACCGCCCGGTGTTCGCCTTTGCCCGTGGCGATGCCGGCGAAATCAAGGGCTCGGGACGTTCGATTCCCGGCCTGCATCTGCGCGATGCGCTCGATCTGGTGAGCAAACGCGCGCCCGGCCTGCTGCTGCGGTTTGGTGGGCACGCGATGGCCGCCGGGCTGACGCTGCGCGAGAGCGACTTTGCGCGCTTCCGCGAACGGTTTGCACAGGTCGCCGACGAGTTGCTCGCGCCCGCCGATCGCACGCGTACGCTGGAGACCGATGGCGGCCTCGCAGCCGCTTACTTCTCGATCGCCACCGCGCGGCTGCTCGAAGCCGAAGTCTGGGGCCAGGGCTTCCCAGCCCCGCTGTTCCAGGACGAGTTCGAGGTCGAAAGCCAGCGCATCCTCAAGGACAAGCACCTCAAGCTACGGCTGCGCAAGGGAATGCAACAGTTCGATGCGATCCAGTTCAACTTCCGGATGACGCCGGGCGGCCACATCCGTGCCGCCTACCGACTGGCAATCAACGACTTCAACGGCGTGCAGACGCCGCAGTTGATGATCGAGCACATCGAGAATCGAGCAGCGTAAGGGATCGCCGGCCGGTCGCGGTGGCGCCGCCCGCCCGTCCGGATCGCTGCTTCCCCGGCTCAGCCCGCCGGCCGGCGCTGACCTCGCCGAATCAGGCCGCAGACCAGACCGAGACCGGCCAGCGCGAGCGCGGCGGGCTCCGGGACGGCGCGGCTGGGCTCGGCGTAGAGGAAGTCGTCCATCACCACGACATCATCGTTCGGGTTGCCGAGCAGACCATTGGCGACGATGGTATTCAGCCCCGACGTCAGGCGCACCCGGCTGATCTTCTCACCGCCGGTGGCCACCGCGCCGAGGAAGCTCAAACCCTGGTTGCCGGCGACCAGAACGTCGCGCGCATAAATCAGCACGTCGCTGTCGTCGAAGAATTCCATTCTGCTCAGACCGGCGACTTCAACGTCAACAAAGATCGCGCCGAACGCGCTGGTCGTGGCGGCGAGCGTCGTCCCCGGCACAAAGAACTTGATATCGGTGATGTTGCTGTTCACCGCGGTAAACAGCTTTTGCGCGCTGAACGTCTGGAAAGTCACCCGGAAAACCGAACAGTGTCGGGCTGACTCCACCGGCGTTGGCACTGACCAGAAAACCGCTGCCCGGCGTACCGAAAACCACGCCGCGCGGTGAGGTGACGTTGAAGAAGTCGGCGGGCAACAGGTTGGGGTCGGTCAGCCCTGCGGGTACGCCGTCCCAGTTGATCTCGCGGCGCAGGCCGCCGAAGGAACCGTTGGCCGCAGCGATGCTGCCGCCGCCGACCGTGCTGCGAAAAGCATCGCGTGTCGCCGTGATCGCCGCGGCATCGGGACCGGCCGACTCGAAGGTGAGCAGCGTAGCCCAGGCCGATGGGGCCAACAGCAAGGCCGCCAGCACGCCCGCGGACTTGTGGATTGAAATCATCTTCGTTCTCCTCTCGTTGATGGGAAGCTGCCCAGCGACACCGCCAAAGACACGCGGAGGGCTGGAGTGAATACTGCAAGCAACATTCCCGCCAGTTAATTTTATTCTTTTCCAACAATGCGCTATGGACAGTGTGCAGGGTCCATTCCTGGCCGCTGTAAAGAATCCCGACAGCCATCGGCAACGCACCCGCGCGACGGCGCAGACCTGCGGATTGACCGCGCGGCCGCCCGGATGCCAGCCTCGATCGTCAGGCGTATATAATTCGGGGTTCATTCATCACGCGCGCAGGGATCTCATTCATGGAAGCCGAACAACTCAACACCATCGAAAACCGGCTCGCCGACCTGGGTCTGCGGGCCACCGAGCTGCGGAGGTATCTTTGACTACGATCAGAAAGCTGATCAGTTAAAGGCCGTCGCCCGCGAACTCGAAGATCCCAAGGTCTGGGACAACGCCGAGCGCGCGCAGGAACTCGGCCGCGAAAAGCGCATGCTCGAAAATGTCGTGCTGACCCTGAACCGGGTCGGCGATGGACTGCGCGACGCAGGCGACCTGTTTGCCATGGCCCGCGAGGAAAACGACGACGACACGCTGAACTCGGTCGTCGCCGACATCGACGGCATCGAGAAGGAAGTCGCCGCCCTTGAGTTCCGGCGCATGTTCAACAACCCGGCCGACCCGCTCAACTGCTTCGTCGACATCCAGGCCGGTGCTGGCGGCACCGAGGCACAGGACTGGGCGGCGATGCTGCTGCGCATGTACATCCGCTACGCCGAACGCAAGGGCTACGCGGTCGAGGTTCTGGAAGAATCGGAGGGCGAAGTCGCCGGCATCAAGACCGCCAGCATCAAGCTCGCCGGAGAATACGCTTACGGCATGCTGCGTTCGGAAACCGGCATCCACCGCCTGGTACGCAAGTCGCCGTTCGACTCGAACGCCCGCCGCCACACCAGCTTCTGCTCGGTGACGGCCTACCCCGAAATCGACGATTCGTTCGAGGTGGACATCAATCCGTCCGACCTGCGCATCGATACCTACCGCGCCTCCGGCGCCGGCGGTCAGCATATCAACAAGACCGACTCGGCGGTACGCATCACGCACCTGCCGACCAACATCGTCGTGCAATGCCAGAATGACCGTTCGCAGCACCGCAACCGCGCCGAAGCGATGGCCATGTTGAAGTCGCGCATCTACGAAGCCGAGATGCGCAAGCGCCAGGCCGAGCAACAGAAACTCGAAGACGCCAAGTCCGATATCGGCTGGGGCCACCAGATCCGCTCGTACGTTCTCGACCAGTCGCGGATCAAGGATCTGCGCACCAACGTCGAAGTCGGCAATACCCAGGGCGTGCTCGACGGCGACCTCGACCAGTTCATCGAAGCCAGCCTGAAGCAGGGCGTGTAGCGCGCCCGACGCCTGTCCGACCCATCCGAGCCCCAAGCGAGAATCCGCACATCATGTCCCAGACCCACACCAGCCCCGAAGGCTCGCCACCCGACGAAAACCACATCATCGCCGAACGTCGTGCCAAACTCGCCGAATGGCGCCAGAGCGGGCAGGCCTACCCGAACGGCTTCGCGCGCGAGAATACCGCCGGCAAGATCAACGACCTCTACGAAGCCAGAAGCCGCGAGGAACTGGCCGCGGCACCGGTGGAAGTCCGCGTCGCCGGGCGCATCATGCTCAAGCGGGTGATGGGCAAGGCCTCGTTCATCACCCTGCAGGACCTCTCGGGCCGCATCCAGGTCTATGTCAGCCGCGACCACATCGGCGAGACCGATTACGCGGCGTTCAAGCGCTGGGACATCGGCGACATCGTCGGCGTCGTCGGCACGCTGTTTCGCACGCGCACCGAAGAACTGACCGTCGAGTGCTCGGAAATCCGTCTGCTCTGCAAATCCCTGCGGCCACTGCCGGAAAAGTTCCACGGCCTGACCGACCAGGAACAGAAGTACCGCATGCGCTACGTCGATCTGATCACCAACGAGCAGTCGCGCTTCACCTTCGCCGTGCGCAGCCGCATCGTGCAGTCGATTCGCGGTTACATGGTTCACCACGGCTTCCTCGAAGTCGAGACGCCGATGATGCACCCGATTCCCGGCGGCGCGACGGCCAGACCGTTCGCCACGCACCATAACGCGCTCGACATGCCGCTGTTCCTGCGCATCGCGCCGGAACTCTATCTCAAGCGTCTGGTCGTCGGTGGCCTCGAAAAGGTCTTCGAGATCAACCGCAATTTCCGCAACGAAGGCATCAGCCCGCGCCACAACCCCGAATTCACGATGATGGAGTTCTACGAGGCGTACTCCGAGTACCGCCGGTTGATGGACTTCACCGAAGGTCTGCTGCGCCACAGCGCGCGCGAGGCGCTGGCCAGCGAAGTCTTCACCTACCAGGGGCGGACGCTCGACTTCGCCCGGCCGTTTGCCCGCCTGACGATCATCGAAGCCATCCGGCAGTTCCATCCCGGCTTCAGCGTCGCGCAACTCGGTGACGCCGCCTGGCTGCGGCAGAAGTTGACGGCGATGAAGGTCGAAACCAGCATGGAAGCCGGCCTCGGCGCGTTGCAACTGAAACTCTTCGAGGAAACCGCCGAAGCCGAACTCTGGGATCCGACCTTCATCATCGACTACCCGGCCGAAGTCAGCCCGCTGGCGCGCCGCAGCGACAGCAACCCGGAGGTCGCCGAGCGCTTCGAGCTGTTCATCGCCGGCCGCGAGATCGCCAACGGCTTCTCCGAGTTGAACGACCCCGAAGACCAGGCGGCACGTTTTCTCGAACAGGCGAAGGCCAAGGAGGCTGGCGACGAGGAAGCCATGTACTACGATGCCGACTACGTGCGCGCACTCGAGTATGGGCTGCCGCCGACGGCCGGCTGCGGCATCGGCATCGACCGGTTGGTGATGCTGCTCACCGATGCGGCGAACATCCGAGATGTGATCCTCTTCCCGCAGATGCGGGCGGAATAGGCTGCCGCCGGCGCATGCGCCGCCACGCGATCGTCATCGGCGCCGGCCTGGCCGGCAGCAGCGCCACCGAACGGCTGGCCGCGCGCGGCTGGACGATCACCCTGATCGAGCGCGCGCAAGCGCCCGGCGAAGGCGCTTCCGGCAACCTCGCCGGCGTCTTGCGGCCGCTGCCCTCGCTCGACGACAACCGCCTCGCGCGGCTGACACGCGCCAGTTTTCACTATACTTCCGCGCATCTCGCGACCCTGACCGCCGCCGGCCTGCCGCTGCGCTGGGGTCAGACCGGCGTGCTGCATCTGGCGCGCGACGACCGCCACGCGAGCACCCAGCAGCGAGTCGTCGAAGCCCAGCAGCCGGCCGCCGACGAGCTGCGCTTCGTCGACCGGGAGCAAGCCAGCCAGCTCGCGGGCTGGCCGGTGGCCAACGGTGGCTGGTGGTTTCCCGGCGGCGGCTGGGTCGATCCGGCGTCACTGTGCCGGGCCAATCTGGCGCGGCACGCCGCGGCGATCACCGCCTGCTACGGTCGCGAGGTCGCGCGCATCGAACGCCACGCCGACCGGTGGTGCGCTTGCGACGCCGCCGGAGCGATCATCGCCGAGGCGCCGGTGCTGATTGTGGCCAACGGCAGCGCGGCCAGAAACTTCCCGGCGACCGCGCATCTGCCGCTGCGCGCCGCGCGCGGACAGGTTTCGCACCTGCCCGCCGAGCCGGCGTCGGCGCCGGCGATCGTCGTCTGCCGCCTCGGCTACGTCACGCCGGCGATCGACGGCCTGCGCTGCGCCGGTGCCTCCTTTGCCGTCGACGACACCGAAGCGGCGCTGCGCGTCGCCGACCACGCCGAGAACCTCGCCAAACTCGATTTCATCCTGCCCGGCTACAGCGCTGGCCTGCGTCCCGAAGGCCTCGCCGGCCGCGTCGGCTTCCGCCCGCTGTCACCCGACCGCCTGCCGATGATCGGTGCTGTCGCCGACGCCGCCGCGGTCGCCCCCGAGCGTCCCTCGCCACCCCTCGATCAACTGCCACGCCTGCCGGGTCTGTACCTGCTGAACGGCTTCGGTGCGCGCGGCATCGTCTGGTCGGCGCTCGCCGGCGAACTGCTGGCCTGCCTGATCAGCGGCGAAGTACCGCCGCTCACCGCCGATCTGGTCGACGCCGTCGATCCTGGGCGCTTCCTCGTGCGTGGCCGCCGGAGGTCTGGAATTCGGCCTGCGGACGAGCGTTGAAGGCTGTGCGAGACCAGCGCCTGGCAGCGATTCCCGAGCGGGCGCACACTGCCGAGTCAGGTTCGGGTCTGCGCGACCTGCAGCGACACCTGCTTGCGGCCACCGTCCAGCCATTGGGTGCCCTGCTCCTTGAAGCCAAACCGGTCGTGAAACAGGCGTGACGGCTCATTGGCTGGCACGATGTTGTATTCACAGGTCACCACCGCTATGCCACTCCGGCGGGCGTAGCGGAAGAGGTCTTCATACAGCAGCGACGCCAGGCGCCGGCCGCGAAATGCCGCCGACACCACGATTCGGTCAACATACAGAAAGCGCGGGTAATGCCGGGAGAACCAGCTGAAGTTGTCGTTCTCGTATGGCGCGTCGTGACGCATGGCCAGCAGAAAAGCGACGACTTGCCCCGCGACGGAGACCAGCTTGTGGTAACAGGCAAGCTGGTCGAGCGCCTGCAGACGGGCGAAGTCCATGTGGCTGGTGTGCTGCACCTCGGCGAGATTCAACGCGCAGATGGACTCGAAGTCGCCTCGCGCAGCCTCTCGAATGGCAATGTTCTGCATGGAAAACCCTCATGAATCGTGTGGATGACCAGAAGATCCCGGGCGGCGGCCAGATCCGTCTTGCGCGGGCACGGCAACATCCTGCCGACAGGGCGACGCCGGAGTACCCGCCCTGCCCTTGCTGCCGGCCCTGGCGAGGTTCTCCCCGACCCTGAAGCAGGTCATCGCGGTGATCAGCGCGACCGGAATATCGACGCTCAAAGGCAACTGCAGCGCTCCCTTCGATGTGGGATAGGCAGCGAGCTGATCGCTGAATTCGGCGATCGCCGACGCGCCCGGATAGAACCCGAGGTGATTGGTGAACGCGGCAAAGTGCACCAGGTTGCCGTGTTGGACAAAGGTCGGGATCCGGTAGCTGATCTTCTCCGTCGCTTCCGGCGCCGCCTGCCGGATGGTCGTGCGCATCACTTGCAGAACGGCCTGAATCTGCAACGGAAACGCCGCGATATAGGCATCGATGTCTTCGGGGACTACCGGGTTCGCTCGCATCCTGGCCTTTCTGCCGGAGAAATTCGGAGCGTCACTACCCGACAACAGCGGCGCATCGGTGGCGACTTCCTGTCGATTCCGATGCCGCGTTGCCACGCCGGCAAGCGGACCCTTGCATCGGCTTCCGGGAAGCAGCGATCCGGGACGGCAATCCTCCTGCCCTGTCTAGAACCGACCGCCGGTTCGTCATGCTTCGCGGCGCCGCACGGCTGAGGGGCTGCGTGGCAGCGCCAGGAGACCAACTCTTGAGAGGAGCAACGATGGAATTTTATCAAGCCGTTAAAATAGTGCTGTACTGTCGATGGCTGCCTCGGGTCGCTACCAGAAACCAGCCATCAGCTTGCAGCATACGCAGAATTTCACTGATTTTCCTCCGCGAAGAATATCCTCTTGTCCACTTGCAAACAATTCGCGCCGATAGCGAGCGTCATAAGGTTCAAGCTCAGGGGCGCAGCGCGAAGAACGACAGGGCAGCCCCGCCCGCAGGTCGGCGGGATCAGGCGGTAACCCCTTCGGCCGATGGCGCCCGACAGCAGCGCACCGCTGTCAGAATCCCGCACAGCTTCTCGAGCGGCGGCGGGCAAACGGGCACCGCGACATCGACCGGGATGACATTGGCCACGCGACCGCAAGCCGCGCAGCTCGCGCCGAAGATGCTGCCGTCGCAGCCGTCGCAGCCGCCGTCGCCGACGACCAGTTTCGGTACCGGGGTGGCGTCACGGTATGCCACAAGGCCTCTGCCCTGTTGCACGTCACGGGTCCGGTGACCAGATCCAGCACTTCGCGATCGATCATGTCGCAGTGAAAAACGCCCCCGGGAGTCTCCTTCCGGGGGCGTTTCAGATTGCCGCTGAGTTGACGCCTAAACCGTCACGGTATCCGCCACGTCACTGAACTCCCTGATCTGATCGAAGTTCATGTAGCGATAGACATCCGCAGCCTTGGCATTGACCGCCTGCACCTGCTCCAGATACTCGGCCGGCGTCGGGATCCTGCCCATCAGCGCACAGACGGCGGCGAGTTCGGCAGAGCCGAGGTACACGTTGGTGTCGATGCCCAGACGGTTCGGGAAATTGCGCGTCGAGGTCGACATCGCCGTGCTGCCCTTGCGGATCTGCGCCTGGTTGCCCATGCACAGCGAGCAGCCGGGCATTTCCATGCGCGCGCCGGACTTGCCGAGGATCGCGTAGTAACCTTCCTCGTTGAGGATCATCGCGTCCATCTTGGTCGGCGGCGCGATCCACAGGCGCGTCGGGATGTCGGTCTTGCCTTCGAGGACCTTGCCGGCGGCGCGGAAGTGGCCGATGTTGGTCATGCACGAGCCGATGAAGACTTCGTCGATCTTCGTGCCGGAGACGGCGGAGAGCAGTTTGACGTCGTCCGGGTCGTTCGGGCAGGCGACCAGCGGCTCGGTGACCTCGGCGAGGTCGATCTCGATCACCGCGGCGTACTGCGCGTCGGCGTCACCCCGCAGCAGTTCCGGTTTGGCGATCCAGGCCTGCATGGCCTTGATGCGGCGGCCGAGGGTACGGGCGTCGGAGTAGCCGTTGGCGATCATCCACTTCATCAGCGTGATGTTCGAGCGCATGTACTCGATGATCGGTTCCTTGTTCAGCGCCACCGCACAGGCGGCGGCCGAACGCTCGGCAGCGGCGTCGGAGAGTTCGAAGGCCTGTTCGACCTTGAGATCCGGCAGCCCTTCGATTTCGAGGATGCGGCCCGAGAAGATGTTTTTCTTGCCCTTCTTCTCGACGGTCAGCAGGCCAGCCTTGATGGCGTAGAAGGGGATGGCGTTGACCAGGTCGCGCAGCGTCACGCCGCGCTTGCCGGCTTCGGCGAGCGAGCCCTTGAAGCGCACCAGTACCGACTCCGGCATGTCCAGCGGCATGACGCCGGTGGCCGCGGCAAAGGCGACCAGGCCCGAACCGGCCGGGAACGAGATGCCGATCGGGAAACGCGTGTGCGAATCGCCGCCGGTGCCGACGGTGTCGGGCAGCAGCAGGCGGTTGAGCCAGGAGTGGATGACGCCGTCGCCGGGTCGCAGCGCGACGCCACCGCGGGTGCTGATGAACGACGGCAGCTCGCGGTGCATCCGGACGTCAACCAGCTTCGGGTAGGCGGCGGTATGGCAGAACGACTGCATCACCATGTCCGCCGAGAAGCCGAGGCAGGCCAGATCCTTGAGTTCGTCGCGGGTCATCGGGCCGGTGGTGTCCTGCGAGCCGACGGTGGTCATCCGCGGTTCGCAGTAGGTCCCGGGCAGGACGCCCTTGCCTTCCGGCAGACCGCAGGCACGGCCGACCATCTTCTGCGCCAGCGAGTAACCCTTGCCCGGATCGACCGGATTCTGCGGCAGGCAGAACAGCGTCGACACCGGCAGACCGAGCGCTTCACGAGCACGCGTGGTGAGGCCGCGGCCGACGATCAGCGGGATGCGGCCACCGGCGCGCACTTCGTCGAGGATCACCGGCGTCTTCAGTTGCGATTCGGCGATCACTGCGCCGTTCTTCAGCGCGATGACCTTCGAGGTGGCGGCGTCGATCTGCAGTTCGATCTCGTCGCCCATGTCCATCTGGCCGCAGTCGAGTTCGATCGGCAGCGCGCCGGCGTCTTCCATGGTGTTGAAGAAGATCGGGGCGATCTTCGAGCCGAGGCAGACGCCACCGAAGCGCTTGTTCGGCACGTAGGGAATGTCCTCGCCGGTGAACCACAACACCGAGTTGGTCGCCGACTTGCGCGAGGAACCCGTGCCGACGACGTCACCGACGTAGGCGATCAGGTTGCCCTTCTTCGCGAGTTCCTCAAGCTGCTTGATCGGGCCGCGCTCGCCAGGCTTGTCGGGGTCGATCCCCGGACGCGGGTTCTTGAGCATGGCCAGCGCGTGCAGCGGGATGTCCGGGCGCGACCAGGCGTCGGGCGCCGGTGACAGATCGTCGGTGTTGGTTTCGCCGGTGACCTTGAATACGGTCAGCTTCTGCGAGGCGGGCACCGGCGGACGCGAGGTGAACCACTCCGCATCCGCCCAGCTCTGCATGACCGCCCTGGCGTTGGCGTTGTCCTTGTCGGCCAGTTCCTTGACGTCGTGGAAGAAATCGAACACCAGCAGGGTCTTCTTGAGCGCTTCGGCGGCGATCGTACCGGTCGGGCCGGCGAGCAGGTCGATCAGCGGCTTGACGTTGTAAC
Source organism: Pseudomonadota bacterium (assembly GCA_029780075.1). Lineage (GTDB taxonomy): Bacteria > Pseudomonadota > Gammaproteobacteria > Burkholderiales > Rhodocyclaceae > Accumulibacter. The sequence continues at coordinate 24,650 of JAKOZI010000338.1, forward strand.
CGCCGAGCATCGTTCCCAGCAGTTCGGTCGCCTTTTCCTTCGAGATCAGGGCGCAGGACTCTTCGCCCTTGGCCACTCGGGCCAGGAACTCGGCCTTGACCTTGGCTGCGTCGTCCACTCCGGCCGGCACACGGTAGGTGATCAGCTCGACGAGATTTGCCTCTTCACCCGCGGGCGGGTTCTTCAGCAGTCCGATCAGTTCCTCGGTCTGCTTCGCGGTCAGCGGCAGCGGCGGAATACCAAGCGCAGCGCGCTCGGCAACATGGGCACGATAGGATTCCAGCACGGCGACGTCCTTTCTCAAAGGTTGTACGGCAGCAAAAGCATGATTGTACTGCAAGGGAGCAACACCCACCGGTCGAAGAACCGGCACCTGGCGCACGATGGACTGCCATCGGGGTGCCGCCTTGTCTATAATGCGGCGATGGACATCCCTTCCGCCCTGCTGTACAGCATCCTCAGCGCCATCGCCGAGGCTGCCCTGGCGCCGGCGCCCGACCCGCAGATGGCTTACGAAGGACAGGCACTGAGCCGCTCGCTACCCGACGAGGCCAGGCAGGGCGTCATGCAGCCACCAACGGGTGACGGCTTCGTGACGATCAGCGGACGCGAGTTGCCCCTGGCCCCGACAGCGCAGATCCGCAGCCGGCAGAACCTGATCGTGATGCCGATGCAGATCCAGAACCCTGTCGAGGTCGTTTACATCACCGACGCTTCCGGCGCAATTTACCGCGTCTGGATGCTGACGCCGAGCGAAGCCTCGGTGTCGCGCCCACGCTAAGACAATCAGGTAAAAGATGGCCAAAAAACTGTTCATCCGCACCTTCGGGTGTCAGATGAACGAGTACGACTCGGACAAGATGGCCGACGTGCTCGCTGCCTCCGAAGAAATCGTCAAGACCGACACTCCCGACGACGCGGACATCATCCTCTTCAACACCTGCTCGGTACGCGAGAAAGCGCAGGAACGCGTGTTCCACGATCTCGGCCGGGTGCGCCTGCTGAAGCTTGCCAATCCCGACCTGGTCATCGGCGTCGGCGGCTGCGTGGCGAGTCAGGAGGGGGCGGCGATCGTCGCACGCGCACCGTATGTAGACGTCGTCTTTGGCCCGCAGACCCTGCATCGCCTGCCGCAGCTGATCGCCGAGCGGCGTCGGCTGGGCAAGTCGCAGGTCGACATTTCCTTCCCCGAGATCGAGAAGTTCGACCATCTGCCACCCGCACGGATCGAGGGCATTGCGGCCTTCGTCTCGATCATGGAGGGCTGCAGCAAGTTCTGTTCGTTCTGCATCGTGCCCTACACCCGCGGTGAAGAGGTTTCGCGTCCCTTCGACGACGTCCTGACCGAAGTGGCGGGCCTGGCGGCGCAGGGGGTCAAGGAGGTCACGCTGCTCGGCCAGAACGTCAATGCCTACCGGGGCGCGATGAGCGGCAGCGGCCAGGCCCCTGCCGGCGAGGAGGCGGCCGACCTCGCGCTGCTGATCGAGTACATCGCCGAGATTCCCGGCATCGAACGCATCCGCTACACGACTTCGCACCCGCGCGAGGTCTCGCCGCGGCTGATCGAGGTCTATGCCAGGGTACCGAAGCTGGTATCGCACCTGCATCTGCCGGTTCAGTCGGGGTCGGATCGCGTCCTCGCGGCGATGAAACGCGGCTATACGGCGCTCGAATACAAGAGCCTGGTGCGCAAGCTGCGGGCGGCTCGCCCCGACCTGTCGCTCTCCTCGGATTTCATCGTCGGATTTCCGGGGGAGACGGCCGAAGATTTCGAGAAAACCATGAAACTGATCGACGAGGTCGGCTTCGATGCCTCGTTCTCTTTCCTCTACAGCGCGCGTCCGGGCACCCCGGCGGCGGAACTCGCCGACGATACGCCACAGCCGGTCAAGCTCGAACGCCTGTTACGTCTGCAGAAGCGCATCGACGAACTGGCGCAGGCCGTTTCCGCGGCAATGGTCGGCAGCGTCCAGCGCGTGCTCGTCGAAGGTCTGTCGAAGAAGGACCGCAATGAACTGGCCGGGCGCACCGACAACAACCGCGTCGTCAATTTTGCCGGCCATGCCACCGACAACACGGCGCTCCTCGATCGCTTCCTGGAGGTGCGCATCACCTCGGCGATGCCGCACTCGCTGCGCGGTGAAATCGTGAGCAGACCGGCATGACCGCCAGGACGGTCACCGCCAAGCGGCCGAGCACCGAACTGCTGCTGTCGCCGGTCAACAACAAGCAGCTCGCCAACCTCTGCGGCGTGCTCGACGAGAATCTGCGCCAGATCGAGACGGCACTCGACGTCTCGATCGCCCGCCGCGGCGAGCGCTTTACGCTGCGCGGCGAGACCGCGCAGACCGCGCGCGCCTCCGAGGCGCTGCAGCAGTTCTACGCGCAGGCCAAGGATACCTTGTCGGTTGACGAAATCCAGCTCGGCCTGATCGAACTGCTCAACCGGCCGGTGCGCAACATCAGCTCGGGCGGCGGCGTCTCGCCGGCGCTGATGACCCGCAAGAGCGAGTTGCACGGGCGCACGCCGCGGCAGATCGAATACCTGAAAAGCATCCAGGAACACGACATCACCTTTGGCACCGGTCCCGCCGGCACCGGCAAGACTTACCTGGCGGTGGCTTCCGCGGTCGACGCCTTCGAACGTGAACTGGTGCAGCGCATCGTGCTGACCCGTCCCGCCGTCGAGGCCGGCGAGCGCCTCGGCTTCCTGCCGGGGGACCTGGCGCAGAAGGTCGATCCGTACCTGCGACCGCTGTACGATGCGCTGTACGATCTGATGGGCTTCGAGCGCGTCGGCAAGCTCTTCGAGCGTGGCGCGATCGAGATTGCCCCGCTGGCCTACATGCGCGGCCGCACCCTCAACCACGCCTTCATCATCCTCGACGAAGCGCAGAACACCACGCCCGAGCAGATGAAGATGTTCCTGACGCGCATCGGCATCGGCGCCAAGGCGGTGGTCACCGGCGATGTCACCCAGATCGACCTGCAACGCGGCCAGAAGAGCGGCCTGATCGAAGCCCGCCAGATCCTCAAGGAGGTTCGCGGCATCGCTTTCACCGAATTCCTCAAGGAAGACGTGGTCCGCCATCCCCTGGTGGCACGCATCGTCTCCGCTTACGAAGCGCATACCGCGGCGCTCGAGGCTCGCGAAGCCGCGGCAAACGCGGCAAGAAAGCATGCCAAAGAGTAAGCGCCTGGATCTCGGCGTGCAGTACGCCTGCAAAAGAGCCACCCTACCCGGCAGGAAGCAGGTCCGGACCTGGGTACGTCGCACGCTGAAAGCGACCGGCAGATCGGGGGGGCAGATCAGCGTGCGCTTTGTCGATGTCGAGGAAGGGCGGCGACTCAACAGCGGGTACCGCGACAAGGACTACGCGACCAACATCCTGTCCTTCCCCTACCAGATCGAACCCAGCGTCTGCGGCGACCTGGTGTTGTGCGCGCCGGTGCTCGTCCGCGAGGCCAACGAGCAGGGCAAGTCGCTGGCAGCGCATTGCGCGCATCTGATCGTCCATGGCCTGCTGCACCTGCAGGGCTTCGACCATGAAACGGGCGACGAACAGGCGGCCGCAATGGAAGGCCATGAACGGCGCATACTCGCCGCCCTGGGCTACGCGGACCCCTACCGCGACGAGTTGTGACCCTCACCTCACCACCACAGGTCTTCTCCGGCATCCCGGAGTGGACCGATACGTCGGCCGCCGACGCGACCCGCACGCCAAAAGGCTCCTATGGACAGCAACCCCGCTCACAAACCCGGATTTTTTGAACGTCTCTCCTCGCTGCTGGTGCATGCACCGGAGGACCGCGAACAACTCATGCAACTCCTGCACGCGGCGCACCAGCGCCAGTTGCTCAATGCCGATGCCTTGGGCATCATCGAAGGCGCTCTGGCGGCTTCGGAAATGAGCGTCCGGGAAGTCATGGTGCCGCGGCCGATGATGGAGGTCGTCGATGTCCAGGATTCGCTGCCAGAAGTGATCGCCCAGGTCAACACGACCCTGCACTCGCGCTTTCCGGTGATCAACGGCAGCCGTGACAACGTCATCGGCATCCTGTTGACCAAGGACCTGCTGCGGGTGCCGCACACCGACGGTTTCAACCTGCGCGACTGGGTACGACCGGCGGTGTTCATCCCCGAATACAAGCGCCTCGACGTCCTGCTGCGCGAGTTCCGCGTCTCGCGCAATCACATGGCGATCGTCATTGACGAATACGCCGGCATTGCCGGTCTGATCACCATCGAAGACGTGCTCGAACAGATCGTCGGCGATATCGCGGACGAGTACGATTTCGACGAGGCTGACGACAATATTCAGCTCGATCAGAACGGGGCGTATCGGGTCAAGGCGCACACCACCGTGGCGGACTTCAATGTTGCTTTCGACACCCGCTTCAGCGACGAAAAATGCAATACCGTCGGTGGCCTGATCCTGAACCATCTTGGGCGAGTACCACAGTTCAACGAAACGATCGCCATTGACGACGTGAATTTCCAGGTGTTGCGCGCCGACAGCCGGCGCATCTATACCCTGGTCGTCTCGCGCTCGCCTGCGGCTGACGAATCTGAATAGGGGCCTGGGCTGGCACTGCCTCGGCGCCAGCCTGCTCGGTGCTGCGGGTGTCGTCGCTTTTGCGCCCGTCGGCTGGTTTCCCGCCAACTGGCTGAGCCTCGGCGGCCTCTTCGGCCTGCTCTGCGCGGTAACCGGCAGCCAGGGACAGGTCCGCCACGGTGCGCTGATCGCCGCCGCCTATGGTCTTGGCCAGTTCCTGACCGGCGTATCCTGGGTCTATGTCAGCCTCAGCGTCTTTGGCGGCATGCCGGCAGCGCTGGCGGGCCTGGCGACGTTGCTGTTCTGCGGCGTGCTGGCGATTTTCCCGGCTTTGGCCGGCGCGCTCTTCGTCCGCCTGGCCGCGCCCGGCTACTGGCCGCGCGCCCTGCTCTTCGCCGCCCTGTGGGTATTGACCGAAGGCTTGCGCGCCTGGGCCTTCACCGGTTTTCCGTGGCTGTCCGCCGGCTACTCGCAGACGCCACCGAGCCCGCTCGCCGGTTATGTGCCGCTGCTCGGCGTCTACGGCGCGTCGCTGGCTTCGGCGCTGCTCGGCGCGATGATCTTCGAGATCGCCAGGCGCTGGCTGTCCACCGCCGACTGCCCGGCACGCGGCTGGCTGCGCTGGTGTCCGGCCCTGCCGCTGCTCGCCGCTGCCGCGATCCTGGCAGCCGGCGGACTGCTGCGCGAGGTCCGCTGGACGCAGGAAGAAGGCGAGCCACTGTCGGTAGCCTTGCTGCAGGGCAATGTGGCACAGGAGATGAAATGGCGGCCCGAGCATTTCGCCGATTCCCTGCACAGCTACTACCGACTGGCACTGGAGAACCCGGCACGGCTCACGGTTCTGCCCGAAACTGCCCTGCCCGCTTTCCTCGACCAGATTCCCGCGGACTATCTCGACGCCCTGCAGCAACTCGCGCTGCGCCAGCAAGGCGAACTGCTGCTCGGCATCCCGGTAGCCGAAGGCAGGCACTACTACAATGCGGCGGTGAGCCTGGGGGCGTCCGGCCGGCAGCGCTACGACAAGGTGCATCTGGTGCCCTTCGGTGAGTTCGTTCCGCCGGGTTTTGCCTGGTTCATGGCGATGGCCAACATCCCGATGTCCGACTTCACCGCCGGCTCACCGACGCAGGCGCCGCTGCGCCTTGCCGGCCAACGCGTGGGGGTGAACATCTGCTACGAAGACGCCTTTGGCAGCGAGATCATCGGCGCTTTGCCAACCGCGACGCTGCTGGTCAACCTGTCCAACGTCGCCTGGTTCGGAGACTCGCTGGCGCCGGCACAACACCTGCAGATTGCCCGGATGCGCGCCCTCGAAACCGGGCGCATGCTGCTGCGGGCCACCAACACCGGCATGACCGCAATCGTCGGCGTCGACGGTCGCGTACTCTCGGCCCTGCCCGCTTTCACGCGTGGCGCACTGGTCGGCGAAGTACGCGGCCATTCGGGAGCTACACCTTTCGTACGCTGGGGGAACTGGCCGGTCATCGGTCTCGCCTTGTTGTCGATTGCCGTGTCGGGTCGCCGCAGAACGGGATCGGGAGCGGCCTGACATGCCGGCTTGCCGGGAGCCGGAGGAAGCAGGTTCTTGTCGGCCGAGAAACAAAGTAAAATCCCGGCTTTTGGTTCTGCACGAAGCTCTCCCATGCCTACGTTTCAGGAAGTCATTCTGCGTCTCCAGGAGTTCTGGGACCAACAGGGCTGTGCGCTGCTGCAGCCGTACGACATCGAAGTCGGTGCCGGCACCTTCCATACCGCGACCTTCCTGCGCGCGATCGGTCCTGAACCGTGGAACGCGGCCTACGTACAGCCTTCGCGGCGGCCAAAGGACGGCCGCTACGGCGAGAACCCGAACCGCCTGCAGCACTACTACCAGTATCAGGTGGTGCTGAAGCCGTCGCCGGAGAACATCCAGGAACTCTATCTCGACTCGCTGCGCGCACTCGGGATCGATACCAGCCAGCACGACATCCGCTTCGTCGAGGACGACTGGGAAAGTCCCACGCTGGGTGCCTGGGGGCTGGGCTGGGAAGTGTGGCTGGACGGCATGGAGGTGACGCAGTTTACCTATTTCCAGGAAGTCGGCTCGCTGTCCTGCAAACCGGTGCTCGGCGAAATCACCTACGGCATCGAAAGGCTGGCGATGTACCTGCAGGGAGTCGAAAACGTCTTCGACCTGGTGTGGGCCGAAGGACCAGGTTACCGGGTGACCTACGGCGACGTCTATCACCAGAACGAAGTCGAGCAGTCGAAGTACAACTTCGAACATTCCAATGTGGACCTGCTGTTCCGTCATTTCGGCGAACACGAATCGGAAGCGCGACGCCTGATCGCTGCCGGCCTGGCCCTGCCGGGCTATGAAATGGTGATGAAGTGCTCGCATACCTTCAACCTGCTGGATGCGCGCGGCGCCATTTCGGTCACCGAACGGGCGGCCTACATTGGCCGCGTACGCGCCCTGGCTCGCGAGGTGGCGCAGGCTTACCACGATTCCCGCCAGGCCCTCGGTTTTCCGATGTGCAAGGCCAGTGTTGACGGCGGGGGGCATTGAGATGAACGACACGCTCCTGATCGAGTTGCGCACCGAGGAACTGCCGCCAAAATCACTCAAGGCACTGTCCGAGGCTTTTGCCGAGGCGGTTTTCTCCGCCCTTACGGCGCAGCAGTTTGCTGCCGCGGACAGCGTCTGCACCCCCTACGCCACACCGCGCCGTCTGGCGCTGACCATCACCGGGGTTGCCGGGCGTCAGCCCGACCGCATGCTGGAGAAGAAGGGCCCGTCGCTGGCCAGCGCCCTCGACGACGCCGGCCAACCGACCCGTGCCCTCGAAGGCTTCATGCGCGCGGCGGGCGTCAGCTTTGCGCAACTGCAGAAGATCACCGACGGCAAGAGCGAGTACTTTGTCGCGCGCCGCGAGCAGCCGGGCACGGCACTCGACAAGCATCTGTCCGAGATCGTTGCGCACGCACTCCGCAAGCTGCCGATCGCGAAAGTCATGCGCTGGGGCGATTCGGAACATCAGTTCGTTCGCCCGGTGCATGGCCTGATCATGCTGCATGGTACGCGCGTCGTCCCCGGCGAGGTGCTGGGCCTGCAGAGTGGCCGGACGACGCTCGGCCACCGTTTCCTTTCGACCGGCGAGATCAGCATCGACAGCCCTGCCGACTATGCACCGCGGCTGCTGGCGGGCAAGGTGATCGCCGCCTTCCCCGAGCGACGCGCGTCGATTGCCGCGCAACTCGCGGCCACCGCCGGGAAACTCGCGGCCCGCATCAACCCGGCTGATGGCCTGCTCGACGAGGTGACGGCGCTGGTCGAATGGCCGGCGGTCTATGTCGGCGAGTTCGAGCCTGAATATCTGGAAGTGCCGCAGGAATGCCTGATCCTGACGATGCAGCAGAACCAGAAGTATTTTCCGCTGCTCGACAGCGCCGGAAAACTGCTCAACAAGTTCCTGATCGTTTCCAACATGCAGGTCGACGACCCGCGTCATATCATTGCCGGCAACGAGCGCGTCGTGCGTCCACGCCTCTCGGACGCGCGCTTCTTCTACAACCAGGACCGCAAGAACGGCTTTGCCACACGCGTCGTTCGCCTCGGTGCGGTGGTCTACCACCACAAGCTCGGATCGCTGGGCGACCGCGCGCAGCGACTGGGCCGGATCGCGCGCAGCATCGCCGAGAAACTCGGAGCCGACGCCAACCTCGCCGAGCGCGCGGCCCTGTTTGCCAAGATCGACCTGCTGACCGACATGGTCGGCGAGTTCCCCGAACTGCAGGGCATCATGGGCCGCTACTACCTGCTGCACGAAGGCGGCTTGCCGGTGGTCGCCGACGCCATCGAACAACACTATCGACCGCGCTTTGCCGGCGACACCCTGCCCGCAGGCAACATCGCCTGTGCGGCGGCGCTGGCCGACAAGCTCGACGCCCTGGTCGGATTCTTCGGCATCGGGCAACTGCCGACCGGCGACAAGGATCCCTTCGGCCTGCGCCGTGCGGCACTCGGCGTCCTGCGCATCCTGATGGAGACGCCGCTGCCGCTCGACCTCGGCGAACTGATCGGCGACGCCAAGGCGGCGCTGCGGCAGCAGGGCATCAAGCTCGATGGGCTCGATGAACCGTTGCTGGTGTTCATGCTCGAGCGCCTGCGCGGCATGCTCAGGGACAGCGGCCATGCGGCCGACGTCATCGAGGCCGTGCTCGCGCAACGGCCGACGCGTATCGACCGGGTTCCGGCCAGGATGACAGCGGTGCGCGAGTTCCTGGCGCTCCCCGAGTCGCTGGCGCTGGCTGCGGCGAACAAGCGGATCGGCAACATCCTCAGGAAGGCCGAGTCGGTACTCCCCGAGCCGGACGTCGCCCTGCTCGAGGAAGACGCCGAGAAAGCCCTGTTCCAGCGGGTGCTGTTGATCGCACCAGTGGTCAGGTCGCACGTCGCCAACGAGGATTACGCCGACGCACTCAAGGTGCTGGCCTCGGCACGTGCCGAGGTCGACCGCTTCTTCGACGAAGTGATGGTCAACGTCCAGGAGCCGTTGCTCCGGGGCAACCGTCTGGGGCTCCTGAAAGTGCTGTTCGACCAGTTCAACGCGGTCGCCGACATCTCCAGGCTGGCCGTATGAAGCTCGTCATTCTCGACCGCGACGGGGTCATCAATTACGACTCGAAGCAGTTCATCCGGTCGCCTGCCGAATGGCGACCTATCCCGGGGAGCGTCGAGGCCATCGCCAGGCTCAACCAGGCGGGCTACCACGTGGTGGTGGCGACCAACCAGTCGGGGCTTGGTCGCGGCCTGTTCGACATGGATACGCTGAATGGCATCCACGAAAAAATGCATCGGACGGTCCTCGGAGCCGGCGGGCGCATCGACGCGATCTTCTATTGTCCGCACACCATCGAATCCGACTGCCGTTGCCGAAAACCGAAGAGCGGCATGTTCGAGCGCATCGCCAAATGCTTCAACATCGATCTGCCAGGTACGCCGGCCGTAGGCGATTCCTTGCGCGATCTGCAGGCCGCCGCCGCGGTCGGCGCCATTCCGCTGCTGGTACTGACCGGCAAAGGGACGCAGACCAAGGCCGAAGGCGGTCTTCCGGAGGGCACCCTGATCTTCCCCGACCTCGCCGCCGCGACCGATCATATCCTGAGCCTGTGATGGCCGCTCTGCGCGCAGCGCTTTTTCTGCTGCTGGTCAGCCTGCTGACCATACCGTTCGGCGTGGCCGTTTCCCTGGCCGTGTTTTTTCCGATGCCCACCCGCTACCGGATCATCGCCGTCTGGCGCTGCGGCTTCATGGCCCTCTGCCAGTTCGTGCTGGGTATCCGCTACCGCGTCCTTGGCCGCGAGAACATCCCCGACGAGCCGTCGGTGGTACTGGCCAAACACCAGTCGGCCTGGGAAACGGTCGGGCTGCAGGAGATCTTCCCGCCGCTCGTGTTTGTGCTGAAGAAGGAATTGCTGCGGGTGCCGTTCTTTGGCTGGGGGCTGGCGGCGATGAAGATGATTTCGATCGACCGTGCGGCGGCCAAGGATGCCCTGAAGCAGGTCTTCGATCAGGGGCGCGAGCGGCTGGCCGCGGGCTATTGGGTGGTGATTTTCCCCGAAGGCACCCGTGTCGCGCCTGGACAAACGTGTCGCTACAAGCCGGGTGGCGCCCACCTCGCCGTCCGCAGTGGTGCCAAGGTGGTACCGGTGGCGCACAACGCCGGGGAAGTCTGGGGGAAGGGCCTCCTGGACATCTCGGCGGGGCTGATCACCGTCAGCATCGGCCCGCCGATCGATCCCGCGGGCAAGACGGCGGTGAAGATCAACGCTCTGGCCGCCGCCTGGATCGAGGCCGAGATGCAGCGCCTCTCGCCACACCGCTACCCGGCTGCTGCCGATGCTGTCGCCGCCTGAATTGCCGCGTGCGTGCGCGCAGCCGGAGGCGTGCGGCGAAACGCTGCGGACCATCGCCCTTGGCGAGCACACGGTCAACTACCTGCTGCGCCGGGCCAGGCGCCGCACCATCGGGCTCTCGATCGACCACCGCGGCCTGCGGGTCGGCGCCCCCAACGGCGCCTCGCTGCACGAAGTCGAAGCATCGATTCTGCAGCACCGCGAATGGATCCGAAGAAAACTCGACGAATGGCAGGCTCGCCCGCATCCGGAGCCGCTGCGCATCGTCGATGGCGTGCAGATACCGCTGCTCGGCAACCCGATCACCGTCCGCCTGGCCATCGGCGCCAGGCGCTGCGTCTGGAACCCGCAAACGCCCGAACGCGCGCTCACCCTGTGTCTGCACTCACCCGCGGAGGCACCGCTGCAGCTGGAGAAAGCGCTGCGCGAACGGGCAGGCGCGCTGTTCGTCGAGCGCCTGGGCCATTACGCGTCCCGGCTCGGCGTCGCCCTGCCACGCCTGTCGTTATCATCCGCGCGTACCCGCTGGGGGAGCTGCAGCCTGCGCAGCGGCATTCGCTTGAACTGGCGGCTGATCCACTTCCCGCTGCCGGTGATCGACTACGTCGCGGTGCACGAACTGGCGCACCTGCGCGAAATGAACCACAGTGCGCGCTTCTGGTCGATCGTCGCGCAGGTGTACCCCGATTACCCGAACGCGCGCCAGGCCCTGCAGCTTGGCGCGACCCATTGCCCTCACTGGTAAGGAAAACCGATGCGGATTCTGCATACCATGTTGCGTGTTGGCGATCTTGATCGCTCGCTGGCGTTCTACACCGAGGTACTCGGCATGCGCGTCATGCGTCGCCAGGATTACCCGGCCGGCCGCTTCACCCTGGCCTTTGTCGGCTACGGATCGGAAGCGGAAAGCGCGGTTCTTGAACTGACACACAACTGGGACACGCCGGCCTACGAACTGGGCAACGCCTTCGGCCATGTGGCGATCGAAGTCGCCGACGCCTACGCAGCTTGCGCGCAGATCAAGGCGCGTGGCGGCAAGGTAGTGCGCGAAGCCGGGCCGATGCAGCACGGCACGACGGTGATCGCCTTTGTCGAAGATCCCGATGGATACAAGGTCGAACTGATCCAGAAAAAGGCCTGAGTTTGCCCGCGATGATCGTCCCCTTCTTCATCAACATCGTCCGCCGGCCTGCCGGATGGCTGCCGATGCTCCTGCTGCTGTGCTCGACCACCGCGGCACACGCGGTGCTGGCGATTGCCCTGAACTCGGCAGACGGCACGATCAGCCTGATCGACACCGAGACCTACCAGGTCACCGGCAAGGCCACGGTGTGCAAGGAACCACACCACCTGATGCCGACCCCCGACGAGAAATCCGTGGTCATCGCCTGTGCCGCCTCCAACCAACTGGTGTTCTTCGACCCGACCACCGGTCAGGAACAGAAACGCATCCGCAACATTTCCGATCCTTATCAGTTGGGCTACTCGCCGAACCGGAAATGGTTCGTCGCCACATCGCTGCGCCTGGACCGGGTCGATCTCTATGACCCGACCGACTTCCGGCTGGTTGCCCGCCTGCCGGCACCGAAGACCCCCTCGCACATGGCCTTCGACGACGGCAGCCAGTTTGTCTTCGTGACCCTGCAGGACTCCAACGAAGTCATGGCGATCAGCCTCGGGACGCAAAAGATCGTCTGGGTCATGCCGGTCGCCGCCACCCCGGCGGGCATCGTGATGTCGCCGGACAATCGCTATCTGCTGGTCGCCTGCATGGGCGAAGGCGTCGTCGAAGTGATCGACTGGCGTGCCCAGAAGAGCGTCAGAAAGGTGCCGACCGCCACCGCCGCCCACAACCTTCAACCGAAGGGCGACGGGCGCCATTTCTTCGTTTCGAACCGCTCGGTCGATGGCAGTATTTCGCTGCTCGATACGCAGACCATGAGCGTCGTGGAAAAATACGAGGTCCCGGGTGGGCCGGACGACATGATGGTTCGCGCCGACGGCAAGGAACTCTGGGCAACGGCGCGCTTCGCCCGCAAGGTGCAGGTCATCGACCTGGTCACCAAGAAGCTCAAGATGTCGATCCCGGTCGGCAGTTCGCCGCATGGCGTCTTCTTTCTCAACCACGCGGGTCTGCGATGAACGCTTCAAGGCATGGCTGGCCTGGTCCAACGGGTGAACACGTGGCATGAACGTCACAGCAGGTGTGGCCGGAATAACCATGCGCACTAGCCTCCTGACCCGGATCCTGGCGCTGCTGGGCAGCGGCATGCTGTTGCTGACCACGCCCGCGGCACACGCCGCGGCGGCCTGCCAGGCGGGCACCCTGTACCTGACGTTTGACACCGGCAACATGCGCCACGCCGAACTGATTGCCGATACGCTCGCCAGGCACGGCGTCAAGGCGACCTTCTTCCTGGCGCAGGAAGAGACGACGCGTGGCGACCATGCGCTCGACGCCAGTTGGGCACCGTACTGGCGCGCGCGCGTCGCCGAAGGGCACGCCTTCGGCAGCCACACCTGGAGGCACGGCAGCTTTCGCAGCGACAGCGGCGAGCGGGTCCGCTACCGGTTGCAGGATGGCCGCAGCGAAACGCTGGACGCGCGTGCCGTGTGCGAGGAATTGCAGCGTCCGGGCAGCCGTTTCCAGGAACTCACCGGACATCGGCTCGACCCCCTGTGGCGCGCGCCGGGTGGGCGCACCACCCCGAACACGCTGGCAGCGGCGCAGGCCTGTGGCTACCAGCATGTCGGCTGGGCGCCGGCCGGTTTCCTCGGCGACGAGTTGCCTTCCGACAGCTACCCGAACGCGCTGCTCGTGCAGCGCGCGCTCGACCGCCTGAAGGATGGCGACATCGTGATGGCCCACCTCGGGATCTGGTCGCGCAAGGATCCCTTTGCGCCGATGCTCGACGCCTTGATCAGCGGCCTCAAGAGCAGGGGCTTCTGTTTTGCCACCCGCCGGCCGCAACCATGAGCAACGCCTTCCTGGAAGTGTTCGTCGCGCTGCAGGGCTGGCTGCTGGCGCACCTGCTGGAGCCTGTCCTGCTGACCCTGGGGCTGGGTAGCTATCTGGAAATGGCCTTCGACGGCGTTGAATTCTTCCTCTGCGGGGTGTTGCAGATCACTGCCGCCTACCTGCTGTTGCGGCCACTGGAGGCGCTGCGCCCGATCGAAGTCTGGCCAGACCGCAAGACGGTGCGTGTCGACATACTGTATTCGTTCCTGGACCGGCTGGGAATCATCCCGCTCCTGGTGTTCGCCGTGCTGGCACCGCTCTTCGTGTCCGTGGATGGCTGGCTGCGCTTTCACGACATCATTCCTCCGCAACTGGAAGACCTGTTTCCGGAGCTGGAAGCACGCCCCCTGTTCAGCTTCCTGATCTATCTGATCCTCCTGGATTTCGCCGAATACTGGCGCCACCGCCTCTCGCACACGCTCCGTTGGTGGTGGGCGCTGCACGCCATCCACCACAGCCAACGCCAGATGACCCTGTGGACCGACAGCCGCAATCATCTGCTCGACGATCTCATCGGCGGCTTCTGGTTCGCCGTCATCGCGCTCCTGATCGGCGTTCCGCCGGGCCATTTCATCATCCTGCTGATCGCCGTGAAGACCGTCGAAAACCTTTCGCACGTCAATGCCCGGCTGTCGTTCGGACGCCTCGGCGAGCTGCTGCTGGTCAGCCCGCGCTACCATCGCTGGCACCATGCGATCGAGCTTCCCGAAGGCCGACAGTACCGCTTTGGCTGTAATTTCGCGATCCTGTTTCCGATCTGGGATCAACTCTTCGGCACCCAGTATCGCGGGCGGGCGATGCCGCCATCCGGCCTGAGCCACGGACCGCTGGCCGAATCCACCGCACAGAGTGGCTTCTGGCGGCAGCAGTGGGAGGGAGTGCGGGCACTGCTGGCCAGCATGCTGCCGGATCCGTCGTCATCCCCACAGGCAACCCTGGTTCATGCCCCGACAACGGCCGCGCCATCACCCTCGGCGCCGGCCGCCGGCCAGCAGCCCGCTCGATACCCCAATGAAACGCCATAGACATGCTCGATGATGCTCGCTCCTTCGCCGTGACTGCGCACGGCAGCCAGATGTATGGTGCCCGACCGTATGTCTTCCATCTCGATGCGGTCGTCGGACTGTTGTCGCCCTACGGCGTCGAGGCGCAGATCGTCGGCTACCTGCACGATGTTGTCGAGGACACCGCGGTCACCGAAGACGAGGTGCGCAGACGCTTTGGACACCTGGTAGGCGAATGCGTCAGTCTGCTGACCGACGCCCCGGGGGCCAACCGGGCCGAGCGCAAGGCCGGCACCTATGCCCGACTGGCGACGGTTGCCGGCCCCGGGGAACTGGCATTGGTGGTCAAGGCCGCCGATCGCCTGGCCAACGTGCGAAGTTGCGTTGTCGACCAGCGATGTGGTCTTTGGGAGGTGTACCGCAAGGAGCACGCCGATTTCAGGCGGGCCGCCTATCGTGAAGGGCTTTGTGACCCCCTGTGGGAAGAACTGGATGCCTTGCTGGAACCCGCAGCCGACGCCGGGAGCAACACCGACCGGAGACCGACCGATGTTTGACATCCAGAACTACGCGAGCTTTGTCGGCGCGATTCTTGTTTTCCAGCTGATTCCCGGCCCGGGCACGCTGGCAATTCTCAACGCCACGGCGCGCAACGGTGTCGCCGCGGGACTGGGCGCAGTCATGGGGACCCTGCTGGGTGACATGGTTTATATGGTGGCAGCGGTGCTCGGCCTGGCCGCGCTGATGCATGCCGAGCCTGCCCTTTTTCTGGGGCTGCAATGGTTTGGTGCGGCCTATCTGGCCTGGATGGGACTGCAATTGCTGCGCAAACCCATCCCTGATGTCAGTGCTGCGCCGGAATCCCGAAAAAGTAGCTGGGTCTATTTTCGGCAGGCTTTCGCGGTCAGCCTCACCAACCCCAAGGTCGTACTCTTTTTCGTCGCCTTCTTTCCGCTCTTTCTCCGCGCCGACGCCTCATCGCTGACGCTCGGGGTGATGATGGCGCACGTGACCCTCCTCAGTTTCCTCTATCAGGCGGCGCTGGTACTGGTCGGCAACGCCGTGGCGCGCAAGCTGTCACGCCTGCCGTGGGTACGCCAGCTGGCCACGCGTGCGGCGGGCGCTGCCCTGCTCGCCTTCGGGGTCAAGCTGGCGTTCGACAATCGCTGAGGACGGGCATGGCGATCACCGCAGTGGCTGTGGCTGTGGATGCGCCTGGCAAGCCATCGCCGATGTCTGCTGCGGCCGGTGGTTCCGCGTCACCGCCCGACGCGCTGCCATTGGCGACGCTGACTGCCCGGCATCAGCGTCGAGCCGGTCTTCGAATCGCAAACCCGGCGCCACCACCCCAAGGGAGAACAAGCCATGCACGGCAAAACCATCTTGCTGAGAACCGCGATGCTGATTGTCGCCTGCGCACTCGCCGCCTGCTTCCCTGGCCCCGAGAAGGTCGGGGAGCTCGCCCGTGCTTCGATGCAACAGTATTTCCGCAGCAACCCGGAATTCCAGGGCAGCGGCATCGAGGTGATGCGCGTGCGCGTGACCGGCGGTGGCGACCGGCAGTTCGCTGCGCTGGCGAGCGTGTCGTATGCCGGAACGACCCATGAGATACCGGTAACCGTCATTGTCGACGGCATCAATCTGCAATGGTTTGCCGAGCCCGGAGCCTTTGCCTTCGTTTCGCAGACCAACGCCCCGCCTGCGCAACCCCCCCAGAAGTAGAACGAAGGGCGCCGGCAGGCACATCACCGTTCCCTGAGGTACAATAGCGCCCTTTTGCAACCTGATGATTTTACCGAGGTTTCTTCGTGCTCGTCGCCAATAACATCACCATGCAGTTCGGGGTCAAACCCCTCTTTGAAAACGTTTCGGTCAAATTTGGCGAAGGCTATCGCTACGGACTGATCGGCGCCAACGGCGCCGGCAAGTCGACCTTCATGAAGATCCTCGCCGGCGAACTCGAACCCACGGCCGGCAACGTCGCCAAGGACGTGCACGAACGCATGGCCTACCTCCGCCAGGACCAGTTCGCCTTCGAACAGCAACGGGTGATCGACGTGGTGATGATGGGCCATGAGGAGATGTGGGCCTGCATGCTGGAGAAGGACGCCATCTACGCCAACCCGGAAGCGACCGAGGAAGATTACCTGCACGCCGCTGATCTGGAAGCCCGCTATGCCGAATACGGCGGCTATACCGCCGAGGCGCGCGCCGGGGAACTGCTGCTCGGCGTGGGCATTCCCGCCGCGCAGCACTTTGGCCCGATGAGTGACGTCGCGCCGGGCTGGAAGCTGCGCGTGCTCCTGATCCAGGCGCTCTTTGCCGACCCCGAGATCCTGCTGCTCGACGAACCCACCAACAACCTCGACATCGCCACCATCCGCTGGCTGGAAAACGCGATCAACGAGCGCAACAGCACGATGGTCATCATTTCACACGATCGCCACTTCCTCAACCAGGTGTGCACGCACATGGCCGACCTGGATTACGGCAAGATCGCCATCTATCCGGGCAATTACGACGACTTCATGGAAGCCTCGACGATGGCCCGCGAGCGGCAGCAGAACGCCAACGCCAAAGCCAAGGAACGGATCGCCGAACTGCAGAACTTCGTTCGCCGTTTTTCGGCCAACGCGTCGAAGGCCAAGCAGGCCACTTCCCGCCAGAAGCTGATCGAAAAGCTGAAGCCGGAGGACGTCAAGCCGTCGTCACGCCAGTATCCCTGGATCCGCTTCGAATTCGACGACAAGGAGAAACTGCATCGCCAGGCGGTCGAGATCGAAAACCTCGACTTCGCTTATCCGGGCAGCTCCCGCAAGATCTTCAGCCGGTTCACCCTGTCACTCAATGGTGGCGATCGCCTGGCGATCATCGGCGAAAACGGTGTTGGCAAAACGACCTTGTTGAAGCTGCTGATGGGCGAACTGCAACCCCAGCGCGGCAGCATCAAATGGGCGGAGAAGGCACGCCGCGGCTATTATGCGCAGGATCACGCCAAGGATTTCAGCAGCGACACCAACCTCACCGACTGGATCGCCGGCTACGCGCGCAGCAGCGCGAGCGACGGCGAGGACCTCGCGACACTGATCCGCGGCACCCTCGGACGCCTCCTGTTCTCCGGCAACGAGGTGCGCAAGGCGGTCAAGGTGATCTCGGGTGGCGAGCAGGGCCGCATGATCTTCGGCAAGCTGATGCTGATGAAGCCGAACGTGCTGGTCATGGACGAGCCCACCAACCACCTGGACATGGAATCGATCGAGTCACTCAACACCGCGCTCGAAAAGTTCAAGGGTACGCTGGTCTTCGTTTCGCACGACCGCGAGTTCGTCTCGTCGCTAGCCACGCGTGTCCTCGAAGTGCGCCTCGATGGCAAGGTGGTCAACTACCCGGGCAACTACGAAGAGTACCTGGCCAGCCAAGGCATCGCCTGAAACCCGCGGTCAGTTGGCGGGAGCCGGCTTGCCGCCCTCGCGGGCAGCCTTCCTGGCCTCGCGCTCGGCATCCTGCTGGGCACGCTTCTGCAGTTTCGCCTGACGCCTGGCCTGGTCGGCGGCCGCTTTCTTCTGCCCCTCTTCAGCCTTTCTCGCCTTGTCGGCGAGTTTCTTTTCGCGCGCGCTGGCCTTCGCGGCTTCCTCGGTCCGGTGGCGCTCGGCGTTCTCCTGCTGATCGGCCTCGCGTTGCTGTTGATCGGCGGCGCGTTTGCTCTCCTTGGCTTCGACTTCCTGCCGCTTCGCCTGCCGCTCGAAGTCGCGAGCCGGCTGATCGAGCCTGCGCGCCTCGACGATGGACGCCGTATAACGCTTCTTGGCCGCAACCAGACAATCGTTGACCAGCAACTTCGTGTAGCAACGGTCCTGATCAGCCTGATGACGGCGCTCCGCCTCGGCGCGCATCGACGCCGCCCGCGTCCGCTGCTCTCCGGCGGCTTCGAGCGTTTGCGGCACCTCCGGCGCCGCCTCCGGTGGCGCCGCACAGGCCGCGCAACTTACCCACAGCGAAAACAACAGCACCTGTCCTGAACGCATGCAATCCTCCTTGTACCCCCACATGCCGCCGCCCGGCAAACCCGTGCACTATAAGCGACGCAGCCGCTTGCGTTCGAATCGATGCCGTTCAGTCTGAATCCATCAAACGCGCCGGCCAAACGCCTCACGGCATTTGTCCGCCGGATCACGGCGACAGGCGCTGTACCCGATACGCGTCGTCACCGATGGCCGCCCGCGCCACATCGAGCAAGTGCTCGTGGTGCGTCAGGAACAGCACCTGCGTACGCCGGGAGAGATCGGCCAGCACCTGGAAGGTCGCCGCCGCGGCCTCGTCGTCGAACTGGATCAGGATGTCATCGACGATCACCGGCAAGGGCTCCCCGTTTTCGAGGTGCCCTTCGATGGCGGCAGGCGCAAGGCGAGAAAAAGCTGATCGCGGCGACCGGTGCTCAGTTGCTCCATCGTCAGACGCTCGCCATCGGCGCGAACGGCTTTGAGAATCTGCCTCTCGTCGTCGTAATCGACGACCACGCCACGATAACGGCCGGCCGTGATCACCGCGAATCGCCGCGACGCCTGCTCGACGAGCGGCCCCTGGTTCCGCTTCTGGTAGGCATCGATGACCTGGGCAATCACCGCCGAAGCGATCCGCGTCGCGGCATAATCGGCCCCGAGTTCACTGATCCGGGCGGCGTACTGCGCGGCTTTCTGCTGCGCGTCGGCAGCCACGGCGGAGCCATCCATCTTCTCGAACGCCTGCCTGGCGGCAAGGAACACTTCATGGTGGTGCTGTACCGTTGCGGCACTCCGTTCCTGTTCGTGCATGTTATGGTCGAGGGCCTCGGCAATCGCATCCGGATCCTGGCCAACCGCCTGCTTGAGCGCTTCAGCCAGCGGCAAGCCCGCTGACTTCACCAGCCGGGCTTCGATTTCCCGCACTTCGGTCACCAGGGCGGCACGCAGGGCGCTCTCGCCTTCGACCAGTTCGAGATCTTCGAGCGTGCGGCAGTCTGCCTGCTGCAGGAGCCTGTCGATGATCAAGGCGGCGTCCTGCGCAGACTGGCGAGCTGCGGCCACGGCCTGCTGGGCATCGGCGAGCTGTTGCGTGAGCGTGTTTTTCCTGTCCTGCTGCAAACGAGCCGCCCCCAGTTCGCGGTACAACTCGCCGGCCAGGACGTCGTGGGTTCGTCCGTCTTCGGGAATCGGCTGATGACGGACGCGCAGCCAGGTCCTGGTGAGTCGGGTTTCATAGTCGTCAATCTGGATGCCGGCGTTGCGCTGCTCGTTCTCTGCCTGATCCAGCGCGGCACGCGCCAGGGCCAGCGCAGAAAGCTGTTCGAGTCGAGCGTCCGCTTCTTCCTCGCTGGCCTCGCTGGTCAGTCGAATCGCCAGCATGGCTTCGCCCCATTGCTTCTTCCACTCGTCCAGTTGCCTGCGGCTGGCAATTTCTGCGGCCCCGGCATGCTGGACCGCGGCAGCCGCCTTTGCCCTGGCGGTCGTCTTGAGTTGTCGCTGGGTCAGATGGTCGGCATGGTGCCTGGCGATGGCACGGGCGCGCGCCAGCGTTTCCGAAAGCCGCTCGCCGGGTGCCGGGACCGGCCGCTTCATCAGGCCATAAATTTCGCTGAGTCGGCTACGGATCTCACGCGCACGCCGGCGCCTTTGCTCTGCCTCCTGCCGCGTGGCCTGCCAGGCATTGCGGCGTTGCAGAAAGGCCTCGCGCCTGGCGATCCATGGCGCCCCTTCGCTGAGTTTCAGAGGAGGCCAGCCATGCACACCGATCAGTTCGCCCCAGCGCCGTTCGAGATCCTCCCGGTCCTTGCCAACCGACGCCGCCCGGCCTTTTTCCAGATCGAGTGCGCTCTGCATCTGGGTTTCGCGGACACGAAATTCAGCGTAGCGGGTCACGCGCTCGGCATCGGCAAAGAGGCCGTCGGCGGTAGTGTCGGCACGAGTCACGGCGTGTTCGTAGGGTTCGCTCGACGGCGGCGGCTCCGCTGCCAGCGATTCACCCGCTAATGGCATGAAGTGGCGGCGAATACCCAGCCAAAGCAGGTCCCGCTTCTCGCGCTCAAGCGCCAGTGCGGTCTTGGTCGGCACCTCGCCACGGATCTCCAGGCCCTTGATTTCGCCGCGCAAGGCGGCAAGATCGTTCTCGATCTTTTCCATCGCCTCCCGAATCGAGCGCGTCCGACGACGCAGCTCTTCGTCCTCCGACTTGAGCAACTGGACTTCCGCTTCGAGCGGGATGGTGGTTCTCGCCACCGCCTCGGCGGAAGCCATTTTCAGGACTCCGGCTTCGCTGTTGAGCTGCACTTCTGCCGCCGTCGCTTCGTCTTCGAGTTGTTGCGCCCCAGCTTCGGGATCGCCATGATCGGCGATCGAGTCGAGAAAGGCCCCCAGATCCCCCGAGCAGTCTTCGCTCCCAAGGCCGAGGATTTCCGCGTCGAGCTGCTGCAGCTCGAACTGCTTCTCGCCGAAAGTCTTGAGGCATGCCCGGTGAGTCGCCTTGAGCATCGCGCCGGCAGTGATCAAGGCCCGAATCCGCGCCACACCGGTCGGATCCGGAAGCCATTGCAACGGCTGTTCTGGCCATTGTTCACCGGCGATCTGCCTGACGATGGCAGCAAACTCGCCGCGCGCCCTTTCGATGCCGAATGCTGCCTTGGCGAGCTGCATGCTCGCCTCACGGTAGGTGCCGGTCGCGTGCTGGAGCGCCTCGACGGATTCCGCATCGGCCAGCACGGCGTCGTTGATCTCGATCGCCTCGAGTTCAGCCTGGTGCTGCCGCCAACGTTGCGAAGCCATCCGCTCGGCCTCAACGCCGGCGTTCTGCTTGGTGACCGCCGCCACCCGCTCGGCAGGAGCAGAAGGTGGAAGCATAGGCACATCGGCCCGTTCAGCCAGGCGCTGCTGCGCCAGTTCGAGGGCGGCCACATCCGGAAGAATCGCCGCCAGCCGCTCCAGTCGGCGAGCATCCTTGAGCAGGCGCGCCTGCTCGGCCCTGGCCGCTGCGTATTCGCTTTCCGCCGTCGCCAGTGCAGCCTTTCTGGAACTCCACTCGGCCGGACGCACGGCAGCGTCCTTCGCCTGCTTGCGAGACGCTTCGTATTGCGACAGCGTGCGGTAGATGACCGAGGTGGACGCGCGCGGCTTGAACAAGGTTTCGGCCTCGCGGTCGAGCCTTGCCCGCAGTGTACGGATCGAACCGAGGCCGGCGCCAGCCTCGAAGAGGCTTTCGCCGGCATCCCCCTTGCCTTGCGCCAGCGCTTCGCCACCGCGCACCAGGGCTTCGTGATCGAGGCTGAACATCGCCAGAAAGAGCCCCTGGCTGAGGCCACCCAGCCATTCGCGCAGGCGCTCCTCCGGAACGGCCTCCGACAACTCGTCGCCACTCGTCGGATTGTAGCTGAGCAGGGTGTTGACGCGCCCCTTGCGGCGCATGACGGCGAGTTGTTCACCCGCGGCGGAGGTGAGGACCACCCCCACCCGCAGCTTTGGCTTGCCATGCCGGTGGCCGTCCCGGGTCTGCTCGGGAACTCCGAAGAGAGCACCGTTGATCGCCCGCCAAAGCGTGGTCTTGCCGGCCTCGTTTGGCCCGCAAATGATATGCAGCCTGGCACTGCCGCGGAAATCGAGGCGTTGACCGGTGAAGTGGCCGTACGCCTTGAGGTCGAGCTGGTCGATCTTCACGCGCCGTCCTCTGCGGAAGTTGCGGCCAGCAGGCGTTCTCTGGCGCTGGCGAGAGCGTCGGACAGCGCCTCCCTGGAATCCAGCGCCCAGTCGCCGTGGCATCCGCGCAGTTCGGCTGGCAGCTTCTGGCCCAGATCGGCCAACACGCCGTCGGCCAGACTCTGCAGCGCATCGGGATCGGCCGCCAGCGCGTCGAGTGATCGAATCAGCAAGCCAATGGGATCGTCACGCCTTGCGAGCCGGGCGAGATCGAGCGGCGCACTGACCTTGAGACGCACTTTCTCCAGCCAGGCCATGCCCGCCGACGCTTCGCCGACCG
>JAKOZI010000006.1 GCA_029780075.1 Pseudomonadota bacterium
CGACAAGCGGATTCTGACCCTCGATAGTGCCGAGCCGGAACGCTTCATCACTTCCGAGAAGAAGAACGTGCTGGTCGACTCATTCACCAAGTGGCGGATCATTGATCCGAAGCTGTATTACATCTCGGTGGCTGGCGACGAATCGCGTGCCAAGACGCGTCTCACGCAGACCGTGAATGCCGGCCTGCGTGAGGAGTTCGGCAAGCGCACCGTGCACGATGTGGTCTCGGGAGAACGTGACAAGGTGATGGAGCAGATGCGCGAGAAGGCTGACCTTGACGCGCGCAAGATCGGCGTACAGATCGTCGACGTGCGGGTCAAGCGCGTCGAACTGCCCATTGACGTCAGTGAGTCGGTGTATCGCCGCATGGACGCGGAACGCAAGCGGGTGGCCAACGAACTGCGCTCGCAGGGCGCTGCCGATGCCGAGAAGATTCGCGCCGACGCCGACAAGCAGCGTGAGGTGATCGTCGCCGAGGCCTATCGCGACGCACAGAAGATGAAGGGCGAGGGCGACGCCAGGGCCACCGCCATTTACGCCCAGGCCTTCGAAGGCAATGCCGAATTCTATGCCTTCTATCGTAGCCTGGAGGCCTATCGCGGCAGCTTCAAGGGCAAGACCGACGTGATCGTCGTCGAACCCAATTCGGACTTTTTCAAGTACATGAAGAGCATCGGCCGGGGTGGTGGCGGCGACAAAGCCGGCAAATGACTGATCACCTGTTGCTTGCGTTTGCGCTGATGCTGGTGCTCGAGGGGCTGTTGCCGTTCGTCGCCCCGAACGCCTGGCGGGAGACATTCAAGCGCTTGATCCGCTTCTCTGATGGACAGATCCGTTTCATCGGCCTGACGTCGATGTTGGTCGGGCTGGTCCTGTTGATGATTTTCCGATGAACTGGCTTTTGCCCGAACACTTCGCTGATGCACTACCCGCTGAAGCCGCAAGGATAGAGTCTCTGCGCCGCAGGCTACTCGATCTGTTCCGGGTGCATGGCTACGAACTGGTCATGCCACCGCTGCTCGAATACCTCGAGTCGCTGCTTACCGGTTCCGGACACGACCTGAGACTGCGTACTTTCAAGCTCGTCGATCAATTATCGGGTCGCACTCTCGGCGTACGACCCGATATCACGCCGCAGGTTGCCCGGATCGATGCCCACCTGCTCAATCGCCAGGGGGTGACGCGACTCTGCTATAGCGGCAGCGTACTGCATACCCTGCCGGCTTCACTGACGGCGAGCCGTGAACCCCTGCAGCTCGGTGCGGAGTTGTATGGATATGCCGGAGTGGCCGCAGACGGTGAGGTCATCCGTCTGATGGCCGGCGCATTGCGTGCAGCCGGAGTCCCGGCAGCGCGTATCGACCTCGGTCATGTCGGCGTGTTTCGCGCACTGGCGGCGGCGGCAGACCTCAATGCCGAACTCGAGGGGGCGTTGCTGCTGTTGCTGCAGGGCAAGGATGTGCCGAGTCTGCGCGAGCTTTGCGCCAGAATGGACGAGCCTTTGCG
Organism: Pseudomonadota bacterium; assembly: GCA_029780075.1. GTDB lineage: Bacteria > Pseudomonadota > Gammaproteobacteria > Burkholderiales > Rhodocyclaceae > Accumulibacter. Next base: position 1,508 of record JAKOZI010000006.1, read on the forward strand.
CTCGGCGCTGCTGAGCTTGCCGGCACTCTACGGAGGCGTCGAAACACTTGCCGCGGCGACGAAGGCCTTGCCCGCCTGGCCGCAGGTCACGGCCGCTTTGGAGACCTTGCGGCAGTTGCAGGCGTCGTTGCCCGATCTGCCGCTATCGTTCGACCTCGCTGATCTACGTGGTTACCATTATCACAACGGTGTCGTTTTTGCGGCTTACTGTACTGATTTTGCGAGTGCCGTTGCCCGTGGCGGGCGTTATGACGGCGTTGGCAGAGCCTTCGGTCGCGACCGTCCAGCGACGGGCTTCTCGATGGACCTGCGGGATCTGGCAGGGCTTGCGGCCAGTGGCAGGGCGCCAGGGGCGATTCTGGCGCCCTGTTCGGCAAACAGCGCCCCTCTGGCAGACACGATTGCGGTATTGCGTGCGCGGGGCGAGGTCGTCGTTGAACTCCTGCCGTCCGAAACACGTAGCGAAGGGCCGCGGTGTGACCGCCAATTGCTTGAACGTGACGGGCAATGGCTAATTGAGGCAATCACAGGAACGGATCACAGGAATGGCTAGGAACGTCGTGGTGGTGGGCACCCAATGGGGCGATGAGGGTAAGGGCAAGATCGTAGACTGGCTGACCGATCATGCCAGGGGTGTCGTTCGTTTTCAGGGCGGTCACAACGCCGGTCACACGCTGGTGGTCGGCGACAAGGTGTACAAGCTCAATCTGGTCCCCTCCGGGATCGTTCGCGAGGGGGTGGCCTGCTTCATCGGCAACGGGGTCGTGCTGGATATTCATCACTTGATCAGCGAAATCAGGGTGCTCGAGTCGGGGGGCATCGACGTCCGCTCGCGCCTCCGGATCAGTCCGGGTTGTCCGATCATCCTGCCCTACCACGCTGCTCTCGATCACGCCCGCGAAGCAGCGAAGTGCTCGGATTTGCGCATCGGCACCACCGGCAAGGGCATTGGCCCAGCTTATGAAGACAAGGTGGCGAGGCGGGCGCTGCGCGTCTATGATCTGTTCCATCCCACTCGTTTTGCCGACAAGCTGAAGGAAAACCTCGACTACCACAACTTCGTGCTGACCCGCTATCTGGGCGCCGAAGCGGTCGATTTTGACGCTGTCCTGGCCCAGGCGATGGCCGATGCCGAAGAGATCAAGCCGTTGGTCGCCGATGTTTCGGCGGCACTGCATGCGATCAATCAGGCCGGACACAGTCTGCTGTTCGAGGGCGCACAGGGCGCGCTGCTCGACATTGATCACGGCACGTACCCTTTTGTCACCTCCTCGAATTGTGTCGCGGGTCAGGCCGCAGCCGGTTCGGGCATTGGTCCGGGCATGCTGCATTACGTGCTGGGAATCACCAAGGCGTACTGTACGCGCGTCGGTGGCGGACCTTTCCCGAGTGAACTCGATATCGAGACGGCAGGACTGCCGGGCTATCAGATGTCGCAAAAGGGG
>JAKOZI010000017.1 GCA_029780075.1 Pseudomonadota bacterium
GGCGCACGAGGCGGCGAGGCAGGCCACGCACGCCTTCAGGGGCCGCGTCGGCGTGCTCGGGATGCGCGAACTGCATCGCCAGGCGACGGCACTCGAGCAGGCGATCCGCACCGGTACGCCCTGTGACGCACTCCGGCAACAGCTCGCGCAATCGATCGTCGCCATGTGCGGCCAGGTGCAAGCGGCGCTGCAGCCGTCACCCCGCCCGGCGATGCGCTGGCCGACGCCGACGCTGCCGGTGCCACGACCGGCGCCGCCGCCGGCGTCGATCACGGCGCTGCTGCAACTGCTCGATACCGCCGACGGCAACAGTGCCGCTGCCATCCAGCGCTGCCTCGACGAATTCCCCGGCAGTCCCTGGCAGCCTCTGCTGCTCGCCGCCCTGTCCGAGGTCCACCGCTTCAATTTCGAAGCCGCCAGACAATGGCTCGCCGAACCCGGCAACGGACCGATACAATGAATGCCGAAAGGGTGATGTTCGATACCTCAGATTCCCGTCAGGGTCGCCGGCCGCAGTCGGACCCGATGCACGGCACACCAGGAGAGCAAACACCATGAAACTCGGGTCGAAACTCGTCCTGCAGACCGTCCTGCCGGCCGTGGCTGCCGTTGCGATCTTGCTGGCCATCGTTACCCAGGTCACCAACAGTGCCCTCAGGGACGCTGCCGAACGAGGCCTGGCGGCGGTTGCCGAGGCGCGTCGCGAAGACCTGCAGAACCATCTCGAACGCATGCGTGACGACATCGTCACCATGGGCAACGCGCCGGCGGTAATCGAGGCAACGCGCCAGTTCTCGGCCGCTTTCGCGGCCTGCGGCACCGACGCCGGCACGCAACTCCAGCAGTTCTACGACAGCGACGTACAGGCTGCCGGCAGCAATCCGGGCATGGACCTGCAGCACGCCTCCGGCAATGCCTGCCGTAGCGGCTACGCCCTGGCGCATGCCGAGAACGACGGATTTTTCCGCAAGCGCCACGCCGCCTACGGCTGGTACGACATGCTGCTCGTCGACAGCAAGGGAAATGTCGTCTATTCGCTGCGCAAGGACAACGATTTCGCCACCAACCTGCTCACCGGACCGTGGAAAGACACCGGCCTGGCACGCGCGGCGACGATTGCCCTGCACCGAAGCGTGAGCGGCGTGCCCGCGTTTTCAGATGCCGAACACTACCCGGCGATGGGCAACCGCCCGGCGATGTTCCTGGCGATTCCGGTCCTCGAACCCGGCAGCGGCCGGCCACTGGGCGCACTGGCCGTGCAGATCGCCTTCGAACCGCTCGACCGGCACATGCACTTCAAGGCCGGGCTCGGCGAGAGCGGCGAAGCCTTTGTCGTCGGCAGCGGCGGCTGGGTGATGACCAACAGCTTCTTCGACAAGGATCTCACGGTTCTCAATCGGCAACTCAAGACCGAGGCCGTCAGGCGCGTGCTTGCCGGCGATGACGGCAGCGACGAACTCATCGATTACCGGGGTCAGCCCTCGTTCATCGCCTATCGGCAGATCCAGCCCTTTCCTGGCGCCCTCGGTGACCAGCCGCGCTGGGGGGTGATCGCCAAGATCAGCCGCGACGAGGCACTGGCCAGCCTTTATTCGCTGCAGTGGCTGATGCTCGGCAGCGGGCTGCTGATTGCCCTGGCGGCGAGCGTGCTCGGCGTCATCGTCGGGCGACGCCTGTTCCAGCCGGTGGTGGCGATGCAGGGTGCGCTGATGCGTCTGGCCAACGGCGAGAAAACCACCATTCCCGGCCTCGATCGCGGCGACGAGATCGGCGACATGGCCCAGGCCGCAGAGAAATTCCGTGAACTGTCCGAGGCTGTCGCACGCGACCGCTGGATCCACGAGCATGTCGCAGCGCTGACCACCGCCGTCAGCCAGGAGAGCAGGCTCGCCGATGTCGCCGACACCATCCTGAGCCATTTGCGGCAGCAGATCGACGCGCCGGTGGCCTCACTCTTTCTGCGCGACGCCGGCGGCAACTACCAGCGTACCGGTGCGCAGGGCCTGGCGCGGCGCAGCCAGTCGCAGGACTGTTTTGCTCCCGGCGAGTCGCTGGTCGGCCAGTGCGGCCGCGATGGTCAACCGGTGATCCTGTCACCCGTTCCCGGCGGTTTGATGTTGATTGCCACCGGGCTCGCCGAATTTCCGCCGCAGGAGCTTGTGCTGTATCCGATCGCCCATCAGCACCGCACGCTGGCGGTCGTCGAACTGGCATCGACACGCCGCCTGTCGCCCGACGAGCACGCTTTTCTGACCGCCCTCGTCGGCCCGCTGGGGCTCCATCTGGCAAACATCGAGGCTGCCGAACGCAACCTCGCGCTGCTTGAGGACAGTCGCCGGCAAACCGAAAAGCTCAGCCGACAGAAAGCCGAACTCGGCCAGAGAAACGCCGAAATGCAGGCGCTGAGCGACGAAATGCGCGGTCAGTCCGAAGAACTCAAAGTCCAGAACAGCGAACTTCTGGCTACCCAGGAGGAGCTGCGGGTACAGCGCGAAGAACTGGCACAGAAAAACCGCAGTCTCGAAGCGCAGGGACGGCAACTCGAACTCGGCCGCAGCGAGGCCGAGGCGCGCGCACGCGAACTCGCCCAAGCCAACCGCTACAAGTCGCAGTTCCTGGCCAATATGTCGCACGAACTGCGCACGCCGCTCAACAGCATTCTCATTCTGGCCAGGCACCTCGTCGAGAACGCCGCCGGGCACCTCGATAGCGACGAAGTCGAATCGGCGGGCATCATCCAAGAGAGCGGCAGCCAGCTCCTGTCGCTGATCAATGACATCCTCGACCTGTCGAAGATCGAGGCCGGCAAGATCGAGATGCTGATCGAGGATTTCCCGGTCCCAGAGGTTCTGCTTTACCTGCAGCGTCTCTTCGAGCCGCTGGCGGCAAAGAAATCAATTGCCTTTTCGATCGATGCCGAAGCGGCCTCGACGCTGATGATCCACAGCGACCGCCGCCTGCTGACGCAGGTCTTGACCAACCTGCTGTCGAACGCGATCAAGTTTACCGAGCGCGGTTCGGTCTGTCTGAGTGTACGTGCCGAGGAGCAGGACCTGCGTTTCGACGTCATCGACAGCGGCATCGGCATCCCGGCCGACCAGATCGGACGCCTGTTCAACGCCTTCCAGCAACTCGACGCCGAAACGACGCGCAAGTACGGTGGTTCGGGCCTCGGCCTGGCGATCAGCCGCAAGCTGGTCGAGCTTCTGGGCGGCGAGATCGAAGTCGACAGTACGCTCGGCCACGGCAGCCGCTTCTCGGTGCGCCTGCCGGGAATTATCGCTGGCGAAGGCGCGCCCACCACTGCCGGCGCATTACCGGTGACGAGCACTGCCGACGCGCCAGCCGGGCGCGGCACGCTGATTCTGGTTGTCGAAGACGATGGCCGGTTGGTGCCGATCGTCACCCGTCTGATCGAGACCCTGGGCTACGCCGTACTGGCGGTGAACAGCGGCGAAAAGGCACTCGAACTGATCGCTGCAGAACGCCCCGCCGGTGTTCTGCTCGACCTCGGGTTACCCGGCATCTCGGGTCTCGAAGTGCTGCGCCGAATGAAGGCCGACCCGGCCAGCGCCAACATCCCGGTGTACATCATCTCCGGCGCGCCAGACAACGGCGAGGCGAAAGCTCTCGGCGCTGTCGGCTACATCCGCAAACCGATCACGCGCAACGCGGTGCTGGCGGCCATCCGCGACATGCTCGACAGATCGCCACGAGAATCGGCCAGCGCCCCGCCCACCAGCAGGCCGCAAGTGCTGCTGGTTGAAGACGACGAGGCGAGCAGCCTGGCGGTACGGGTCCTGTTCAAGGATACCGACATCGAATTCAACCAGCAACGGAACGGCAGTGCGGCCCTGGCGGCACTCCGGTCCACGCGCTTCGATGCGGTCATACTGGACCTGACCCTGCCCGACATGAGCGGCTTCGAATGGCTCGATCGCGTCGCCGTGGAAATGCCGCAGCCACCACCGGTGGTGGTTTACTCGGCGCGCGACCTCGACGACGCCGAACTCCTGCGCCTGCACACGCATGCCGACGCGGTGATCTCCAAGGGACGACTCAACGGCCAGGCAAGCGCACGTCTGCGCGAAGAAGTCTTGCTGGCCGTCAACCGTCAGGCACGCGGAAAAGGGGATGCGCCGGCTGCCGCGGGGGCACGGCACGGTGCGCTGCTGGTCGTCGATGACGACGTACGCAATCAGGCGGCGCTGTCGAAAGCTTTGCGCAGCCGCGGCTACACCGTCAGCGTCGCGGGCAGTGGCGCGCAGGCGCTCGACATGCTCGTCGCCGGAAATTTCACGGCGGTCCTCACCGACATCATGATGCCCGAGATGGACGGCTACGAACTGATTCGCCGGATGCGTGCCGGTACTGCCGGCCAGATACCGATCATCGCGGTAACCGCCAAAGCGATGCCCGGCGATATCGAACTCTGCCTCGCCGCCGGCGCCACCGACTACCTGGCCAAACCGGTCGACATCGACCGCTTGCTGGCACTACTCGAAAAATGGCTCTGAAACGAACACGCGGGGGTGAACTCGAGGATATCGAGGCCGAACTGCTGTTGTTTGCCTTGCGCGAGCGTTACGGCTACGACTTCAGTGGTTACGGTCGCACCTCGTTGCTGCGTCGCCTGCGTCAGTTGGTCGAGTTCTTCACTGTCGTCAGTCTGGTCGACCTGTTGCCGTTATTGCTCCGCGACGAGCAGGTGGCGCAAACGGTCATCAACTACCTGTCGGTCCCTGTTTCCGAGTTCTTTCGCGACCCGCCGGTGTGGAAGCACCTCCGCGAACAGGTCATCCCGGAGCTCGAAAGCTTCCCGCGCATCAACGTCTGGCAAGTCGGCTGCGGTTACGGCCAGGAAACCTACTCGGTCGCCATTCTGCTGCACGAGTGCGGCCTGGCCTACAAGGCACGCATGATCACCACCGACATCAGCCTCGATCTGCTCGCCGCGGCACGGCGCGGCCGCTGGCCGGCACAGCAGTTCGCGCAGTGGCAGGCCAACTACCTCGCGGCTGGCGGCAGCGCGCGCTTCGCCGATTATTTCGATTTCCAGGACAGTGAAATGGCCATTCGCGCCGACCGGCTGCAGCCCATGGAGTTCGTCGAGCACAATCTGGTCACCGATGATGCGTTCCTGGAAACGCAGTTGCTGATCTGCCGCAACGTCCTGATCTACTTCGGCGCGGCCCTGCAACAACGGACCCTCGGGGTCTTCGAACGCAGCCTGCAACGCGGCGGCTTCCTGGTTCTCGGGAGTTCCGAATCGATGCTCGACAGCGACGCCACCTGGGCCCCCGTGCAGGCCGAGCTGCGAATTTTTCGCAAGACCATGGCCGGCGCGCGATGAGCCAAAGTCCGAAGATCCTCGTGGTCGACGACCTGGCGACCAACCGCCTGGCAATACGTCTGGCGCTGAGGGGCATCGACGCGACGATCGTCGAGGCCAGCAACGGCTTCGACGCCTTGTCGATCGCCCTCGACGAGGAGTTTGCGCTGATCCTCCTCGACGTCCAGATGCCCGAGATGGACGGTTTCGAGGTTTGCGAGCGGCTGGCCGCCAATCCACAAACTGCCGAGACGCCGGTGATCTTCGTCACTGCCGCGCACAACGCCAATGAGGATCGTCTCCACGGCTATCTGCGTGGCGCCACCGATTATCTTTCGAAGCCGATCAACGACCAGATCCTGCGCGCCAAGACGCTGGTCTTCCTGCGCCTCTACCAGCAGAACCGCGCCTTGCAGGCGGCCCTGGAGGCGGCGCAGGTTGCGGACCGGGTCAAGGATGCGTTTCTGGCCAACATCAGCCACGAGTTGCGCACGCCGCTGAATGCGGTCATCGGGCTGTCGGCGCTGGCCCTGAACGGCAGCACCGAGCCGCGCCAGCGCGAGTACCTGGAGAAGGTCAGCGACGCCGGCCAGACCTTGCTGGCGATCATCAACGACCTG
>JAKOZI010000023.1 GCA_029780075.1 Pseudomonadota bacterium
ACTGCCCCACCTGGACCGGATGAACCCCGTGTTCCTGGCCAATCTCATTGATCGTCTTCACCCCTCGCAAGGCCTCCAGGCCTACCTTCGCCTTGAACTCCGGGGTGTGTACCTTCCGCGTCTTCACTTCGCTCATCGCTTCTCGTTCCCTATGACAGCGCCTAGCTTAAACCACTGTCTCAAATCCTGGGACCACTATACGGATTCGGGCACCCAGAACACGTTGACCTCGCGGTAGTAGTCGCGGTCTTCGAGTTCTGCCGCGATCTGCTCGGCCGCGTCGAGATGGTAATCGTCGGCCGGGTCGGCAAAGCGCCGCGCCAGTTCGGCACGCCGAGCGGCGAAGGTGTCCGAGATGTACTTGACGAAGATCAGCCCGAGGACCAGGTGCTTGTATTCGGCGGCGTCCATGTTGGCGCGTAGCTTGTCGGCGGTCGCCCACAAGGTCTTCCTGATGTCGTCGAGCATGGGTTGGCAAGCACAGTCGGTTGATCCAGCTATCGATTATGCATCGGGGATCCTGACTGGACCAGTTCCGGGGGAAATCGGTGCGCGATGTCCGCCGCGAACGCTGCAGGCCTGCACGTTGCCAGCGTCAGGAGAGCGCCGGTGAGCGATCTGCCGGCAGGATTCACTGATCTCGACAGGCGAGACTCGCAGTGGGTCGGGTGGGGTAACTGGTGAGTGACGGCCGCCGGCCAGGAATTGACATGAGTTGTCAGCCCAAACAGACTTTGAGGCGGTCAGGGTGTAAGCTGACAATTCATATCCTGAAGCACCGATTTCTTGTTGTTTATTTCATGATGAAGGAGTCAATGATGAACCGAATCATTGTAGCTACAGGGCTGGCCCTGGGCCTGGCTTTCACAACCATGCCCGCGAGCGCCGTCGTTTATTGCAAGACCGTCGGCGTACCCAAAGGTTGTGTGGCACGGCCCGCCGCTGTTGTGGTGGCACCGGGCGTCAGTGCAACCAATCGCAATGGCGGAGTAAACCGCGTCGGCGTTCGGCGCTGAGTGGGGGATGACGGGGGTTTGTGGCGTGTAGGGCAAGTAGCGCAAAGCGATGGTGGTCCCCTTGTCGGCGTGGCGGGCCAACCTGATATGTCGTCTTGTCGGGCTTCGTCGAGATCTCTTGCTGGAGGTATTGTTATGAACCGCATCCAACATGTTGTCGAACCGCATCGCCTGTTGCTGACCTGGCAACGGCCAATGGCAGGCATGGAGCGTCGTTCACGTCGCATCGTAGCTGAGATTGAGCGGAAGGCGGGCGGCGCCGTATTTCGATACCTGGAGAACCTGCCGGACTACTGCGACGCTCGACGGGAGGGTTTTCAAGGGTACCCGGCGTTCGCCATCGGCAAGGGTCCGGAATACTCGTCGGGTGTTCTTGATGCGTTCATGACCCGTCTACCTCCTAGGAAGCGGGAAGATTTCACCGAATATCTAGCGCAGTATCGTCTGCCGGCGAATTTCGATGGCACTGACATTGCATTGCTGGCCTACACCGGCGCGAAGCTACCTGGGGATGGCTTCGAGATCATTCCCGATTTAGCCGATGAAACACCCCCAATTGAACTTGTCATGGAGGTGGCCGGCTTCCGCCATCAGGCTGTGGCCAAGAACAGTCTATCCGTTGGCGAGCCGGTCGAGTTGGTGGCGGAGCCAGATAACCCGGTTGATCCTGATGCGATCGCCATCCATCATCACGCTGGCCGTATCGGCTACCTTGCCAAGCCTCTCTGCTCTGCCGTGGCGAACTGGCTGCGCGCCTACACGGTAGAGGCAAACATCGAGCGTATCAACGGCAGGCCTGAGCGACCGCTGGTCTATCTCTTCGTCAAGGTCGCCAGCAGAATGCCATGAGCAGGATACACACCCACCCCGGCGAGGCGCTGCGCGAGGACGTTCTTCCCGCCCTGGGGCTGAGCGTTACCGCCGCCGCCGCACAGCTTGGCGTGACTCGCGCAGCCCTGTCGCGCGTGCTGAATGGCCGCGCCGCCATTTCCCCTGCGATGGCCCTGAGGCTTGAAGGCTGGCTTGGCGTGGAGAATGGCGGACGAGCTGACACCTGGATAACGCAGCAAGCCACCTTCGATCTGTGGAAGGCACGGCAGGCTGGCGCGCCGATGGTTCAGCGGGCACAACTACAGAACATCACCGCCGCCTGACGGGTTCAGGCTTTCGCGACGGGTAGCGCTGCGAACGCTGGCCCGGCCCTGACCACAACGTGAAAAGTGCAACGTGCTCAAGCCAAAGCCCGACAACGGGGCGGCAGTGCCATCGTCTATCCCGGTCAAAGGCAACGAGTAGGTGGACCTGTTGGCAGGTACGCAAGCCCAGTGCGCAAGTTTGGCGAGGTTTCTCCGGCGGCTTTCCGGAAGATGGTGGCACCGCGCCGGGTTTTGCTTGCCGGCGCTGATCTGGATTGCCGAATTTTGCTTACTATTCGCTTACTGGAAGGCCGGAAAGCAAAAAGGCCACTCCGAAGAATGGCCTAAGTGTCTGATTTTTTGGTGCCCCCAGTCGGAATCGAACCAACGCCTGATGATTACAAATCAACTGCACGACCTTCATGCTACGGGGGCATCTTGCTTCGGACCGGTGCATTATAGCGGAACCAGACGCCGTCGCCACCATCCATGCGACCGTGCGGTCACATGCTGTTCCCGGCCAGCGGTCACTGGACGATCAGGGCCATTTCTTTCGTAGTTGCAAACCCACTGTTAAAATGCGCTGCCTGCTTCCTTGATAGACAGTCATGCCCAAGCTCTCCAACCCGTCGGAAATTGCCCGGGAAGCCCTGCGCCTTCTGGCTGTCAGGCGGATGTCCCCCTCCCCGGAGAACTACCGGCAGCTTTACAACGAGATTGCCGGCATTGCGGAGGATGTCGGAAACGCATTCCCGGAGCGTGAACTCAAAGGGCTGCTGGATTCGCTGCCCAAAGAGAACGCGGCTCAGCAGAAACTGGCCAAGCGCTTCGAGCAGGCGCTGAAGGGAAAAAACTGGGGGGGCATCAGCGAGGGCTTTGCCGAATTGGCGCAGCAACTCGGCAAAGCCCAGGAATTGCCCTGGAGCGAACTGATTGGCAATTTCCTCCGCCAATGGGAAAGCAAGCAGGCTGGCCTGACCATCGCTCGCAAGCGTGAAGCGCTCGAACGTGTATTGGCCAGCGGTTCAGGCAACGGTGATTTACTGTTCACAAGGCTGCAGGGCCTGGTGAAGTCGTGGTCACTCAACACCCCGGTCGGCGACGAAATGGCCATGGTGGAACACGCAGCGATTGCCGGGCCGGAGACTGGCGCCCCGCCGGCAGACAATATCGTCGTCAACACGCCGACCGTGAACGATTTGTCGAACGAACTGCGCGACACCTTCGCCTACACGCTTGAAACACTCGTCTCGTCACAACTCGCCGATCAACCGGAAATTGCCGCAGATGCCCGCGCGCTGGCGCACAAGGTTCGCACGGCAACTTCAGCGGCTGCAATCGACGCCTTGCTGGCCAGTGTCAAGCGCCTGGCATTCCGCCTTGAGCTGCTGACCGAAGACCGTGCCGAACTGCGTGCGGGTTTGCTCAATTTGCTGCAACTGCTGATCGAGAATGTCGGCGAACTGGTCGTTGAGGACCGCTGGCTGGCGGGACAAATCGATATCGTACGGGACATCGTCTCTGCGCCCTTGAACGTCCGCTCCCTTGGTGACGCCGAGAGCCGCCTCAAGGACGTCATCTTCAAGCAGAGCCAGCTAAAACACAGTCTTAACGAAGCCAAGGAGAACCTCAAGCAGATGCTTGCCGGCTTCGTCGATCACCTGGCAGAGTTTGCCGACTCGACCTCGGACTATCATGACAAGATCGAAATCTGCGCCCAGAGGATCAGCAAGACCGAGGACATCACCCAACTGGAAGAGGTTCTCGCCGAAGTGATTCGGGAGACAAGCATCATCCAGTTGAATGCCCAGCGCTCGCGTGACGACCTGCGTACCGCCAAGAAGCGCGTCGAAGAAGCCGAGAAGCGGATCGGTGAATTGCAGATGGAACTCGACAAGGCCAGTACGCTGGTGCGGCACGACCAGCTGACCGGTGCCCTCAACCGGCGGGGACTGGAAGAAACATTTGACAAGGAAACCGCACGCGCCCAACGCCGCCAGTCGACGCTGTGTGTCGCCTTGCTCGACATCGACAACTTCAAGAAGCTCAATGACTCACTGGGCCACGATGCTGGCGACGCTGCCCTGATCCACCTGACGACCGTCATCCGGGAAACCATGCGACCGCAGGACACTGTTGCCCGCTTCGGCGGCGAGGAGTTCATCATCGTGCTGCCCGACACGACCGCCGAAGACGCGCAGACGGCTCTCGTTCGGCTCCAACGCGAGTTGACCCGACGCATCTTCCTGCACAACAACAATCGACAATTGATCACCTTCAGTGCCGGGGTTACCGATTTTCGGCCAGGCGACACACAGATTTCGGTGACCAAGCGTGCCGACGACGCCATGTATGCTGCCAAGCAGGCCGGCAAGAATCGGGTCCATATCGGCTGAAGCGAACGGACCCCGTGAGCAAGGCGAGCAGCCTTGCCGGATCTCACTGGATATCCCTGCGTAGCCCAACTACGACGCGAGAACAAATGCACAAGATCGACCTGCTCTACGCCAAGAACCTGATCACCAGAAAGACCACCGACGTCCGGCAGGAGTTGTCGTTTCTCCTGCTGGTCGAGAACCTGGCGTTCGTCAAGCGTGTGGATGTCGTTTGGAGTGGGGAAGACGGGCAATGGCGTACCCTGCCCGCCCACTTCCACAGCACGATCGATGACCACAGGGAATACTGGCTCGCCCGGATTGCATTCACCCTCGGGCCAGACGACCCCCTGCCTGGCAATGTTCAGTTCGCGGTGCGCTACCAAACGTCCGGCGCCGAATACTGGGACAACAATCACGGCGAAAACCATTCGATTCAGGCGGATTCCGGAATCCGGGTGGACCAGCAACACCCCCTTCTGAACGTTGAGTTCGAGAACAATCTGACAGACGGACAAAGCCTCCTGCCGATCGCAGTGGCAGTCGACAGCAGTCTGCACGCCAAGCGCGTCACCGTTCACTGGACCCGTGACGAGTGGAAGACCACGCACAAGTCCAACTGCCGCTTCCGGCGAAACTATTGGGATTACGAGTTTCTCAGCAATGCCAGAAACCCCAACCACTACGGCAGCCAGATCTGGCATGCTGCGCTAAAGGTCGACGATGCCTTCCGGGTGCGCTACAAGATTTCCTGCGAAACCCGGCAGCGCGTTCTCTGGGACGACAACTTCGGCAAGAGTCATGCGATCCAGCGGCGCCCGCTAAAGGTTCTGGTCCTGAACCTGCATTGCTGCCAGGAAGATCATCAGGACGACAAGCTGTCACGGATTGCCCAGGCGATCGGTGCCCTTGAGGTCGATATCATCTGTCTCCAGGAAGTCGCAGAACTTTGGAACAACGGCCAGGGCGATTGGCAGACCAATACGGCGAGAATCATCAATGAGCGCCTCGCCTCGCCTTATCATCTGGTGACGGACTGGTCGCATCTGGGTTTTGCGCGTTATCGCGAAGGCGTTGCCATCCTGAGCAGATACCCCATCGAGAAACATGCCGCAAGATATGTCTCGGCTAGTCGCGACCCCTACAGTATCCATTCACGCAAGGTGGTGATGGGCCAGATCAGGGTACCGCATGTCGGCTTGCTCAATGTCTTCTCGTCCCACCTGAGTTGGTGGGACGATGGTTTCCCGGAGCAGTTCGAGGCGTTGAGGCAGTGGGCGGCCGCTGAACATGGCGCGCAGGTCGCCGCCACCCTGCTCGGCGGGGATTTCAATATCAAGGCCGGCTCCAGTGGCTACCAGTTGGTGGTCAGCTCGCACGAATACGATGACCAGTATCTGTCGGCAACGTCGCCGCAGTTATTTCGACGGATCTTCGAAGCCCGAGAGCCGGCGTGGCAGCACGACCTCGACGATGATCATCGTATCGACTATGTATTCCTCCGCAAGGGAAGCAATCTTCGCGTCACCTCGGGGCGAACCGTGTTCACTGAGCAGGACTATGGAACCGTGTCCGATCACTGCGGCTATCTGATGACCTTCGAGCCGAAGTGACCTGCGTGAGCGAGAAAGTGGCGGCATCGGCACAGATTTGGCTGGTACCGCATTAACCCATACCACAGCAACGCAGTTGGACAATGAAGACAGCAGAGAATTATGCAGTTCCTGAGCACGGCAATCTGGGTGGCTCCTTCCCGCGGGTAAATGACTTCAACGAGAAATTTCACCTGCGATGGGGCAAGATAAGCTTCGATGTGTGGTTCGGAGTGCAGGTGAATATCAAGGTTATTCTCAAGGTCTATCGGAATAACAACATCTGCGAAACGTACATTGTCGACACCGACCCTTACGATATCCAGTGGAACCATCACCGGCGGCGGACCAGGGATTTCTATATCCACCCTTGCTCCGCCACCTTCGGGCCGGCCAACTGTGTCAAGTTCGCCTTCATCGCCCATGTGGACGAACGCTCCATTGCTTCACAGATGGAGTATATCTTCATGGACGGGCCCCAATTGCGGGACGAGCATCCGCAATACCGAAGAATCACCCCGGAATGGGCAACGAGCAACCCTTACCGTGCGCACGAGGGGAATGCCTGGCAACTCCAGAGCGATGTCGATTGGTACAACCATCATTTCGAATCGCTGCACCTGACTCCCAAGTTCACCAAGGGACAACAGTACCATCCCTATCACCCCAAGCGCTTCATTCACGATCACATCGACAAGGTCGTGCGCTGCAAGAATGAAAACCCAAACCGCCTCTGCACGATCAAGGTCAGCGTCGATTGCATCGACGACAAGGACTTTACCCGCCACCTGGTACATGCCAGCAACCATGGTGTCTGCGTGCAATGCATTGTCGACTGGAGAAAGATGACGCTGACCAACAGTTCGAACTATGCGCGGCTGAAGCGCGCCGGCATCGAACTGCTGGGGGTATTCTGCACGCCGCACCATCACCTGATCGAAGTCGCTCCCGACATGCATACCAAGTTCATCATCTTCAACGATGAAGACTGCATATTAGGGTCGTTCAACATCACCTTTGACCGTTGGTGGGCAAATTGGGAATCCGGGATGAGTTTCCATTCGCAAGGCGTATGCCGTTTGCTGGACAACGTTTTTCAGAGCGAACGCGGCGGGGTGATTCAAAAATACGGGATCGACCCGCTGAGTCCTTTCAACCTGCTCTACACCTACGGCCGCCACGCCTTAATGGACGGCAGGTATTACCGTCCGCACCACGCCATCCTGGCCGAGATACACCGCGCCAGACGTTCCATCAAACTCACGCTGTTTCTGATCGGCAACCTCCTGGGCGAACACGGTGACAGCGTGGTCGATGCCCTGATACGCGCGCAACAGCGCGGCGTGCATGTGCATATCCTTCTCAACGGGCATCTTGCCCGGCAGGGGCAAGTCGGCACCGAACGTACGATGCAGGAGGAACTTGATCGTCCCCTCTTGCCGGCAGCACAAGCGCTGCGATCGGCCGGAATCGCGGTGGGGCTGGTCTACGGGCAAGCCGATCAGCCAGTCCCTTATTCTCCGATTCACTCCAAGTACTGCATCATCGACGAAGCGACGATCATCGAAGGGAGCTTCAACTGGTACAACACTTCGGTGTTTTCGCATGACCTGACGGTACTGGCAACCAATCGCGAAGTCGCGAAGGCATATCTGCACGAGTTCGAGCAAATACAGCGCCTTTTCAGAATCTATTACTGAGGCCCTTTCCTTCTTTCTCGCCTGTCGGGAAACGGGGAATGGTGATCCACCGACAGCGCATGCGCACCTACCACGAGTTGACCACACGCCCCTTGACAACAGGCATTTGACTCGGTATGCAGCGCCAAGGATACTTCGTCTGCGTGGTTGAAATGCCTTCCCCCCAGGGTTCACATTCTCGATGTCGCGGCTGAATATGCTCTGCCGAGGAATGGTCATGCAACCAGCACGGACACCCCGTGCCATTTTCTATCCGGATTCCCGCTTTTTTCAACACCCACTCACTGTCGAGGAAATCATGCCCAAACTGTTCATTGAAGATCTCGCCCTCGAAGGCAAGCGCGCCTTGATCCGCGTTGACTTCAACGTCCCCCAGGACAAGGTCAGCGGCGCCATTACCAACACCAAGCGCATCGAGGCCGCATTGCCGACGATCAAGTATGCCCTGGACAAGGGTGCAGCCGTCATTCTCATGTCACACCTCGGGCGCCCCGACGGGAAAGTCGTGCCGCAATACAGCCTGGCGCCGGTTGCCACCGCTCTCGAAGGCCTTCTCGGCAGACCTGTCACCTTCCTTTCCGACTGTGTCGGACCGGAAGTCGAGGCCGCCTGCGCGCAGATCAAGCCCGGCGAAGTCATCCTGCTCGAGAACCTGCGTTTCCATATCGAGGAAGAAGGCAAAGCCACCGCGACCGCCCCCGACGGCACGGTCACCAAGATCAAGGCCAACCCGGAAAACGTGAAAGCCTTCCGTGCGTCGCTGACCAGGCTCGCCGACGTCTACATCAATGACGCCTTCGGCACCGCTCACCGCGACCACTCGTCGATGACCGGCGTGCAGTTGCCCGAACGCTCGGCCGGCTATCTGATGAACAAGGAACTGGCGGCTTTTTCGGCCGTTCTCGAATCGCCGCAGCGTCCGCTGCTGGCCATCCTCGGCGGCGCCAAGGTCGCCGACAAGATTCAGCTGATCAACAATCTGCTCGACAAGGCGGACCAGATCATCATCGGCGGAGGCATGGCCTTCACCTTCAAGAAGGTTCTCTCCGGAATGCCGATCGGCAACTCCCTGTTCGACGCAGAAGGCGCCAAACTTGTACCTGGCCTGATGGACAAGGCCCGCGAGAAGGGCAAGCAGATCCTGCTGCCCGTGGACTTCGTCATCGGCGACAAGTTTGACCCCGCGGCCAACGTCGGCAGTGCCAACGACGTCGACGGCATCCCCGACGGCTGGCTGGGGCTTGATTGCGGTCCGGAATCGACGCGCCTCTTCAGCGACGCGATCCTGCAGGCGAAGACCATCATCTGGAACGGTCCGGCCGGCGTCTTCGAGTTCGAAAAGTTCGAAGCAGGCACCCGGGCCATGGCTGAGGCGGTCGTCCAGGCCACCGCCGCAGGCGCAATCACCGTGATCGGAGGCGGTGACACGGCCACTGCCGCGAAGAAATATGGTGCCGACAAAAAGGTCACCCACAGTTCAACAGGAGGTGGCGCATCGCTCGAGTACCTCGAAGGCAAAATCCTGCCTGGCGTCGCCGCCCTTTCCGAGCAATAAGTGCGGTTGGCCCCGGCATCACCGGGGCCAGCTTGCTCATCACGTCACCCAGGAATCACCACATTGAGGAACACCATGCGCAAGATCGTAATCGCCGGCAACTGGAAAATGAACAAGACCGTTGCCGAATCAGTGAAGCTCGCCACCGACGTGGTAGCAGCTGCCCAAGGCATCCGGAGTGTTGTCGTCGTCATTGCTCCGACCTTCCTGGCCCTGGCCAAGGTCGCGGAGGTGGTGCAGGGCAGCAACGTCAAACTCGCGGCTCAGGATGTGCATTGGGAAAACCAGGGCGCATTCACCGGCAAGGTGAGCGCGGACATGCTCAAGGAAATCGGCGTCGAGTACGTGATCATCGGCCACTCCGAGCAACGGACGTACTTCGGAGAAACCGACGCAACGGTCAACAAAAAGGTCCGCAAGGTCCAGTCGCTCGACATGACACCAATCATCTGTATCGGCGAGACGCTCGCGGAACGTCAGGCTGGCCGCCTGGAGAGCGTACTGACCACGCAGGTCAGCGGCGCCTACGAAGGTCTTGCCGCCGACGATGCGCTGCGCACGATCATCGCCTACGAACCGGTCTGGGCCATTGGCACCGGCGTCACCGCCAGCGACGACGAGGCGCAGCAAGCGCACGCTTTCGTGCGCAGCCTGCTGGCCAAACGCTACGGAGAAGACGTCGCCCAGTCGATTTCAATCCAGTACGGCGGCTCGATGAAACCGGAGAACGCGGCCGGCCTGCTGGCTCAGACGGACATCGACGGTGGCTTGATCGGCGGTGCCGCGCTCAAGGCAGACAGCTTCCTGGGCATCGTCACGCCTGGTGAGTCGATCAGCAAATAACAGGCACGGCGTGGCGGCCAAGGGGTGGTTCGGCGCGGGTTTCCGGCGCCGCACCGCCCGGACTGGCAGCGCCGTAAGGCCCGCGCCGATCAAGTCAGGATATTGCGCAGGGCCTCGACCAGCAGTTCGCATTGTGCGTCGGTGCCGATGGTAATCCGCAGGTACTGGTCGATACGCGGCAACCTGAAGTGGCGAACGATGATGCCGCACTGCCGCAGGGCGGCGGCGAGTTCGCCGGCATCGCGCTGCGGGTGGCTGGCGAAGATGAAGTTGGCTGCCGACGGAAGAACGGTGAAACCAAGCTCCAGCAGCGCACGGCGCAAAGCCTCACGACTGTCGATGACGGCTTGTCGCGTCAATTCGAAATACGCCTGGTCGTCGATCGCGGCAACGGCACCGGCAAGTGCCAAGCGATCGAGCGGGTACGAATTGAAACTGTTCTTGACTCTTTCGAGCGCTTCGGTCAAATGGTCCTGGCCCACCGCATAGCCAACCCGCAGTCCGGCCAGCGAGCGCGACTTGGAAAGGGTGTGCACCACCAGCAGGTTTGGATGGCGGTCAACCAGGGCAATCGCCGAATCACCGCCGAAATCGATGTAGGCTTCATCGACCACGACCACCGACTCACGATGCAGAAGCAGCAAACGCTCGATGTCCGCAAGCGGCAGCAGGCAGCCGGTTGGCGCATTCGGGTTGGGAAAGATGATGCCGCCATTGGCCATGGCATAGTCCTCGACGCGGATGGTGAACTCCTCATCGAGTGGCACCGTACGATAGGCCATGTCATAGAGGCCGCAGTAGACCGGATAGAAACTATAGGTGATGTCCGGGAACAACACCGGCAGCGTGTGCTTGAGCAGCGCCGGAAAGATATGCGCCAACACTTCATCGGAACCGTTGCCGACAAATACCTGCTGCGGCCTGATGCCGAAGCCAGCGTAACGGGCGGCAACCGCCTCCTTGAGGCGTTCGGCGTTCGGGTCCGGGTACAGGCGCAGCGACCGCCCACCATTCGCCAGTTCGTCGGCAATTGCCACCACGACCTGTGCCGACGGGGGATAGGGATTTTCGTTGGTGTTCAGCTTGACGAGATTCGGCAGCTTCGGCTGCTCGCCCGGAACGTAAGGCGTCAGACGGTGAACGAGGGAACTCCAGTAGCGGCTCATGAAAGGCTGGTCAGGTTGGGTGCACGGCAAGCCTGAAATGGTATCATGCGCCTCTGTCGATGCAGAACCATCACCTGCCGACGATCAACAGTTCGCAGCAGCAAACCGAAGCCTTTCCCCACCTGACAGTTTTTTGCCACTCTGCAATGGTCTCACGATGCGGCAAGCAGAAGTTTCCAGGAATACGCTCGAAACCCGGATCACCGTTCGTCTGAATCTGGATGGCAACGGCAGGGGAAGCTTCGCCACCGGCGTTCCCTTCCTCGACCACATGCTCGACCAGATTTCCCGCCATGGCCTGATCGACCTCGACATTCAGGCCACAGGCGACCTGCATATCGACGCGCACCACACGGTCGAGGATATTGGCATCACGCTCGGCCAGGCGCTGGCCCAGGCACTGGGCGACAAGAAGGGCTTGCGGCGGTACGGACATGCCTACGTACCTCTCGACGAGGCGTTGTCGCGGGTCGTGGTCGATCTTTCCGGCCGCCCCGGCCTCGAGTTCCACGTCGATTTCAGCCGCGCAATGATCGGCACGTTCGATGTCGACCTGGTACATGAATTTTTCCAGGGCCTCGTCAATCATGCCCTGCTGACCCTGCACGTCGATAATCTGCGTGGCGACAATGCCCACCACCAGGCCGAAACGGTGTTCAAGGCCTTCGGTCGCGCGCTGCGCATGGCCCTGGAACACGACCCACGCGCCAGCGACAGCATTCCGTCGACCAAAGGCTCCCTGTGATGCACGAGCCGCCCGCACGCAAGGGAGCGATCGTCGTCATTGATTACGGCATGGGAAACCTGCGCTCTGTCTGGCAGGCGCTGGTACGTGTCGCCGATGGGCGTACAGTGCTCGTCTCGGCGGATCCGGCGGTGGTCGGCGCTGCCGAGCGTGTGGTCTTTCCCGGACAGGGGGCGATGCCCGACTGCATGCGCGAGATTGACGCCCGCGGTTTGCGGCCCGCGGTACTCGAGGCCGCAGCCAACAAACCCTTTCTCGGCATCTGTATCGGCCAGCAAATGCTCTTCGAGCACAGTGAGGAAGGTAATGTTCCGGGCCTCGGAGTCCTTCGGGGCAGCGTCCGCCGTTTTCCGGCGGACAGCATGCGCGACAGCGAGGACCACAAACTCAAGGTTCCCCACATGGGCTGGAATCAGGTACGACACTGTCGGGAGCACCCACTGTGGGCAGGCATTGCCGATGGCGCACGCTTCTATTTCGTTCACAGTTATTACGTCGCCCCGTTGGACGACGACTGTGTCGTCGGAACGACCGATTATGGCATCCTCTTTACCAGCGCAGTGGCGCGGGATAATATCTTCGCCATTCAGTGCCACCCGGAAAAGAGCGCGCAAGCGGGACTTGCCATGCTGGCCAACTTCGTTGCCTGGAAGCCCTGACCGGTTGCCGGGATCCGACTTGTTTCAACCCACCTTTCTTCCGCTTTCGACATGCTTATCATTCCCGCGATTGACCTGAAACAGGGACAGTGCGTCCGCCTCAAACAGGGCCTCATGGACCAG
>JAKOZI010000001.1 GCA_029780075.1 Pseudomonadota bacterium
GCGTCGCAGCTTGCCAGGTCACGCGCGCGGGCCACGATGCCGAGCTGCGGAGCATGCGCGCGGACCATCACCGTGGCTCGAACGGCGGCGTTCTCGTCGTCGATGGTCAGGACCAACAGTTCGATGCTCTGGAGCGGTCCGGTGGCGAGCAGTTCCGGGTCACCGACATCGCCGTAGAACACCGGATGACCCTCGCTGCGCCATCTGGCGACCAGGGCGGCGTCGGTGTCGAAGGCGATGAAGGAGATGCCGCTATTGGCCAGGATGGTGCCGACCGTATGGCCGACGCGGCCGTAACCGCCGATCACCACGCGCGCTCCCGATTCTGCATCCTGCTCCGGGTAAAGCAAATGCTCGTGGCCCTCTGCGGCAGCGTCGGTCGCTCGCTGTGCCAGGTGATTGCCGAGCTTCGCCAGCAGCGGGGTGAGCAGCATGGTCACTGAAATGATCGCCACGCCCATTGCGAACACCAGATCGTCGATCACCGCCAGCGCCTTGGCGGCCCCGAACAGCACGAAGCCGAACTCGCCACCCTGCGAGAGCATGCAGGCAACCTTGAGCGCCGTGCTGCGGGCGCTGCCGAAGCACCGGCACAGCCCGTACAGCACGGCCACCTTGATGGCCAGGATCGATACGACATGCGCCACGAACAGGAGCGGGTGCTGCGCGAGGGTGCCGACGTCGACCGACATGCCCACGGCGACGAAAAACAGGCTCATCAGCAACCCTTTGTGAGGTTCCATGCTGGCCTCGATCTGGATGCTGTAGCGCGATGTCGAGAGCATCATCCCGATCAGGAACGCTCCCAGCGCCATGGACATGCCGGCATGTTCCATGGCGCTGGCGGCAATGAATACCGCCGCCAGGGTGGTCAGCAGGAAAGCCTCGCGGTTGTTGCTGCGTGCCAGATGATCGAGAACCCGCGGCAGCAGGTAGCGGCCACCGAGCAGCACCAGGGCCACCATGGCCACCGCCCCGGTCAGTTGCTCCCACAGCGGCAGGCCGGCCGGCAGCGGCCCGGCGTCCGCGAGGATCGGCACCAGCGCCAATAGCGGGACTACGGCAAGGTCCTGCATCAACAACACGGCGAAAGCGGTCTGGCCGTGACGACTGGCCATCTCGCCCTGATCCTTGAGCATCTGCACCACGAATGCCGTGGAGGACAACGCAAAACTTGAGCCGATGAGCAAGGCCGTGGACCAGTTGTCCTGAAAAAGTCGGAAGTAAGCGCTGATCACCAAAGCCGACAGAATGATCTGCAGCGAGCCCAGCCCGAAAAGCGTACGCCGTAACTCCCACAAGCGGCGTGGTTTCATCTCCAGGCCAATCAGGAACATCAGCAATACCACCCCGAGTTCGGTGAAATGGCGTACGCCCTCGACTTCGGTGGTCACGAAGGGACCGGGCGTGTGCGGCCCGACGACTACGCCGGTGACCAGCAGCCCGAGGATCGAGCCCAGGCCGAAATGCCGGAACACGGTCACCGCAATCGCGGCAACGACCAACAGCAACACTGCGGAGTCAGCGAAAGATTTGGGGTCCATGGCACGCGTTGGTAAGGGTGGTGGGTTTGCTCCGGGGCATCGGACACTGGCCGGAGAGGGGAATACTAGCGTGCTTTCGAAGGCCTGGCGTATGCCGCAGTACGGGCGAAGCTCGCCTGCTGCCGTCAGCAACGAGAATCACGAGGGCCCCCACTTCGGCAAGAGAGCGATTCCCGAGCCGCTCGGCCGACTTTCGCATTAACATCGGCGTGAGCCTGGCAGCGCACGGTGTTGCGGCACGCCGGCCTTCGAAAACCAGCCTCGCGAGGAGAGAGTTTCTGATGCAGAGCACAAGAATGCTGGCGGCCGTCTGGCTGCTCCTGGCCGTGCCCCCGCTGTCGCTGGCGCAAAGCAGCCTGCAACTGCCGAGTGGCGAGGAGGATTATCGCGTGTTGCTCGAAGAACAGCGCAGCGGGCCATGCGAGCGCTGCGGCGTGGTCACCGGAATACGCACGCAGAACCACGAGCCCGCGCGCAGTCGCAACCCTGCCGCCGTTTCACAAGATGAGATGAGCGGGATGGGCGGCAGCTTGACGACCACGCCGATCATCGGCAGCGGCAGCAGCGTTCGGGATGCGCGCAAGGCCGGTGCCCCGCTTGTCAGCTACGTGATCACCGTTCGTTACGATGACGGCAGTTACGCCTTCATCGAGCAGGCGGACGAGCCGGTGCCGCGCAAGGGTGACCGGGTGCAGGTCATCGACGGTCGCGTGGAGTTGCGCAAGGACTGACAGCACCTGACTGCCTGGTTCGTGATGCTGCTCGTTTCGGTAGCCAAGGGTGCCATCCGAGATTTCACTTCTGGCAAGCTGTGGATAACCGTTCCTGTCCCCAGAACCCGCTGACAACCCTGTTGGCAAGCTGTGAACAAGCCGTGGACAGTGCCCCTAGTTCGGTCTTCGGTAAGGGAAACTTGCCGTTGCCTGCGAATTGAGCGCCTCGACGAGATGGCGGGGAAGGCGGGGCTTCGGTGGAAACTTCGGAGGTGGGCTGCGGAGAGGTTCCGGGGGTGTTGGTTTTGAGGTCTTGCAGGCGGTGCAGGAGATGCCGTCGATGGCCGGCACCGTCAGCGTCGTATTCAATCTGTACGGGAGTTCCTTGCCGACGCTCTCTGATCCGTTGTGCGCCCAGCATGGGCGCGATCCTGGAGGTGTGTACTCCTGTTCGTTGGCCACAGCAAACGAAGTGAAGCGCAACTGCACGAGGGCGACCGAGTGTGAGGAAGAAGCGTGGAGCGAAACCGCGAGCCGATGGATCGACCGCGTCTCCGCCGGCGAGGGAGAGATGAGCCACGGCGCGCAGTTGATCCCGATCGGCCCCGGCGACACCCTCCGCATCGCGCCACGAACTCCGCACCGCGTCACCGCCCCGGCCAGCGGCCCGCTGATCCTGCGGTGCTGCTGCTCGCCGGCGTACGCACATGCAGACACCGAGCTGCTCTAGCTCGCCGGCGCGTCCGGCAAGAGACCACGGGAAAAGGGACAGCGGCGGCGCATGACGCGGCCGCATGCCTTCCCGAGGCATCCGGATGCTTGCCTGACAGGCCAGGATACTTCCCTGAGGCATCAGGATACTTCCATGAAGCGTCCGGATGCTTCCCTGAGGCGTCAGGATACTTCCCTGAGGCATCAGGATGCTTCCATGAAGCGTCCGGATACTTCCCTGAAGCCTCCTGATGCTTCCCTGAAGCATCAGGAGGCCTTCCAGGGCGGTCGCGATGCCTTCCCAAAGCCACAGGATCGCTGTCGCGGGCGTCAGACACGCTGCGCGTTGACAGCATTGCCTGCGGCAACCTGCCATTTTCGGCGAGGGGCAATCCGTCTCTCGGCCACTTCATATTCCAGGGGGAGCAACATGACAAAGAACGAAAAAGTCCGCCTGTCGCCGGAAATACAACAGGCAGATGAAAACACCTTTCTGGCGCTCAAGGCGATCGCCGGCTACAGTCCGGCCAACCCGGCCTGCAGCCTGGCAACGGTCACCGCCCGATACGACGCCATGCGCGCCGCCGCGGAGGTCGAACTGCGCGCCCAGAACGCGCTCGACGCCGCACGCGACGCGACGATTGCCGCGCAGTGGGAACATCACAATCTCATTCTCGGCGTCAAGGATCAGGTCATCGCCCAGTTCGGCGCCGATTCGGACGAGGTCGCTTCGCTGGGCCTGAAGAAAAAGTCCGAACGCAAGACGCCCGCCCGCAGCGTCAAGGCTTCGAAGTAGATCCTCGCGTGCCGGGCAAAGGCGGGGGAAAGCACAGGGTGCGACGTCCCCTGCCGCAGCGACGCCGATCGCCGGTCCTTCACTGGCGATGTGGGCGGCAGGCGAAGCGGCCGCGGCCGTGACGCATTTGCTGGCAATTATGGTTAACCGGCCCATGCGCCATCGTCCTGTTCCATCGGCGATTCTGTCGCACGTCGTTGATGGCGATTGCATTTTGACGCAAGGCTTTGCGTCAGGTAGGATTGCTACTTCACGTTAGGGGCCGTTGCCATCCGCATGTCCAAGCATAAGAAGCAACATTTTGTTCCAGCTTGCTACCTGAAAGCGTGGCGTGCTCCGGATGTACCACCGCGTCATACTCCGTATGTCTGGCTTTTTGACAAGGATGGTTCCAACGCGCGGAATAAGGCGCCCGACAATATCTTCCACGAAACCGATATGTATACGATCCATCGCGCAGACGGATCGCGTGATCTGGTTCTTGAACGCGGCCTAAATGGACTCGAAACGGAGTTCGCAAGAATTCGGAACAGGAAACTCAACTTTCGACGCCCTCTTGACCAAGATGAACACACGTTGCTTTGCGCGTTCACCGCCGCGGCACAAGTACGAACGCCATCAAGCCGGGAGCATCACCGCCAACAGTGGGAGCGCCCACTGAAAATGATGGAAGAGATGATTGAGTGGGCGAAGACAGCCACGCCTGAGGAAAAGAAGCGAGCTGCCGGAATGCATATCCCTTCGTCGACCTCCGATGGTGGCATGACATATGAGCAGGTCAAGGAGCTACATGCTCATCCGTTGCAAATGATGTTAATGCCAATGATCCGAACGGTTACGCCGCTTCTCCGCAAGCTTAACCTAGCGGTCTTCGTAACCACAGACGAAATCGGCTTTATTACCTCTGACCATCCATGCGTCTGGTTCGACCCTGAGTCTTATAAACGGCCTCCCCTTTATCGGGGGCCTGCGCTGATGTACAAGACCATTGAAATCACGCTTCCTCTCTCGCCGTCTCATTGCTTATTTCTTAATCGTCAGGGAATTACCGGGTACATAGACGCAAACCAAGATATCGTCGATGATCTCAACCGTCGTGTTCGGTTTGAGGCAGAGAAGTACTTTGTCGTGAGAAGGAATACTCTACGCGATTACTGGTTTGATCCAGGTGTTGAGCCTGAAGATTCCTGGGAGAAGTTGCATGCCAAAGCAGGGAAAACCGGCCCCTAACCCTTCGTTGCAAGGGACCTTGCGCATAAAGCCGCGCAAGGCCTCTGAACTCGAACGTTGGGCCTCGTGATAGGAGCCTCCCTTGGACTATTTGTCATTCTTCGCAAAGGTAATTGAGTTCCTCGCATGGCCGGTTTCTATGGTAGTCGTAATTGCCATGCTTAAGCAGGGAATTGTCAATCTGCTGCCAAAGCTCCGGCAGTTGAAGTACAAAGACCTCCAACTCGACTTTCAAGAATCAGTGAAGAGAATTGAGACCCAAGCTGAGGTAGCTAAGCTACCTCGGTTCGAGGGTAGCTCCGGTCACGAACAACTACGCAAAGACAAAGAGGGTCTGTTTAGCTTGGCGCTATCCTATCCACGCGCAGCACTATTTGAGGCTTGGGTTCGGCTAGAAGTCGCCATTGGTCAGGGCCTTCGCAATGCGCAGATAATTACGGACGGCGAGAAGAAATCCGCCAAGTATCAACTGTACTCTGGAGCGGAAGTTCTGTTCTCCGACCATCCACAGCAACTACAGTATTTTCTCAATCTCCTTGATCTGAGAAACCGGGTAGCGCACGGGGAAGTTGAATCTGTAGAACTTGAACCAGCGTGCGCTTTCATTGAAATGGCCTTTCGTCTAATGCTGTTCATCGAGACAACGTGGCCTGCGGTGCAGGGGGCGCTATGCGATAAAGCCGCGCAGCGCCCCTGACCTTGAACGTTAGCCCGCTGTGACTATCATTCTCGCAACCCGTGGCCCGAAAGTAGGATTGCTATTTCACGTTGGGCTATGCAGATTCAATAGCAGTACGAATATTGGAGAAGTTCCCTATGTACAAGAATACGGATTACAAAGACACCTACAGCAACCCTGATTTCGCGAACGTCAGATACGTAAGTGACGCAAAGGCTTCAATTAGTGGGTGGGCGTATGTTTTCACTAAAGACGAAGAATATGTTTCCGATTTAGCATTTCACAGGGAGGTTCAAGTAAAGTTTGAGAATCAATGGTGCCCATATTCTGGCTATCTTCCAGGCGTCCATGACTTGTCAGAATCGGATGGCACAGATATTAGTCAGGATGGTGCGTACCATGATCCAAATTACTAGAGGCCGAACAACGCAGATTTTCTTTTCCAACATTTTGCTAAGACCGAGGACGAGCAGATGTCTGGCGCATGTCTTCCCAAACACCAGTCTCGTTGTCCTTCCAAGGTAGAGTTTTTGAAGAACCTGTCTAAGCGCTCTCGGATAGGTTCTTCGATCTTCAGAGGATCCTAACCAGGCAAATACGTTCCTATAAACACGAAAGACTTCTTGCTGACCGCTTAACTTTACGGTCAAGCGGACGCTGCTAGATAAAGCCGCGCACCGCCGCTTACCTCCACGTTATGTTTCAGTGAGCCGTTGATGGATCATTTCGAGAGCATCATTTCTACATTGCTTGAAGCAGAAGGCTATTGGGTTCGTAGGTCATTCAAGGTCAACGTGACGAAGGAAGAAAAACGTCAGATTGGAAAGCACTCAATTCCCAGGCCGGAGATTGATCTCCTTGCGCTTAATTTTTCCAAGAACGAAGTGCTTGCCCTTGAGGCGAAGTCATTTCTTGATTCGCCGGGCGTAAATCTCGAACAACTACGGGAAAAGCACGAAGTCCCGGAGGGGCGATATAAGCTTTTTACCTCCGAGCGCTATCGCATGGTCGTCTTCTCGCGGTTGCTTTCAGATCTTATGGCCTGCGGCATGGCGAATTCCGAAACAAACATCATCCTTGGCCTTGCTGCTGGCAAGGTCTATCAAGGCCGAAGTGAGCTAATCAGAGAGTTCATGTTAGTCACTTATGACTCAGATCTTTACATTTCCTGAGCAGATCTGGTCACGGGGTAGCGTGGGCGAGAGCCGGGACGATGGCTTGTTCAGTGATTCGACAAGCGGCGGCGATGGTCGAGCGACCCAGGCGGGTGAGGTAGTAGCGATAGCCATGAACGACCTTCTTGATGAGGCCGAACTGGCGCAGGCGCCAAAGCTGGCGCGTGATGCTGGCCGGCGAGACCTGGCGCAAGAAAGGGACGAGGTCGGCACGGCGGATGCCACGGATGTTGAAC
>JAKOZI010000037.1 GCA_029780075.1 Pseudomonadota bacterium
TACAGAGGTCCAGGCGTCGATGGCGGCGTACAGTTCATCGCGGCGCGCGTCGCGCCCCGCGTTGTCGGCAAGTTGCGCATCGTTGGCCAGATCGTCGCGGCCGATGGCCAGCATCAGCCGTCTGAAGATGGCGTCGCCATTGCCACCGATCGTGACATGCTTGCCGTCGCTGGTGGTGTGCGTATTGGAAGGGGTGATACCGGGCATGATGTTGCCGGTCCGCTCGCGCACGAAGCCGAAAACGTCGAATTCCGGGATCAGCGACTCCATCATCGCGAAGACCGCCTCGTACAGTGCGACATCGACCACCTGCCCCCGGCCACCCGCCTGTTCCTTGTGACGCAAGGCCAGCAGCGTGCCAATCACTCCCCACAACGCGGCGATCGAATCGCCGATCGAAATACCGGTCTTGACCGGTGGCCGATCCGGGAAACCGGTGACATAGCGCAAGCCGCCCATCGACTCGCCGATGGCGCCGAAACCCGGCTGCTGCGCCATCGGGCCGGTCTGGCCGAAACCGGAAAGACGCAACATGACCAGCGCGGGGTTGATCGCCGACAGCGTCTCCCAACCCAGCCCAAGCTTTTCGAGCACGCCGGGGCGAAAGTTCTCGACCACGATGTCGGCTTCGCCGACGAGCTTATGGACGATCTCGCGCCCGGCCGGATGCTTGAGATTCACCGTCACCGATTTCTTGTTGCGCGCCTGTACGTACCACCACAGCGAGGTACCTTCGTAGAGCTTGCGCCATTTGCGCAAGGGGTCGCCGCCGTCGGGAGATTCGATCTTGATCACCTCGGCGCCGAATTCCGCCAGAATGCGGGCGGCAAATGGGCCGGCAATCAGGCTGCCGAGTTCGATGACCGTCAATCCGGCCAGGGGTTTGCTCAATGTCGTCATGGGAATGGAGATCCGTCCTGCTGTGGCACCCGATGCACCGCTGACGCGCGCGCCGAGGAGAAAGCACAAAGCCCCCTTGCGGGGGCCTTGTCAGTGTGGCAGGTGTGGCCCTTGCCTACATGCGGGCAATCATCGCGTCGCCGAAAGCAGAGCACGACACCTCGGTCGCCCCTTCCATCAGGCGCGCGAAGTCGTAGGTAACCACCTTGTCGCCAATCGCCGCTTCCATTGCCGTGACGATCAGGTCGGCGGCTTCGATCCAGCCCAGATGACGCAGCATCATTTCGGCGGAGAGGATCAGCGAACCGGGGTTCACCTTGTCCAGCCCGGCGTATTTCGGCGCCGTGCCGTGCGTGGCTTCGAAGCAGGCATACTGGTCGGAAATATTCGCGCCAGGGGCAATGCCAATACCGCCCACCTGCGCTGCCAGCGCGTCGGAGATGTAATCGCCGTTGAGGTTGGTGGTACAGATCACGTCGTATTCGGCCGGACGCAGCAGGATCTGCTGCAGGAAGGCATCGGCGATCGAGTCCTTGATGATGATGCCGTTCGGTAGCCTGAGCCACGGACCACCGTCGATCTCGACCCCACCGAATTCGTTCTTTGCCAGCGCATATGACCAGTCACGGAAGGCGCCTTCGGTGAATTTCATGATGTTGCCCTTGTGCACGATGGTCACCGAGCGGCGCTTGTTGGCGATCGCGTACTTGATGGCGGCACGGACCAGGCGCTCGGTACCATCCTTGGAAATCGGCTTGATGCCGATACCGGAGGTTGCCGGGAAACGAATCTTCTTGACGCCCATCTCTTCCTGCAGAAACTTGACGACCTTGTTGCAGCCCTCGGAACCGGCTTCCCATTCGATGCCGGCGTAGATGTCCTCGGTGGTCTCGCGGAAGATCACCATATTGGTCTTCGAGGGATCCTTCAGCGGCGAGGGTACGCCACGAAAGTACTGGATCGGGCGGACGCATTGATAAAGGTCGAGTTCCTGGCGCAGTGCCACATTCAGCGAACGGATGCCGCCACCGACCGGAGTCGTCATCGGTCCCTTGATCGACACCGAGTATTCCTTGAGCGTATCGAGCGTCTCGGCCGACAACCACACGTCGGAACCGTACATCTGGGTGGACTTTTCGCCGGCATACACTTCCATCCAGTGAATCTGCTTGGCACCTCCGTAAGCCTTGGCAACGGCTGCGTCGACGACCTTGATCATCACCGGCGTAATGTCGATGCCGATCCCGTCGCCTTCGATGAACGGGATGATCGGGTTATCCGGGACCGCTTGCCCTGGAATGATTTTCTGGCCGCCTTGGGGAACTTTGATCAGACTTGCGCTCATGCCAACTCCGTGTAGTGTGGTGTGGTGATACCCGATTCTGGTGCCGGCGCCGGCGCTTTGCAGTTCGCTGCGGGGGCTCGGAAGCTGCAGATCGGACGATGCTGCGTACATGGGCACGAGGGATCTGTCTGAAGCAGACTCGCCTGCGGCACCATTCGTGATTATGTCGCAAATTCGGGTGCTCTGCCAGCATATTCAGGACCGCCAACCCGGCTGCCGGCCGACCTGCGGCGCCATGCCGCTGCGTGATGCGACGCAACAGCGCCGATGCTACAATCCTTCGACGCCACACCATGGAACCCTGCCGCATGGACATCTTCAGCGTAGAAAACGCGCTCGCTCAACGCATTGCCGAAGCGATGATCGACGGTTTCAACCGGCACTACCGGCTGATCCGTCGCTATGGTCAGCAAGCCAAGGCGCTTTTCGAGGCTGCCGACTGGAAGGGCGTTCATGACGCGGTGCGCGAGCGCATCCGTTCCTACGACGACCGCGTCAGGGAGACCGCCGAGTTGCTGTGCGCCAATTTCGGTGCCGCGACGCTCGACGATGCCACCTGGCAACAACTCAAGCTGTTCTATATCGGGCATCTGATCAACCACCAGCAACCGGAACTCGCCGAAACATTCTTCAACTCGGTGTGCTCGAAAATCCTTCACCGAACCTACTTCAACAACGACTACATCTTTGCCCGCTCGGCCGTGTCGACGGAGTACATTCAGTCGTACCCGCCGACCTACCGAAGCTACTATCCGGCACAGCATGGTCTGCGCAACACGATCAAACAGATTATCGTAGACTTCGACTGGCAACGTCCCTTCGAAGATCTCGACCGCGATGTCGACTACATCATGCGCACCGCCGAGTTGCGGCTTGGCGAGTGGCCAGCAGCGGAAGCCAACGCGCAGATACAGGTCCTGCACTCGGGCTTCTATCGCAACAAGGGCGCCTACATCTTCGGCAAGGCGATCAACGGCCACTTCGAGTGCCCATTCGCCATCGCCGTCCTGCACACGCCCGAAAACCAACTGGTCCTGGATACGATCCTGCTCGATCGCTGGCTGATCAGCGTGCTGTTCTCGCTGTCGCGAGCGTATTTCATGGTCGATATGGAAGTCCCTTCGGGCTATGTGCACTTTCTGCGCAGTATCATGCTGAACAAACCGCCTTCCGAGATCTACACCATGCTGGGGCTCGGCAAACAGGGCAAAACGCTGTTCTTCAGGGATCTGAAACAACACCTGCGCCACTCCGAAGATCAGTTCATCATTGCGCCGGGGATTGCCGGCCTGGTCATGCTGGTGTTCACGCTGCCGTCGTACCCCTACGTGTTCAAACTCATCAAGGACGTCTTCGGGGCGTCAAAGGAGATGGACCGGGCAACGGTCAAACGCAAGTACCTGCTGGTGAAACAGGTCGACCGTGTCGGACGCATGGCCGACACGCTTGAGTTTTCGCAGGTCGCGCTCCCCAGGAAGCGCTTCTCGGCCGACCTCCTCGCCGCGTTGCGCAACCTGGCCCCTTCCCTTCTGGAAGAAGAAGGTGAAGACCTGGTGATCAAGCACCTCTACATCGAACGCCGCCTGACACCACTCAACATCTATCTCGACACGGCAACACCCGAACAGATCGACCATGCCGTGCTCGAGTACGGCAACGCCATCAAGGAGCTGGCAAGCGCCAACATCTTCCCCGGCGACATGCTCTGGAAAAACTTCGGCGTGACCCGATACAACCGTGTCGTGTTCTACGATTACGACGAGATCGAATACATGACGGACACCAACTTCCGGGTCATCCCCGAAGCGCCGTACCCGGAAATGGAAATGTCCGGAGAGCCATGGTACTCGGTCGGCAAGCACGACGTTTTCCCCGAGGAGTTTGCCAGTTTCCTGCTCGGTTCCCCCAAGGTGCGCTCAGCCTTCCTCAAATACCATCGCGCGCTGCTCAGCGTAAATTTCTGGAAGCACGCGCAGGACAAGATCCGCGCAGGACATTTCGAGGATTTCTTTCCCTATCCCGAAGAGTTGCGTTTCTGCAAGGTGTTTGCCGGCACTGCCTGATATTGCTCTCCAGCTCATCTATCCGGCAGATATCCAACTCATTGAACATTTCAGCACAACAATCTGCCACATAGAGGCACTATTTGGCTTAAATTCGCAAGCACCTGCCGGGCCATTGTGCGTAGCATGGGGTCAGTCAACCACTGCTACTCAACCCTCAGGAGCCTGCGATCATGCTGAACAATCCCTCCCTCAAATACACCCCCTTCCCGTCGGTCCAGCTCGCTGATCGGCAATGGCCGGGGCGCACGCTCACCGCGCCGCCGATCTGGATGAGCACCGATCTGCGCGACGGCAACCAGGCGCTTTTCGAGCCGATGAACGCCGAGCGCAAGATGCGCATGTTCCAAACGCTCTGCGAGATCGGTTTCAAGGAGATCGAGGTTGCCTTCCCGTCCGCCTCGCAAACTGACTTCGACTTTGTCCGCCAGCTCATCGAGGGCGACCACATCCCCGACGACGTCACCATCGAAGTGCTGACGCAGGCGCGCGAGCACCTGATCCGCCGAACCATCGACGCCCTCCAGGGCGCCCGCCGGGCCATCGTGCATGTCTACAACGCGACGTCGAAGCCTTTTCGTGACACCGTCTTCGGGATGAGCAAGGCCGAGGTGGTGGACATGGCCGTCGCGGCGGTTAGTCTGCTGCGGCAGTTGGTGGCCGAGCGTCCGGAAACGGAGTGGGTGCTCGAATACAGTCCGGAAACCTTCACCGCTACCGAGCTCGACTTCGCCCTCGAGGTTTGCGATGCAGTGACCGCCGCCTGGGGCGCGACACCGAACCGGCAGGTGATCCTCAACCTGCCGACGACGGTCGAGGTGACGACACCCAATGTTTACGCGGACCAGATCGAGTGGATGCACCGCCATCTCGCGCGCCGCGACAGCGTCATCCTCAGCGTGCACCCGCACAACGACCGGGGCACGGCGGTCGCCGCCGCCGAATTGGCGATGATGGCCGGCGCCGAGCGCGTCGAGGGCTGCCTGTTCGGCAACGGCGAGCGCACCGGCAATGTGGATCTGGTGACGCTTGCGCTCAATCTCTACACCCAGGGCGTCGCGCCGGGTCTCGACTTTTCGGACATTAACGCCGTGGCGCGCAGCGTCGAGTACTGCAACCGGCTGCCGGTGCATCCGCGCCATCCCTATGTCGGCGACCTCGTATTCACCGCTTTCTCGGGCTCGCATCAGGATGCGATCAAGAAGGGCTTTGCCGTGCAACCGCCGGACGGCCTCTGGCAAGTTCCCTACCTGCCGATCGATCCGGCCGACGTCGGCCGCAGCTACGATTCGGTGATCCGCGTCAACAGCCAGTCGGGCAAGGGCGGTATCGCCTATCTGCTGGAGGCCGAATACGGCGTCGTCCTGCCGCGCCGCCTGCAGGTCGAGTTCTCGCGCGTGGTGCAGGCACACACCGACAGCCATGGCGGCGAAATGAGCGCAGCGGAAATCTGGCAGTTGTTTGCGCGCACCTATCTCGACAACGACCAGCCGGTGCGCTATGTCGAGCACCATCTCTTCGAACATGGCAGCGCTCAGGGCATCCGCCTCAGTGTCGAGATCGATGGCCGGGTGCATTTGCTGGCCGGCGAGGGCAATGGTCCAATCGACGCGGCGGTGCACGCGCTGCGCCATCTCGGCGTTGCCGTGCAGGTGCGCAGCTATGAAGAGCGCTCGCTGGCGGCGCGCGGCAAAGGCAGCGACGCCAGCGCTTGCGCCTTCCTCGAACTGGTGCGCCCGGGCAGCGGCGGCGAATCCTACGGTGTGGGAATCGACGAGAACATCGTCACCGCATCGATCAGGTCGTTGGTGAACGGCATCAATCGTCTGGAAAGCCGCGCCGCCTCGGGAAGCGAAAGCCGGGCCGCATAGGCTGGAGCACAGGCCGGCCGGGCAACGACCGCGCCGGCCAGTTGCGCCACACCGAATGCCGAGGACGCCTGACGGCGTCCTCGGCATTTCTTCGGCCATCGACGATAATGTGTCAGTGCTCTGATCGAAACCCCTTTATTTGGCTGACAAGTGTTCGAAGTTGTCCTGGTACACCCGGAAATTCCGCCTAATACCGGCAACGTCATACGACTGTGCGCCAATACCGGAGCGCGGCTGCACCTCGTCGAACCGCTCGGCTTCGAACTCAGCGAGTCCCGCCTTCGCCGCGCGGGCATGGACTACGCCGAACTGACGCCGGTGCGGATTCATGCCGACTGGGCCCGCTGCCGCGAGGCACTGGCTGCACTGTCGCCGCAGGGACGGCGTTTTGCACTGACCACCAAAGGGCGGCACTGGCCGGCCGAGGCCGCATTCCAGGCCGGCGACGTGCTGGTCTTCGGTTGCGAAACCGGCGGGCTGCCACCGGCAATCCTCGCCGAGTTTGCTCCCGAGCAGCGCCTGCGTCTGCCAATGGTCCCCGGCAATCGCAGCATCAACCTTTCCAATGCCGTTGCGGTAAGCGTTTATGAAGCGTGGCGCCAGATCGGCTACCCCGGCGCCGACTGAACGTTGTCCGCAAGGATGTGCTGGCAGCTTGGCGCCCATATCCTTGCCAGCCGTTTGACCAGGCGGCGGAGATCGGAAATACTCGCCTGCCCGACTCGATTCACCAATTACCCAAGGACTTAGCCGCTGTCATGCGCACCCGCCGCCTTTACCTGAACCGCCTGGATCCGGCACACGAGCCTGAGGATGCCGTGGTGGTGATCGATGTGCTGCGTTCGTTTACGACCGCAGCCTATGCCTTCGCCGCCGGCGCCAGCACCATCTACCCGGTGGAAACGATCGCCGGAGCGTTCCGCCTGCTGCGGCGCTTGCCGGACGCGGCGACCACCGGCGCCGTCGGCGGTGGCGAGCCGATTCCCGGCTTCGATTTTGGCAACTCGCCATTGGCCCTGCGGAACGCCGACCTTGCCGGGCGACCGTTGATTCAGACCACCGCTGCCGGAGTGCGCGGGCTGACCCGCTTTCGGCGTGCGCGGGCGCTGTTCGCCGGCAGCCTGGTCCTCGGCCGGGCCACGGCGAAAGCGCTGCTGGCGTTGCAGCCGGAGGAAGTGTGCTTCGTGATCACCGGCGAATGGGTCGATCGCGACGGCGACGAGGACGTGGCCTGCGCGGATTATCTGGAAGCGCTGCTGCGCGGCCAGGATCCCGATCCCGAAAGATACGCCGCACGGGTGCGCAACTCGGATTTCGGCCGCCGCTTTCAGGCCGACAACAACCCCAATCTGCCGGCGGGTGATCTCGACCTCTGCGCACAACCCGACCGCTTCGACTTCGCCCTCGTCGCCTCGCATGTCGATGGACGCCTGCAACTCCAGCAGTCCTGCGCCGGCCAGCACGACCTGGAACTGCGCAATGGCTTGCAGCTGCAGGCCCCGCTGAGCGAGCAGTTCTGCGCCTGAGCCTCGCGCTGGTACCGGCGCGTCTCAGGTGTCATCCGACCCTGCGTCGGGAGGCTGCGCCGCGGCGAGTTGCCGGGCAAGCCGCCAGGCCATCCATGCCAGCAGTGCGACGCCAAGCACCAGGCTGGCCCACAGCGTCCACCGCTTCCAGTCGATCGCTTCGCGGCTGGCGCTCTCGCCCGCCAGGGTCTGGACGCGACCGGTGCTGGCGCTGCCAAGCGGAAAATTACCCGGCTGCTCCGTATCGTCACTTCGGTAGCCCGGCAACAAGGTCGCGATCGGGTAGGCTGCGAGAGCTGCGCGACTGCTTCCATAGGCGAGCAGAAACGGCGCGTCGCCGCGAGCAGCGAAAACCAGCCGCTGCGGCACCCAGCCCACGGCCAGCTGGGGCATGCCCGCACCGAGCCCACCGCCGCGCTGATCGACGCGCAGTAGCCAGTGGCGATCGCTCACCGTCGCCACCGCGAAATCCGGATTGACCGTCTCCTGGCTGCCCTGCCCCAGGCGATACGCCGTAGTCAGCAGAACGCGCTGCCACGCGGCGGCGGTCCGTGGGCGAGAGAGGATTTCGACCGCGGTCACGGTATTAGGCTGCGGCAGAAGCAGACGCAGACGGTCCACCGGAAACTGGCCGCCGAGGTCGAAGACGTATTCTCCCGGCTTCTCCGGTGGCGCCATCGCGGCCACCTGTTTCCACAGCCGCGGCGCCTCGACCAGCGCGTCGCCCGGTTCGCCGATCAGGCCTGCCAATGGCAGCGGGCGCGGCGACCCCGGCCACGACAGCCGCAGGTACCTGGCCTGGCGCGGCGGAAACTCCAGGCGCAGTTGCTCCAGCCGCTGCCCACCCGCCTGCAGTCGCAGCACCGGCGCGTCCGCCACCAGTGTCGTCCAGCGTGCGAGGTCATCGCTCGCCTCGACGCGCATGCGCTGCACCACATCGTCGAGTCCGGAGGGCAGTTCCAGGGTCAGGCCGCGCAGCGGCTGCTGCAGCGTGCTGGCGTCGACCAGGTAGCCCAGCAAAACGGCGGCACGCTCGGGCACCTTCTGGCGACCGTTCATCGTCACCACGGCTCGCCCGGCGTCGCGTTCGATGCGCACTTCGAGGCCCTCGACGCCGGCGACTGCGTCGCCGCGGAGCGCAAAGTATGGTAGCCGCAGGGACTGTCGTTTCTCGTGCGTGGCGGTGGCGCGGGGCATAAAAGCATGCGGCACGGGTTCGCCGGCGGCGTTGAACACCCGCAGGTCGGCGAGGTCGGCGCGCAGCACGCCCTCATAAACGGCCTGCGGCAGCTCAAGCTGGAACAGCGCCTGCGGGCCACGGGTTTCGATCGGGATGCCAAATGCAAAATCGGCGGGGCCCTCGGCTACCGCAGCAACGGCCCACAGGCACAGCAGCACGGCACGAAAGCATCTTCTCACGCATGCTCTCCTTCCTTCGGCGGCACCGGCGCCAGGTAGCCGATCACCAGCATCAACACGCCGACCCCGAGAAAGGACACGATACGCTCGACGGTGCCGATGTTCGAGAGGTCCACCAGGAACAGTTTGCCGACCACCACTGCCATCAGCCCGGCGCCAAGCAGCCATAGCGGACGCGATACACGCCGGGTCCCGGCGACCATCGCGCCGAGGGCGAGCAGCGTCCAGAACAGTGACAGGGCCGCCTGCACCAGGTCCGAGCGAAGCATCAGCGCCAGATGCATCGGCACGCCGGCCCAGTGGTGCAGCGTGCGTAGCAACGCGGCGTTGGCCCATACGAAGGCAGCAGCGGCAGCGATGCCCCAGGCCAGTGACCACGGCGCTGCAGCGAGCGGTGGCAGGCCGCGGCGACGGACTTCGAGAAACCAGGTGGCGACGGCCAGCATGGCCCCGGCCTGTGCCAGATCCAGCGGGTTGAGCAACGGCAGGTAGGGCAGCGGCCAGGGATTGCCGTCAGAGACCAGGTTGGCGTGAAAGAACCAGAACGCCAGAAAAATGGCCAGCGGCGTTGCACCACCGACCAGATAGCTGGCGAGGTGCGCCGCCACCGGCCAGCGCAGGCGATCGCCGCGGAGCGCAAGCAGGGTCAGCAGCGCGGCCGGGAACAGCGCCCAGGCGATCAGCGGCCAGGCCGCTCTTCCGGCGACCCAGGAATCGATCGCCCAACTTGCTTCCCAGGCCCCAAGCGCCGCGAACAGCCACAGGCCCACTGCATGCTGCCATTCCAGGTAGCGGCTGGCGGGCACTTCGTGCCGACGCAGCAGGAAAAGCTGCCCGGCAAAGGCCAGCGGCCAGGCGAGGTAGCCGAAGTGGGCAAAGGGATGCGCGTCATGGTCGGCACTGGCCATCGCGACCAGCACCATCAACGGCAACAAGGCCAGCGCCGGATACCGTGCCATGGGCCAGACCAGGCGTCGCGCAAGCCAGCCGAAGGCGAGACAGGAAGCGGTGAAGAAGGCCAGAGCGACGTTGCCCTGCAGGAGGTAACGCACGTGTCGATCGATCTCGTGCAGGCCGCCGAGCCCCCACCAGATCACCCCCCAGCCCAAGAGTGAATACGTCAGCCAGCGCTCCGCCGGGTGCAGCACCTGCCCAGGCCGCTGCAACAGCCACGCGCAGAACAGGCCCGCGACCGCCAACAGCAGCGCGCCCAGGCACACGCTGTTCACCACCGGCCAGTCGCCGGCCGGCGCCCCCAGGTCGGCCAGATAGAAAATTCCGGCGAGCAACTGCAACAGGATGCCGAACAATCGCACCGGCAGGCGTTGCTGCCGCACACCGACCCAGACCATCGCCGCACCTTCGAGTGCCCATGCTGCCGACGTCCAGCGACCGTCAAAGGCCAGCGGGATGGCCAGCGTCGCGAACACCGTGCCGAGTGCAAGAAAGGCTTCTACCAGCAGGCGTCGGTCCTGGCCCCGGCGCGCCCACATGCTGCGGGCGAGCAGCAGGTAAAAAGCACCGAGCGTGAGCGCGCTGTATGCCGAGCCGTACGCGATTTCCTGCACCAGCCCGACCTGCAGACCGAAGGCGACCACCGGCACGCCGAAGACCAGTGTGGTATCCAGGTGGCGCTCGACGGTCCCGGCCGCGCGACGGGAGAAGAGCATCGCGATGGCCACGTACATCAGGAAGAACAGGACCAGAAACGGCTGCGTTGACGCATACACCTCGGGTCGGTAGTTGAGCCCTCCCCACACCGTCGCAATGCCGAAAGTGAATGCAAAGCCAAGCACGTTGAGCACCCGCCAGGCTTTGAACCAGGCAATCGCCAGGATGCCGGCATTGAGCAAAGCGTAGTAGCCGAACAAGGCCACATGACTGCCCGCTCCACTCGAAGCGAGGATCGGCGCCAGGAAACCGCCGGCGGCCCCGAGTACCGCCAGAGCCAGCGAATCCTGCAGCACCGCCAGCACCGCGGAGAGCGTCACCACCGCCAGCAACAGGGCGAACGCCGGTGCGGGCTGCAGCAACCCGAACAGCCGCAACGCCCCGAAGATGGTGAGGTAGAGGAGACCGACGCCACCGCCCTGCAGTGCGAGGGCGTAGGCTTCGCGGCGGCGCCGCAGACGCCAGCCAATGCCCAGCATAACGCCCGCACCCAGCGCTACCGCCGCCAGCCGCAGTTCGATCGGAACATGGATGTGCGCGTAGCTATACTTCAGCAGGAAAGCAACCCCGAAGAAGAGGATCACGATGCCGGCACGAGCGACCATGTTGCCGTTGACCAGCCACTCACGGATCGGCGACGGCCGCAGTGGCGGCGTTGCAGGCCGCGCCGCGACGGGCTTGGCGACCTCCCTGGCGGGAGCCGTCCGTGGTCGTTCGTGTGCTGCCGGTATCGCCACTGGCAGCACGCCGGAGGGCTGGAGATCCCCTGCGGGGACAGCCACCGGCGCCTGACTTGCCGCCACTGCCGCGACGAGCGGTGCGGGCACCGCTGGTTGGTCCTGATCCGGCACGCGCCCCGGCAAGGGCGAAACCGGCTGCAGATCTTCCAGCGCGGCTTCAAGCCGGCGCAGGCGTTGGTCGATGGCCCGGAATCGATCGTCGCCTTCCTGCCGTGCGCGACGGCCGAGGCCCCAGCCGAGCATCGCCCCCAGCAAGGCTCCGACGATCCACAGCGAGGAATGGATTTCCGTGGCGAGAAGCGCCCCCACTACGGCCCCGAGAAACCACATCTGCCTGCCCTCCTCCGCTGTCGATGGTCACCAGTCAGTCGTCACTCGACGCCAGTGCGTAACGAGTGGCGCCGGGACTTTGCTGGCTGCGGCCAGGTGCAAGATGCGGCCCGCTGCCGAAAGTGAAGTCTAGCGGTGCGCACCGCCGCCCACAAGCAAACCGGTGGGCAGCGGTGCGCACCGCCATCGGTCGCTGCTGGGCTATCTTCGGGTGGGCGTTCCCGAACGGGCAGGAACTGTCGGGACCTTCCGCCGCTCAGTTGCGGGCAGGTGCGTCGCGACCGAATCGGACGCCCTGCGGCATATGTTCGAGTTTGCCCTTGATGAACAGTCGTGCCTTCTCCTTCTGTGGCGCGTCGAGGCTGTCGTACACCGCCAGCCAGCGCTCGCGGCTGGCTGCATGCTGCTGGCGGCCGGCATCCTTGAGTTCGTCCATCTGCTTCACCACCGCGCGCAAGTCTGCTCCCGGCTGGCTGACGCTGGCCAGGATTTCTGCACGCTGCTTGCGCATCTGATCGCCGCGATCGCGCATACTTGACCGACTGAACTGCTCGGCGTCCTGCCACAGCGCTTCCTGCCGGGCATCGAGCTTGAGGTCCGCATGCAGGCGTGACATCTCCTGCAGGTGATACCCCATGCGCTGTTCCATTCTGCCGCCAGCGGCGCCGCAGTGTTCGGGACTCATCGCCAGCGCTGTGCCGCCAGCGCCAAGCGCCAGCACCATTGCCGCTACGAGAATACGGAGAGAGAGTTTCGTTTTCATGCCAGGACTCCTTGGTTGAGGTTGATCGATCGCGACCAGAGTTTGCTTTCCCGCGATGCAGCCATTCTGCCGCTGGCCCGATTGCAAAAGATTTCGCCAGACCGGCTCGGCGATTGCAAATTGTTTCCGCCGGCCAGGCAGGTGCCGCCGACGACATAGAATGATGACCGTTACCCGATCGACCCAGACCATGAAGAAAATCCTGCTTGTTGACGACGATCCCGAGCTGCGCCAGTTGCTCGCCACCTATCTCGGCCGACATGGCTTCGACACGCTGCTGTTGCCCGATACCCGCCAGCTCGATGCCTTTCTTGAACGCTACCAGCCGCAATTGCTGGTGCTCGACCTGATGCTTCCCGGCGAAGACGGTATCGCCGCCTGCCGCCGCCTGCGCGCGCGCGGCGAGACGCGACCGATCATCATGCTCACCGCACGCGACGAAACCGTTGACCGGGTGATTGGCCTGGAAACCGGTGCCGACGACTACGTCGGCAAGCCTTTCGACCCCCGCGAACTGGTCGCCCGCATCGAGGCCGTGCTGCGCCGCGGCGCCCGCACGCCGGCCGCGCCCGATCCCGAGGGGGGCGTGACCCGTTTCGGCAACTGGCTGTTCGACCGCGCCAGCCGCCAGTTATCGAAAGACGGCCAGGTGGTGGGGTTGACCAGTGGCGAATTCGCCTTGCTGAACGCCTTGGTTGCCAACGCCAATCGACCGATGAAGCGCGAGCGCCTGCTCGAATTGACGCGCGGCGAGACCACTGAAGCCTTCGACCGCGCCATCGACGTCCAGATTCACCGCCTGCGCCGCCTGATCGAGGTGGATCACGCGCACCCACGTTATCTGCAGACGGTCTGGGGGATCGGCTACGTCTTTGTCCCGGACGCGGCAGGTGACAGCCCGGCATGAGCATGCGACTGCTGCCCTCCTCTCTGGCCAGCCGCACGGTGCTGCTGGTAATCGCGGTGATTGCCGTCGCCGAGGTCGCCACTTTTTCCTTGATCGGGCACTTTCGCCGCAACTCGCACCTCAGTCAAACCGTGCAACTGCTCGCCGGTCAGGTGCACCTGTTGCAGATCGTCCTGCCCGGACTGGACGACGAAGCCAGGCATGTCCTGAGCGCCGCCGACGCCGGAGAGCAGGGCCTGCAGGTACGCCCGGACGGCAATGGCGTGCCACGGCATCAGCCGCAGTTTCCCTTTGCCCGCCGCCTTGCCGACGAACTTGCCGAGCGCCTCGGCGAACCGGTGCAGCTCCGGCACGGCGGTCCGGGACAGCGCAGCGGCCTGTGGATCGGGTTCATGGCCGGCAGCGAGCGGTGGTGGCTGGTACTGCCACCACCACGCTTCGAACCCCAGGCGCTGCCCTCGGACCTCTGGCTGGGCCTCGCCGGGATGCTGGCCGCCGTGCTGCTGATCGCCGGCCTGTTCGTGCGCGGCATCGTGGGTCCGCTGGCTCGCCTCGGAGAAGCCGTCGCGGCGACCGGTGACGGGCTGGCGCGCACGGCCACGCCTGAAGGTCCACGCGAGGTGCGGCGACTGGCCGAACGCCACAACACGATGCTCGGCCAGCTGGCCAACGCGGCGGCCGAGCGGCGCGAGATGCTCGCCGGGCTGACGCACGATCTGCGTGCCCCCCTGACCCGTCTGCGTCTGCGCCTGGCGCTGCTTGAAAGCGATGCCGATCGCGCCGGACTGGTGCGCGACGTTGACGACATGGAGCGCATCGTCGGCCAATGCCTGGCTTTCCTGCGCAGCGAAGATGTCGCCGTGGCCAGCGCATCGATCCCCATCGCAGCGTTCCTGCGCGATGCGATTGCCCGGCAGCGCGAACTCGGGCGACCCATCGAGTTGACCGTCGGCGGGGTCGCCACCGACTGCCAGGTGGCGATCAGCGCTGGAAACCTCCAGCGCCTGCTCGACAACCTGATCGACAATGCCCTGCAGCACGGCGTTCCGCCGGTGGAGGTGTATCTGAGCGCGCCCGCTGACGGCGCAGTGACGCTGCGCCTGCGTGACCACGGCCCGGGTATCGCACGCGCCGAACGCGGACGCGCGCTCGAGCCCTTCGCCCAACTTGATCCGGCGCGAGCGACCGACGGCAGTTGCGGGCTCGGGCTGGCCATCGTGCGGCGCATCGCCGCGGGCTGTGGCGGTGACGTGGTGCTGGCAGATGCCTCGGGAGGCGGGCTGGAAGTATCCGTCAGACTGCCGACGTGTTGACCTCTTGACGATTGTCGCGCGGACTCTCACTCTGCGCTATGCTGCCTACCGTAATGACGAGTCTGGGTCGCGCGCCTTGGTGGTGGCGACGAACTTTCCGAGAGTCGCCGAGTCCCAGCACCACTTCACAGGAGACACCCGGAATGAACCAGCAGGAACAGGAAGCCATTCTCGTCCTCAGCCTGATGGCAGCCTTTGCCGACGGCCACAAGGACGAGGCCGAACGAGCCGAACTCAAGCGCATCGCCGATGCCCTGGCGGGCGAGGGAGTGATCAATCTCGCGGCGCTGTATCAGGCGGTGCTGCTCAAGCGAGTGTCGATGGCTTCAGCTGTGGCCGCGCTGAAAACCGCCGAAGCAAGGCAGCTCGCCTTCGAAATGGCGGTCTGCGTCTGCGACGCCGACGGCGTGCAATCGGCTGCCGAGCAGGCCTTTCTCGCCGACCTGCGCAGCGCGCTGGCACTCGACGTGCAGCAAGCGGCGGCCTATACGCGGCAGGCCGAAGCGATCGCCGCAATGCCGGTAACCGCAGCGTCGCGCGGCGAGAACACCGCCGGTACGGCGAAGCCAGCCGCGGCAGGCTATGCGTCGACGCGCAGCGAGGCCGAGCTCGACAGCGCCATTCTCAATGCAGCGATCCTCAACGGCGCCCTCGAACTGCTGCCGGAATCCCTGTCGACGATGGCCATCATCCCGCTGCAGATGAAACTGGTCTATCGCATTGGCCAATCCTATGGTTTCGACCTCGACCGCGGGCATATCAAGGATTTTCTCGCCACCCTTGGTGTCGGGTTGTCCTCCCAGTATCTTGAGCAGGCCGGACGGAAGCTGCTCGGAGGCCTGTTGGGCAAGATCGGCGGTGGCCTGCTGGGAGGCATTGGCAAGCAGGCCGTGAGCTCGGGCATGAGTTTCGCCAGTACCTACGCGCTCGGCCATGTCGCCAGGCGCTACTACGCGGGTGGCCGGAACTTCTCGACGCAGATGCTGCGCGAGGCTTTCGACCATCTGCTCGGTGAGGCCAAGGGCATGCAGAACCGCTATTTACCCGAGATGCAGGCCAAAGCCCGATCACTGGATGCGGCACAGATCGTCGACCTGGTCCGCAAGGGCTGACTGCCGATGCCCTGTTGCCCACCACGCCGGGCGTCTCGTGCCGTTTCGCCAGCCTCCACCCGCCGCCAGCGCTCCTCCACCCACGGTAACCAGACCGCTCGTGCTGCAGTTCGATAATCGCTTCCTGCGCGAGTTGCCGGGTGATCCCGAGCGACGTAACGAACCTCGGCAGGTCCTCGGCGCCTGCTGGTCGCCGGTCGATCCGACACCCGTCGCCGCGCCCCGTCTGCTTGCCTACTCGCGCGAAGTGGCGGCAGCGCTCGATCTCGACGAGGCGGCCATGCAGGCGCCGGAAATGATCGCCGCGCTGGCCGGTAATGCCTTGCTGCCGGGCATGGTCACCTACGCCAGTTGCTACGGTGGTCACCAGTTCGGACAATGGGCCGGGCAGCTCGGCGATGGGCGGGCGATCCTGCTCGGCGAAGTCATCAACCGCCGTCAACAGCGCTTTGAACTGCAGCTCAAGGGTGCCGGTCCGACGCCGTACTCGCGTCGAGCAGACGGTCGCGCCGTGTTGCGCTCGTCGATCCGCGAGTTCCTGTGCAGTGAGGCCATGCATCACCTCGGGGTGCCGACCACACGCGCGCTGAGCCTGGTCGGCACCGGCGAATCGGTCGTCCGCGACATGTTCTATGACGGCCATCCAGTGGCCGAACCGGGGGCGGTGGTC
Organism: Pseudomonadota bacterium; assembly: GCA_029780075.1. Lineage (GTDB taxonomy): Bacteria > Pseudomonadota > Gammaproteobacteria > Burkholderiales > Rhodocyclaceae > Accumulibacter. Next base: position 16,631 of record JAKOZI010000037.1, read on the forward strand.
TGCCGGGTTGCACCTTCGTTCACCCGCTTCGGCCATTTCGAACTGCTGGCTGCCCGCGGCGAGCACAGCTTGCTGCAGCGCCTGGTCGACTTCACGGTTGAGCGCGACTTCCCGGAACTGCGCGGCGGCCCTGAACAAGGTGGCCTGGGCCTCTGGTTCAGTGAAATCTGCGAGCGCACGGCACGCCTGATGGTGCACTGGATGCGCGTCGGCTTTGTGCACGGCGTGATGAATACCGACAACATGTCGATTCTTGGTTTGACCATCGACTACGGCCCCTACGGATGGGTCGACAATTTCGATCCGGGCTGGACACCGAATACCACCGATGCCTCAAGTCGCCGCTACTGTTTTGCCCGGCAACCAGGGATTGCACGCTGGAATCTCGAACGCCTGGCAGACGCCCTGGCCAGACTGGTACCTCGAACGGACGCGCTAGCCGCTGCTCTCGAACGGTACGACGAGATCTACGCTGCCGAATTCTGCGCGGCATTTGCCGGCAAGCTCGGTCTTCGCGCCTGGCGTCACGACGATGCCGAGCTGCTCGAAGACCTGTTCGAACTGATGCGTCAGGCAGAGATTGACATGACCGAGTTCTTCCGCAGTCTGGCCAGGCTGGACATCGAGCAGCCGCATCTCGATGTCGTGCTCGGTGCCTGCTACCGCGACGATCTCCGCCAGCGTTATTCCATCGCTCTCACGCGCTGGCTGACGCGCTACGCAGCCCGGCTGCGACAGGACGGCGAAGCGGCGATGACGCGAACCGCCCGGATGAACGCCGCCAACCCTCGCTACGTGCTGCGCAACTACCTCGCGCAACAGGCCATCGACCACGCCGAGCAGGGAGACACGCAGATGATCCACCACTTGCTCGAGGTTTTGCGCCGTCCATACGAAGAGCAGGCCGGGTGCGAGGCATTCAGTGCCAAGAGGCCCGACTGGGCGCGACACCGGGCGGGCTGTTCGATGCTCTCGTGCAGTTCGTAGGGGCATTGACTTCAGCTCGCGTTAGAATGGCATCCTGGCCGCCCCGGCTGCTCCAGGAGATCAACTGATGACCGTCGGGAAGGATTGGCACAGCCCCCCTCTCCGCCATCCCGGGGTGGGTAAAGTCGTGCGTCGTTGTGGCGGCCTTCGCTGCCAGACCGCCACCCGTTTGGTTCAACAAGGAGTTGCCATGCCCTTTACGCCCGATCTGGTCGATGAACTCAATACGCTGGTCCGCTTTGATCTGGCGAGTACCCAGCACGGGATCAAGATCCACAAAACCGCCGATCCGGCAGTCATCGCGGCCACTCGACGGCTGCACGCCAAAGGACTGCTCACGCAGACCGACGGGGGTTATCTGACCAGCCTGGGTCGGGATGCCGCTGAACATGTGCAGGCCGCCTTGACCATTCTCAGCTCGCTTCCCTCCGCGGCAACAATCCAGACTCCCGCGCTGTCATCCGGAGTCTGAACGGCTCGCCAGCCTGAATGGAGTAGCCTCATGAGCACCGTGATTGCCCGGCACCTGCTGCTGGTTGTTCTGCTTGCGCTGGGTGCAGTGGCCAACGCCGCAGATATTCCGGCCCGGCCGCGTGTCGGACTGGTCCTCGGTGGCGGCGGCGCGCGCGGCGCGGCGCATATCGGCGTGCTCGAAGTGCTCGAAAGGCTGCGCGTACCGGTTGACTGCGTCGCCGGCACCAGCATGGGCGGACTGGTTGCCGGCGCCTACGCGGCCGGGCTCTCGCCGACAGTCATGCGGGAAGAACTGGCGAAAGCCGACTGGGACGACCTGTTCCACGATGACCCGTCCTTCTCGCAGCAGAATTTCCGCAAGAAGGTCTTGGACAAGCGTTTCCTGCCGGCGTCGGAAACCGGCGTCGGCCCGGATGGCCTGAAGTACCAAACCGGCGTCGTCACCGGCCAGAAGATCAAGTTGTTTTTCAACCAACTGGTCGGCGACTATCTGGGGGAACGGGAGATCGACCGACTGCCGTTGCCGCTGTCGATCATCGCCACCGATATCGTTCAGGGCCAGCGGGTGGTCTTTCGCAGCGGCAGCCTGACCACCGCCATGCGCGCCAGCATGTCGGTTCCCGGCCTGATGTCGCCGGTCGAGATCAACGGCGAAAAACTGGTAGACGGTGGCCTCGTCGATAACGTGCCTATCGGCGAGGCGCGTTCCCGCTGTCAGGCCGATGTCGTGATTGCCGTCAATGTCGGCTCGCCGCTGCTCAAGGCCGAAGACATCAGCGGCCTGCTGAGCATTTCGGTGCAGATGGTGAACATCCTGACCGAGCAGAATGTGACCCGTTCACTGGCCACCCTGAAAGCGACCGACATTTATATCAAGCCCGAGCTTGAGGGGATCAGCGCCGGTGACTTCAAACGCACTTCCGAAACTGCGGATCGTGGCGTGAAGGCTGCTGAATCGGTCGCCGATCGCCTGCGCCTGCTGGCCGTCAGCGAAGCCGCCTACACCGCCTGGGCCGAGAGCATCCAGGTGGCACGGCGCGAAGCGCCGAAGATCCACGAAATCCAGATCGCCGGACTCAGACTGGTTAACCCAGCCATGGTTGAACAGCACATCCAGGTCAAGCCGGGCGACCCGGTCAACCCGTCCGTGATCAACCCCGACCTGCTGCGAGTCTACGGCGATGGCTACTATCAGAACGTCGATTACGCCATGCTCGACACGCTGCGCGACCGCAACATTCTGCGCGTGATGCCCCTCGAAAAAAGCTGGGGACCCGATTACATTCGCTACGGCATCAACCTCGACAGCAATTTCAAGAGCGACTCCAGTTACAGTCTGCGTCTTGGCTACCAGAAGACCTGGCTCAACTCGCTGGGTGCCGAACTCCTGGCCATTGGTGAGATCGGCTCGACCAACGGAGTCTCCGTGGACTATTACCAGCCGGTTGATGCGCGCCAACGCTACTTTCTCGAAACCAACCTGAAGTACGTCAGCAAAATCAGCGGCATTTATCAGAACGACAACAAACTTGCCGAATACCGAATCCTGCAGGGTAGCGCCCGTTTCGGCGCCGGAATCAACCTCGGCGCTCTCGGCCAGATGCGTGCGGGCTGGGAGGAAAACTGGTGGAATCCCAAGCTGGATACCGGCTTGCCGGTGTTTCCCGAACAATCGAAGCGGTATGGCGGCTGGGTTGCCCGCTTCGACCTGGACCAGACCGATCGGCTCTATTTCCCAACCAGCGGCTGGAATTCTTCAGTCAAGTATTTCGACGCCCCGACTGAACACTACAGCAAGGTCGACGGTTATGCCAGCGCCTACCGAAGCTTTGGCGACTGGGTACTGAGCAGCCGGGTTTCGTATCAGGGCTCGCCGGTCGGCCGCCTGCCGTTCTATGATGTGGGAAGCCTCGGCGGCATGATGAACATGACCGCGTTTGCTGTCGGTCAGCTCAAGGGCGATGACATGAGCTACGTCAATGCCCGTGCCGAGCGCATCATCGGCCGCCTGCCGCTCGGTCTGCGTGGCGACATGCGCATGGGTCTGGCGGTCGAGGGGGCGAAGATCGGCACCCCATACACGGAAACCAACCTGAAAGGCTGGATCAACTCCACCGCCATTTATCTCGGTGGCGAGACTCCCCTGGGGCCGGTCTACCTGGGATACGGCTACTCCAGTTCGGGTTCGACCGGCGGTTATTCCAATCTCTACCTGTTTCTCGGAACGCCCTGACCTCCACAGATCTCTCCGCAGTTCTTGCGGCGCAGCGAAACGAAACCGAGACCAAGCCCCAGAGTGAGCAGACTGATCATCGCCGGCTCCGGTACCAGGAAGCCGCGAATTATGACCGTCAGGGCGACCAGGGCAGGCACATGTAAAAATTTTCGACAGATCTCCCGCAGCGTCCACCGGAGAGCGTCGCCGGTCCACATTCTACGCAGCGGCCTTGAGGTATCAGCTGATCAAGGTGTGTCCCACAGCGCGTGCCAGGATTCCGACAGCGGACCCCAGTGCCGCCGGCTTCCAGACGTCGGCCACCCGACGCCCGGCGCTGATCAGGATCGCCACGCCGGGAATGTCCAGCGGGTTGATCAACAACCCCGCGCTGTGGTTGATGAAGGGAGCCGAAACCTGCCCGGCACGGGTCAGTTCGTCCACCACGCCCATCATCGCCGTGCCGCCGGCGAGTACTTTGGTCAGCGCCGGGAGCACGAAGATCGGGTCGACCGCCAGGATGCCGAACAACGGCGCCAGGGCGCGCGTCAGCGCGTCGACAGCGCCAACGGAGCGCAGCCCGTGTACCACCACCAGCGACAGCACCAGCATGGGAATGGCGCCGACCGAGATGCGGAAGGCCTCGGCACCAGCGCGGTTGATGACGTCGAGTACCCCTTTGGCGCCTTCTGCCAAAGGGTGTTTCAGCGATTCGTCGACCGCCTCCTCGCGCGCATCCAGCCGCCGCGCGAAACCGTACCAGGTTACCGCGGCGGCAACCAGCCCACCGCCCAGAGAGAGCAGGATCAAGGGTCCGAACGACAGTCCCATCGCCGCCATCGGCAGGGATACATTGGCCTGCGCCATCGCCAGCACCATCGCCAGCGTGGCCGCCAGATGACGCTTGGAGACGCCGCGCTGATCCATCATCGCCAGGGTCGCTACCGGCGCGGCAAAGCTGACAAAACTGATCTGCAGGGCGGCAAAGACACCCAGGCCGTTGAGTCCGAACGGGCGCAGCAAAGGAGCCAGGTGCGTCACCAGCCAGTCGAGGACTCCACGTGCCTCCAGCAGGCGCATGCACGACAGCATCACGACGGTGATCGGCAACAGGATGAAGAGGGCCAATTCGACGCCCGAGCGGCCCGCCTTGAGAATGACTTCGATCAGAATTTCCATGATCTGAAGAGTATCACTGCAGCAGTGGCAAGAACACCGGCAACAGCAGCGCCGTGACCAGGCCCTTCATGCCCATGGCCAAGGCCGCGACGGCGATCTTGACCGGGTTGGCGAGCGGGCTGCTGCCGCTGCGACGATGAACCCACCACGCCGCCTGACAGGCCAGCATGATCACAGTCAGGCCAAGCAGCGGCGTCGTCGAGAGGTAAACCCCAGAGATCGTTGATCTGTGGCGCCACCACGTCATTCTCCGGTCGCCGCAAGGCGTGTGCAAAGCCGCATCACCAGGGCCCCGGTCACCGTCAGGGTCAACAGCGTGCTGAGCAACAGCGAAAGCAGCAGCAACATGCCGATCGTCGATGTCGCTCTCCTTCGCGCCGGCCACCACGCCCGCCCGAGAAGGCCTGGACGGCCGCTGCAGCGATTTTAAGCTTAAACTCGGCGCGACAAGTCAGCGGAGGTCGGCATGAACAGGAACGATTTCGAGATACTCGACAGCGAGGTCTGCTACCAGGGGTTCTACCGACTTGAGCGCCTGCGGCTGCGTCATCGCCTGTTCGCCGGCGGCATGAGTCCAGCGATCGTGCGCGAGGTCATCGAGAAGAGCGATGTCGCCGCCGTCCTGCTCTATGACCCGCAGCGTGATGCGGTGGTGATGATCGAACAGTTCCGGATTGGCGCCCGCGACAACCCCTGCGGTCCCTGGCTGCTCGAGATCGTCGCCGGGCTCATCGAAGCCGGCGAAACCCCGGCGGATGTGGCACGACGCGAGGCGATGGAAGAGGCGGGTTGCGCGCTGATCGACCTGCTCCCGATCAGCACTTTTTACACCAGCCCGGCGAAGACCTCCCAGCGCACCCACCTCTACCTGGGTCGCGTCGACTGCTCCAGCACCGGCGGCGTTCACGGCCTGGCCCACGAGGGAGAGGATATCCGTGTCGTGTGCCTGCCGGCCACGCAAGCGATCGCCCTGGCCGAGTCGGGAGATATCGACTCGGCCTGGCCACTGATAGCCCTCTTCTGGTTTGCGCGCCACCGCGAAGGGTTGCGCGTGCGTTGGTCGGCCGGCGAGTAGGTGACGCAGAGCGCTACCAGCCTATTATTCACTGCCCGGGATTTTGCATCCTCTCGCCGAACATCCGGACAATCACGTCGTGGTGGCTCAGGAGAGTCTTTTCGAAGGGTTCCGCCTGAACACGACACTCGTACTCGCTGGTCGAGGCGAAGCCGCCGGTGTAGCCGGTCCGCATGCCACCGATGCGGGCGGCAAAACTTGCCACGTTGAGCGCCACCAGCGCCACGTTCTTCGCCGTATCGACGGTCTTGGTACCGCCGCTGGTGGTATTCACCAGTTCGCCGATTTCATCGGTAGACACCGTCTCCTGGAGCGACACCCGCGCCTTGTTGCCTTCCACATCAATGAACGCATAGCGGGTGACGAAGTTCACGAAACTCGCAGCAGCTCGCGTCGTGACCTTGCCACTGGTCCAGAAACCCGCGTCAGGAGTGAGTTGGCCACCCAGCACGGTCAGGCGCACCTTCAGGATCGTCGCGTCGAGCTTCCTGGCGATCCTGCTTTCGATCTGCTGCGCCTGCGCTGCCGCAAAGCCGCCGGAGAAACGCGCACCGAAGGTCAGGAAATCATCCTCCTGCTTCTTGCCGAAAGAAATCCTGCTGATGAACTGGGTTTCGTCGATCAGGTGCAGTGGCAGTCCGTGCGCACTGAAGAACAGACCCTTGCCGGCCTTGGCGTCCTGCTCACTAGGCAACGGCGTGACCCCGGAGGCAGCGAGTTCGGCAAACTCGGGCAAGACGGTCAATTCATCCTGACTGACGACCTCGATGCCACGCGCCTTGAGCAATTCCACGGTCTGGTCGTAAAAACGGTCGGCGATCGACTGGAACTGCTCGTTACTGCTGCCAACGAGCTTGATCGACACATCGGAATCCGCACCGATCATGGCTTCGAGACCATTCAGCGACTTGCTGTACTTCAACTCGCTGACGAAATCGACCATGAAGCTGGTAATGACCAC
>JAKOZI010000062.1 GCA_029780075.1 Pseudomonadota bacterium
TGGCAGGCGCACCATGTCTGGCAGGAGCGCGCCGTGCGGCTGCTCAACGGCGGGCTTCTTGACCGCGAGGGCATCTGTCTCGGGGCCGACAGCGACGGCGCCCTGCTGTTGCGAACGGCTGCCGGGATCGAACGTTGTCTGTCCGGTGACCTCTCGCTGCGCGCGGCATGAACATCGCGATCGACGCCGGCAACAGCCGTATCAAGTGGGGTGTCCATGACGGAACCGGCTGGCTCGACAGCGGCGTTCTGGCGACTGCGGATGTCGCCTGGTTGAGCGAGGCCGCCGACGAGTGGCCGGTGAATGCACGCGTCATGGTCTGCAACGTCGCCGGCAGCGAGGTCGCCGCGACCCTCTCCGCACTCCTCGCCGGGCGTCACCCCATGGTCTCTTTCCTGCACGCCAGCGCCGAGGCTTGCGGCGTCCGCAATACCTACGAGTTTCCGGGACAACTCGGAGCCGATCGCTGGGCGGCACTGATCGGTGCGCGCGCGCTGCTTGGGCACGCGTGCCTGGTGGTTTGCGCCGGCACCGCGACCACGGTCGACCTGCTCGATGCAGACGGGGTGTTTCGCGGCGGCTTGATCCTTCCCGGTTTCGACCTGATGCGCGCGGCGCTGGCCGACAATACCGCACAGCTGCCGCTCGCCGATGGGGTATTTCGCAGCGAGCCGCGCAATACCATGGACGCCATCGTCAGCGGTTGCCTGCAGGCCCAACTCGGAGCGATCGAGCGCATGTTTGTGGCCATCGCCACGGCGCCCGGCGCACGTTGCCTGCTGACTGGCGGCGCCGCCGCACCGCTGGCGGCGCACTTGAAGATCCCGTTCCGGTTGGCGGACAATCTGATCCTGAACGGGCTGGTACGCTATGCCGAATCGCTGTAGCTGGTGCCATTGCCGATAAACAGGAGAAGTCACATGCCCGCGCACCTGATGACGACACTGCCCGCCTTTCTGGCGTATTTCGCCGTGGCGATGGTGTTGCTCGCCCTGTTCCTGCTGGTCTATCTCAATGTCACGCCGTACCACGAGCTGGCCCTGATTCGTGCCGGCAATAGCGCTGCCGCGGTCAGCCTGTCGGGGGCGTTGCTCGGTTTTGCCATGCCGGTAGCCAACGTCATCGCCCACAGCGACACGCTGATCGACCTGGCATCCTGGGGAGCAATCGCCGGCATCATCCAGATTCTGGCGTATCTGGTCGCCAGATTCACCCTTCCACAGCTCAATCAGGACGTTCCCGCCGGCAAGCTGGCACCGGCGATCTTTCTGGCGGCCATTTCGCTCGGGGTCGGCGTGATCAACGCGGCCTGCATGGGTTACTGACCGACCCCACCGGCAATCGGTTTCGAGCGCCGGATCATCAACGCTTGCTTTAGGGAGACCACCGTGGCCCTCATGGACTTCATCAGAAAACAGTTCATCGATGTCATTCACTGGACTGAAGAGGGCGACGGGGTGCTCGCCATGCGCTATCCGATGCGCGACTTCGAGATCCAGTACGGCGCGCAACTGACGGTACGCGAGTCGCAGATCGCCGTGTTCGTCAACGAGGGGAAGATCGCGGACGTGTTCGAGCCCGGCCAGTACCGCCTGACGACGCGGACGCTGCCGGTGCTCACCTACCTGAAGAACTGGGACAAGCTCTTCGAGTCGCCCTTCAAGTCGGACGTCTATTTCTTCTCG
>JAKOZI010000067.1 GCA_029780075.1 Pseudomonadota bacterium
GTGGCGCTTGGACGTTTGACCTATCTCTACACCACCGACCGCAACGGACAGCGTCACACGCATCTGCCGCGCCCCGACGATCAACAGGCCAAAATCCTCGACGCCATCGGCCTTTCCTTCCCGCTCAAGGCCAAAACCGACAAACTCGCCGCGTAGGCAGGCGCCGCTTTCGCGGCATTGGCTATTTGTATAACAAAAACCAATAGTTAAAGCGTAGTTGCGTCTACTAGCTGGAGGAAGATCCGTCAGAACCTTTACCCAGGAATCCCTGCACTTCCTGCTGGTGGTGGTTGGCGCCGTGCTGCAGCTCGTTGCCTTCAGTGGCATTCTCTGGTCGATTTCCAGGGAAATGGTGGCCTTTCTGGTCATCTATGCGCTTGTCGGCACGGCGGTGACGCTGCTGGTGTTCGGCAAGATCCTGATCGGACTCAACTTCTACCAACTCAAACGCGAAGCCGATTTTCGCTTCAGCCTGGTGCGCATTCGCGAGAATGCCGAGGCCATTGCTTTCTATCGCGGCGAGGTACAGGAGTTGCGCCAGGTCGGCAGGCATTTCGATGCCGCCTTTGGCAATTTCAGCAAACTCATCAAAGCGCAACCGAATCTGAACCTGTTCCAGTATGGCTACCGATTCATGATCATCATCTTGCCCAGCGCGATCATTGCCGGGCGCGTGATATCGGGGGAACTGGAGGTCGGCCGGGCGATCCAGGCGACCGGCGCGTTTGCGGCGATTCTCAGCGCGCTGACGGTGATTGTCGATAACTTCGAAGCCTTCAGCAAATTTGCCGCAGGGATCGATCGCCTGCACGGCTTCGCCAGATTCGTTGCCGCAGCGAAAGGCGACCAGCCCAAGGCCGAGGATGGCATTGCCTTCGTGCAGAATTCCCGCCTGGCCATTGAAAAGCTGACCGTCGAAACGCCCAACCATGCGCGAACGCTGATCAAGGACCTTTCGCTGACGATCAGTCCGGGCCAGGGCGTGCTGATCGTCGGCGCCAGCGGTTGCGGGAAAAGTTCATTGTTGCGCGCTATTGCCGGTCTGTGGCGCTCGGGAAGCGGTCGCATCATCCAGCCGGAAGCCAGGGAAATGTTGTTTCTTCCCCAACGCCCCTACATGCTGCTGGGTAGCCTGCGCAGTCAGTTGCTGTATCCGCTAGGGGAGCGGGAGATCACGGACGAGGAACTGCTGCACTTGCTGGAGAGAGTCAATCTTCCTGAACTGGCCGCCCGCTTCGACGGCCTGGACTCAGAGCTGGACTGGGCAAAGGTTCTGTCGGTGGGCGAGCAACAGCGCGTGGCCTTTGCCCGCGTACTGCTCTCGGCGCCCCGCTATGCCATCCTCGACGAAGCCACCAGCGCCCTCGACATTGTCAACGAGGACCGCCTCTACCAACAATTGGCGGCCAGCGGGACGACGCTGATCAGCGTCGGTCACCGTCCATCGATCCTGAAATATCACCCGCAGGTGCTGGAACTCACGGGTAACGGGGAATGGCAGTTGTATGCGGCGAGCGACTACCGCTTTGATCGGGAGCGGCTTGCCCGATCTGAATAGCGGGTGGCGGTGGTCGGCTACGCCTGCAGTCTGGTCGTCAGTGTGATGATGGCGTCAACAGCCTGGAAGCCGGGCATGCGGCAGGCAATCGTCAGCGTCCCCGAACAAGCGCTGCGACGCGCTGGACACCAGCAGGCCGTGCCGTTCCCGCGCTCGCCGTTCAGTTCGCCAGCGCACATACGTGCTTGCGTGTCGTGGCTAGGATGGTTGCCTGCCTGCGGTGGTCCAATCGATCGCGTCGGCCGACGGGGGTGTGTGCGTTGTCCTTGTACAAGCCGCCCCATATTCCACCAATACGCAGGAGAGATCATCATGGACCAGCAACAGCATATCGTCAGCGGGATTTATACCAGTCGCGCAGAAGCCGAGGCCGTCTGCGACCGCCTCGTCGAGCGCGGCCTGTTACGCGAACAGGTCAGTATCGTCGACAACGCGCAGGCTGCCGGGAACAGCAGGATGGCAGACGACGATCAAGCACTGAAGGATGTGCTGGTCGATGGCGCCGTCGGCGCAGCAGTCGGCACCGGTCTCGGCGTCGTGGCGGAAGTGGCGCTGATCGCTGCCAACGTGACGCTGTTCGTCGCCAGCCCGCTGATTGGGCCGCTGGCCATGCTCGGCTGGGGGGCCGCCATGGGGGGGCTGGTGGGCGCCGCCGTTGGTGCCGAAAAGACGGAAGAGAAGAAGGAAGGGAAATTCTCGGAGTTCGTGCTGGATGCGATCCAGAGCGGCCATGTCGTGCTCGTCGCGCAGACCAGGACGGAAGCGGAAGCCACGCTGGTGCGTGAAATCGTCGGCGAGTCGCTGACCGCGTCAGTTTGAGCGGTGCGGTCAGCGTCCGGTCCATTTCCGGTTCTCGAATGCGTGTTGTCGCTGCAGACAATGCCGCACACGGTCGCGCTGCCGAGGATGCCCCTGCGGGCGCCGGATCCGGAGTGTGACCTCGACTACGTGCCGAATGCGGCCCGCGAAGGCGCCGCCATGCGCACGATGTTCTCCAACTCCTTTGCCTTCTGGGGAGCGAACGCGGTTCTGGTGTGGCGCGAGCCTCCTGACGGGCGGCGCCAGGGGCTAGTGCTCGGGCCGCTTCTGCGTCGCCAGGTGGCGGCAACGGATGTCGTTCTTGTCACTTTCCTTGACCTCATACATCAGCGCGTCGGCCGCTTTGAGCATTGCCGGGAAGGGACGATCGGCTTCGCCGAACCACGCCACCCCGACGCTGGCCATGACCGGCGGGAATTCGAGAAGAGCCGTGTTTGCCGCCAGAAAGATCTTTCGTCCGGCCTCGACCGCCGCGTCGTAGCCAGTCTCCGGCAGCAGGACCGCAAACTCGTCGCCACCCAGGCGGGCGACCCGGTCACTGGAGCGCAGGACGCCGCGCAGGGCGGTAGCCATCGCCCGCAGTGCGGCGTCGCCGGCATCATGGCCCTGGGTGTCGTTGAGCTGTTTGAAGTCATCCAGATCGAAGAAGACGACAGCCAAAGGATGTCCATAGCGCTTCGAGCGCTCGACTTCCGAATCACCCGCTTCGAGAAACGCGGCTCTGTTCAGTAGTCCGGTCAACCCGTCCCGCGTCGCGCGTTCGTGCTCTCTTTCAAACTGCAGGCGCACCTGCGCGACCAGCAGGGCGGCCAGGCTGTAGGTCAGCAGGCGGGTTACCGCGTTGGCCCAGGGAATCCACACGGCACTGAACTCGCGTTCTGCAGCCATGTCGCTCACCGCCCACATCGCAGCCGCGAGGAGGGCCGCAAACAAGCCATTTCTCCTGCCATCAATCCAGGCAATCACCAGCACTGGCAGCAGAGCCAGGGAGACAAAGGTGAGTTCGGCATCATTCGCGATCCGCAGCACGCCGAGGAGCAGAATGGCACCCAGGCAGACCGACCGGGCCGCACTGCGGCGCCAACCGGTCCAGAAGGTGCCGAGGAGAAAACGAGAACTCCGCAGCTCTTTCACTTTGCTTTCCCTCGCGCTGATCCAAGGCGTGCGCCGGCGGCAGCGAGCAGCGTAGCGCGGTCTTCGACAAGTCGCACTGGGTGGCCGGGTGGCGCAGGCGACCCGCACTCACTATGCTCGCCGGATGAAACAAAGGCGACCGCGCTGCGGTGCGCGGTCGCCTTGTCCGACCTCCAGGGGTCCGTCCCTGGGGAAGCTTTTCCAGCTGACGCCGACGCTTCCTCGGGCGTCTTCAGGCGGTTGAATGCCCCGTCCGTCGCAACGGCTTGGCCGACGATGCGGCGCAGTCTAGAGTTGTGATTTGAAGTAGTGGAAGGAATGCGTGAAGGCGTCGCGTATCTTCTCCATTTCGGCAACCATGGCCTCCCAGGAGTCCTCGCCGGCAACTTTCAGTTCGTCGAGTTTGGCGAGGGCAAGCTGGGACTGCTGGCGCAACTTGGCCATCTCTGCTTCGTAGGTGTCACGCGCATCCTGCTTGGCTGCCTGTGCCTTGGCCTGCAACTCGTTCATCTTGGCATTCACCTCGTCGAGTTGAAGTTTCATCTTCTCGATATATTCGTCTCGTTTTGACATGGTAGTCGCTCCTTGCGGTTGAAAAAGGTCGGGCTGTCGGGGTAGTAGTCGACGATGTGTGGCGACTTCGCGCTCCCTTGCATCTCCACTCAGAATAGCCCGCAGCGCGCGCCGGGTCTGTGCGCTGGCGTACAGAGCAAGGCCTCTCGCTCACGCTACGCGATCTGGATGACCAGTGGCACGCTGCGCCGGCGCAAGTGCCGGCAGTTCTGACTGAGGCCCGCTGCAGCTTGAGGATTTGCGGTGCGCTGAGGCCGGCGGCGAAGGTTCCAGGGGAGGTCCCCCGGTCGGTGTCCTGAACGGCCGACGCCATGGCAGGAAGTTACGCAATGTGTACGCCAGCGCACGGAACTTGCGGAACCGGTAGCGGAGAATCGATATCGAGTTCGGCAGCACCCGACGCGGCGTGAAACCCCGGTCGGTGGCCAAGAAGCCGATCAAGGCCGGGTTCGCGCGCTTTCTTGATCGGGGAAAATCAAGTTCAACCTGGAAAGGATATTCGCCATGCTCTACACCATCGCCGTCGTGCTCATCATCATGTGGCTCCTGGGCCTCGTTACCTCCTATACCATGGGCGGCTTCATCCACATCCTCCTGGTGATCGCCGTGGTTTCCATCCTGGTCAACCTGATCAGTGGGCGTCGCTCCGGCTGACCGTACGGTGAGCATGCGCTGAGGCACGCAACCCACATGATCAGGGGCAGACTCCTTTTCCTCGCACTGGTGGTCGCCGGCTGCGCCGCAATGGCTCTTGTCCTTGGCCGTCGTACCCGGCACATCGAGAAGTGCCAACTGGAAGAAGGCTTGCGCCACTGGGACGATGAGGGCGGCCATCTCGCACTACCGCCTGTCCTGGGGGCTACGCGGTGTCCAGCCCCGCGGTACTGAAACGGGCCAGCCAGCGAAGGAACCGGCATTGTGTTGCCACGCGCACTGGATTCCGGAGATTACCCCCAGGCTGTGCCGCGGCGGCGTCTAGTGACCCTGGTTACGGTAAGCGTTGGCACGCGCACTGTGCTTGCTCGAAGTGGATTCGTTGCCCATGAAGACCTGGTTGGCGACGGCCCTTTGCCGGTTGTAGGCCGCTCCAGTGGCGGCGGCCGATCCGGTGGGTGTCCCGGCAGTGACGCGACCCCAGGAGTTGACGCCGCCCCAGGCGTTGAAACCCTCATTCATGATGATGTTGGGGCTATGCCAGAACTCACCGTTGCTGTTCCTGGACTGCTCGACGATGGCCCGCTGCCGGTTATAGGCTGCCCCGGCGGCCGCTGGGGAACCGGTCGCCGTCCACGCGTTGACACTACCCCAGGGGTTGACGCCGCCCCAGGAGTTGAAACCGTTGGTCAGGACGATATTGGGACTGAGTTGAAAGTCACCGTTGTCATTCCTTGCGCGCTCGACGATGGCCCGCTGTCGGTTGTACTGAGCGCTCTGTGCAGCAACGCTCGCTCCTGGCGCAGACACCGACGGGCCGAGAAGGATTTCTGCCGACGCCGCTGGCATAAATGCGGTCAGCACGCAGCCCAGCGAAGCTGCCGAGAAAAATCCGCGGGACCATCGGCCGTTGGACAATATCTTCATCAGGCGCCGGGTTCTGCTATCCATTTCATCCACCCCAAGGTGATCGTGATGTCAAGCAAGCCAGTCCCACAGGGCTGGCAGCACGTTTTTCATGCTGCCTGAGGTCGGATCCAAACCGTGCCACGGGCCAAGGCCAGGAGTGGATAGGACTTGCCTTGAGGATAGCATGAAATCACGGTTGTTCAAGTCGAGGCGAAGAAGCGGTCGTTGCCCATTGTTGCGGCCTACATTTCGACTGGCGGCAGCGGGTTGCGCTGCACACTCAACAGGCAGCGCAGGCCAGGCGCGTCAGGTCTTGCGCCGTAAGCTCCGGTCAGTGCATCAACGTAATTCTGCTCGGTGATTTCCCGGTGGTAGTAGCGAGAGGTCACGTCCAGGAAATACGCATCGCCCTCCTGCAGGAAATCCCTGCTGATGCTTTTGCTACCGATCCGCTCGTCTCCACAGGTCCTCTGAATCTGGTCGAGAAATGCGTCATAGGGGCTGTCGGGTCGCCAGGCGTCGGGCGCACACCCCGCCAGCAGCACGCAGCACAGTAAGCCGGTCAACACCCGGCCACGGGCGGGGGACCGTTGTTGCTGACACTCAGGACGGCGTCCGCCGTGGCCGGGTAAAGGAATAGGCATGTCTGGATCTTCCGATTGATGGACAGCGGCGTCGGCGAAGGTCCTGGCCGTCAGCGCGGAACGACTCGAGCGTTTTCGCCGTTGCCTTCGATGAATACCCGCTGGCCCTGGTAGAGACCGGAATTGACCGGTTGCGTTACCGAGACCAGGACGCCGTTGCCGGTACGGACGACGATCTGCTGGCCCGGAATCGGTTGGTCGTATTTCTTCTGGACCTCGTTGCCGGCGATGGCGCCGCCGACGGTCCCCAGCACCATCGCCACATCGCGCCCGGTACCAGCACCGATCAGGCTGCCGATCCCGAGGCCGGCGAGACCACCAACAACGGCACCGACGCCGGCGTGGTGATCACTGTGCAACTGCACCATATTGATCTGTTCGATTTTTCCGGTGCGGATTTCCATTTCACCCGGCTGTGTTCCGGGTACGGCGCACGCCGTCAGGAACAGGGCGAGTGTGAATGCGGATACGCACGCGATGAAATTTCTGGACATGCTTAACTCCTGTAGGGTTGGGTGGGCGACACCCGGAAGTATGTCCGGTCTTGGCAATCGCCGTCAATCGGCACTGCCGGGGAAGACCGCCGAAACGTAGACCGCATCGACGCGGCGCACATCCGTTCGGCCGCGGATGGCGCTGCATGTGCAAGTTGTGATTCGCTGGTGCCCTGGCTCGTCGCCGTGCGTCTAGCTGCCGGGTGAGAACCATCGGTTGTGGATCTGCTCGTATTCGCCATCCGCGTACATGGCGAGCAGTGCCTCGTTGATGCGCTTGCGCAAGGGGTTCTTCTGGGCGAGCGCGATGCCATACTTCTCCGGGCCGAAAATGGGACCGACCACCCGCAGCGCTCCCTGACCACGCCGAGCCGCCCAGTACTGCAGGCTCGGCCCGTCGAAAACGAGGGCTTGTATGCGGCCATCGATGAGCATCGTGGCTCCCTCTTCGCTGCTGCTGATTTCGCTGTAGGGCAAGCCGCGTTGCTGCAGGTAGCGGGCAGCGATCGACGCCGGGACCGTGGCGATCGTCTTGCCCGGAAGGTCGCCAGGACCTTCGATGCTTGAGCGGAGTTGTTGCAAGGTCAGGGATGCGGTCACTGTGGCGGTAAACTGGGCGACGAGTACCACCCCGATCAACCAGATGAGGGCGACCATCAATCGTCTGACGACCCCTGGGGCATTGCGATCACTGTTCTCGCCGGTGGCGATCAACAGATACACCCCCCATAGCCCTTCGAGAACGCCACTGAAATAACCCTTCTGCATATCAGGATTGCTGCGCCGCTCGACCAGCCAGAAGACTTGAGCGAGCAGGAAGACGATGAGGATGGCGGCGGCCAGGAAGGGCCAGACGTTCGACGACACCAGCGACAGCATCGCCGTCAGTACCGGTCTGTCGTTCTGGACGCGAACCATGATCTTCAGTCCCGAGTCGAGATAGGGATGGCAGAAGTCGACCATCGCTTCACGTTCGGGCGTCATCACCAGCTTGGATATGGCGGCATCGACCTCGCCACTTTGCACCGCCCGCAACTGTTCGTCACTGGACGCCCATGGGTATTCGACCCAGGAGTACTCCAACTGCAGGCGTCGCGCCAGGGCTTCCCACAAGTCGATGCTGAAGCCGGTCAGGCGCTTGTCCTGCTTGATGACAAACGGCTCCAGCACGCCGGTCGCGACGCGTAATGGCCGAGCTGCGGGCTGCGCGGGATCGGCAGGGGTGGCGTCGATGCTGCCGCACAGGCAGCAAAGCAGCACGCTCAGGCAGGCCAGACGACTGCACAAGCGGCTGCGGTGAGGGTGCGCCGGTGTGGGTGACGTTTGCAGCGTCTTTCCGGCGGCCGTTGCTGATTGTCCGCCGTTCATTGCGCCTGATAGGCTGCGACGCAATCGCGCAGCTTGTCGAACAGCCGGTTTTCGCCGATGAGCTCGGTCAATCCCAGGCGATCAAGGTTGGCTTTCAAGTCCGTATTGACGTGTGCGAATGCCAGGCTCACGGCGTGCTTCTGGAGGTTTTCATGCAGATCCTTGAGGGCGGCGCCGGCGGAGTAGTCCACTCCGGTGATGGCACCGGCATCGACGACCAGCCAGCGTACCGGCTGCGGCGAGTCGTGCACCAGTGCCAGTACCTGTTCGCAGAAATGACCGGCGCTGGCGTAATAGAGATCGGCGCCGAACCAGAAGACGACCAGGCCCGGTTCGGAATGTTTTCCCGGCACGACCGGTTCCATGCGCCAGTTGTCTGCGGTGTCACGCAACAGGATCGCCGTATGCGGTCGATAGCCACGGCGCACGTGATCGAGCAGGGACAACGCGATGGCCAGCAGGATGCCGTGTTCGACACCCAGCACCACGACGGCGCCGGCGGTGACCAGCGCCAGCAGCCATTCGTGGCGGGATTTTTTCCGCAGGTCGTCGAGGCCCTTGAGGTCTACCATGCGGATGGCAATGGTGAAGACGATCGCGCCGAGTGCGCTGATCGGCAGGTACTGCAGCGGGCCGGTGAGAAACAGCACCACCAGCATGACCACCAGCGCCGTCGACAGATGCGCGAGTTGGCTCGAACCGCCGGAGGTTTCGACCATGGCCGTCTGCGTCGGACTGCCATTGACCACGAAGGTGCCGCTGCACGCCGCCGCGGCGTTGGCCGCCGCGAGGCCCAGCAGGTCCCGATTGCCATCGAGCGCCTGGTGATGCCGGGTGGCGTAGGCACGCGCGGTCACCGCACTCTGCGAGACGATCATGATGAAGCACGCGCCGGCGATGGGCAGCAAGCGGGTGATTATCGACATGTCGATCGGGGGCAGCGCGAGGCGTGGCAGGCCACCGCTCACCGGTCCGATGACGTCAATCCCGTGGCCGGCAAAATCGCAGGCCGCACTCGCCCAGATCGCGACCACGACGGCGATCAGCGCACCGGGCAGACGGGGGGCAAAACGCCGGAAGGACTGGACGATGGCGATCACGCCTATGGCCACTGCCAGCGTCGGCAAATGCGTCTGCGGCAACTCGTGGATGACCGTCAACAACTGCCCCAGCGGTTGGTGGCTGCTCACCGGCACGCGCAGCATTTCGTCGAGCACGGCAATGCTGACCTGGAAGCCGACGCCGGTGAGGAAGCCGACCAATACCGTGCGAGAAAGAAAGTCCGACAGGAAGCCGAGCTTGAACAGGCGCGCCAGCAACAGAAATCCGGCGGTCAGCAGGGCCACCAGACTGGCCAGTGCCAGGTAATGCGCGCTATCGACGGCGGCCAGTCCCGCCAGTCCAGTGGCGAGGATCGCCGCCGTCGCCGAGTCTGCCGCCACCACCAGATAGCGTGACGAACCCAACGCAGCGAAGGCCAGCAGGGGCAGCAGCAGGGTATACAGCCCGCTGATCACCGGTGTACCGGCAATCTTGGTGTAACCCAGCGCTTGCGGCACATTCATCGCCGCCAGCGTGAAACCGGCCAATGCATCGCGGAGCGCCGCGGCCTTCCGAATCGGCAACAGGCCCTGAAACAGTTTGAATCCGCTCGACTTCCTTTCTGGTACTTCGGTATTCATGCGGCTCCTCGCCATGGTGTGGTTGAGGTCATGGTCAGGCCTGCGACCAGCCTGCAAGGGTCAGCGTCAACGCGCAAACACTCAGGTGAACTGGCAGCGGAGTATCTGCGGTTCGGGCAAACGAAGTCAAGAGGGCCGCCGGGCACCACGACGCGCACGCTCGCCCGCTGGCCAAGGGGCGCCTATGATGCGCGGCGATTTTCCGAGACGTTCAGTGTGTTGCGCGCGCCGCCGGGTCGACGGCTGTGCTGCGCGCGTTGAGGCCGGCCGGCAGCAGAAAGATCGGAAGAAGTCGGCGCGGGTGCATGGTCCGTGATGCTAACGGTTCTCTGTCGCAGCACACTGCCGATGTCAGAGCAACGGGCTCATGGTCTGTACGGCGTTCTCCAGCAGTCGCCGCCACTGTGGCCGGGCGTGCCACTGTGCGAGTTGCAGCGGAAGCGATCTTGCTTCGTACTCGCTTTGCAGCCGGCGGGTCTGGACCGCGAAGGCCTGGTCGTAAGCGATCAGCGAGACCTCGAAATTGAGTTCGAAGCTGCGCAGGTCGAGATTGACCGTTCCGAAGATCGTGATCTGCTCATCGATGACCATGCTTTTGGTATGCAACAGCCCGTCGCCGAAGTGCAGGATGGTGATACCGACGCTCAGCAGGTCCTCGATATAGGCGTTGCTGGCGTAGCGGACGAGCAGCGAGTCGACCTTCGCCGGCACGATCAGGATGACGCGGACGCCGCGTATCGCGGCTGAGCGCAGAGCGGTCAGCAAGGGCTCGCTGGGAATGAAGTAGGGGGTGGTCAGGACGATCTCGCGGCGGGCCGCGTACACCGCGGTCAGCAGCAGTGCCTCGATATGCCGGGTGGTCCCCTGCGGACCGGAAGGGAAGATCTGGACGAGGCTGTCGCCCGTTCGCGGCAGCTCGGGCGGTGGCGGGGGGGCAAAGTCGGCTCCGGTCTGCAGTGCCGTCAGGGACAGCGAGACGGCTTCGAGGACCCAGGCCGCCGGCCCTTCGATGCGGACCATCGCATCCACCCACTCGCCAACTCCGGCATCCTGCTTGAAGAAGCGAGGGTCGGCGATGTTCATGCTTCCGGTATAAGCGACGCGACGGTCGATGACCGCAATCTTGCGATGGTCGCGCAGGTCCAGGCGGACGAAGAGGGCCCGCAGCGGATTGACCGGCAGGACTTCGACGACGTTCGCGCCGGCACGACGCAAGCCTGCGAGCGCTTCGCTGCGGAAGAAGGCGCGGCTGCCCAGCGAATCCATCAGGACGTTGCACGAGACGCCACGCTCGGCGGCACGGACCAGCGCCGCCACCAGTTCGTCGACGAAACCGCCGGCACTCCAGATATAGAACTCCATGTGCACTGACGTGCGGGCGGCGTCGATGTCGGCAATCAGCGCGCGCATGATGGACGCACTGTCGGCGAGCAGCTGAAGGCGATGGCCACCCAGCAGTGGCAGACCGATCGAACCCGTCGCGAGGCGGCTGATGCTTTCGGCCCCCCGGTCCAGGAAGCCTGGCGCAACCACGGTCGTGGCCGGGATACGCTGTGCCCAGCGCAGAATTTGTGGTTGCAGGGCAATTGCTCTTTGCATCCAGGTCTTCCCGAGGCGGCGCTCGCCGATGAGGAGATAAGCCAGGGCGCCGACGGCGGGTACGAGAAGAACGAGCAGCAGCCATGCCAGGGCTGATCCACGTGAACTCCGGCGTGAAAAGATGCGTAGGGAAACCGCCACGGCCAGGGTCAGGTGAACGAAGGACAGGAAACTGAAAACCATGCCCCGGAGTATGCGGCTGCTGCGCCGACTCGGTCAACGAGCGCCCGTTTGCGAATCCGGCCGCAGCTGTCGTTAGTCACTTATGACTCAGATCTTTACATTTCCTGAGCAGATCTGGTCACGGGGTAGCGTGGGCGAGAGCTGGAACGATGGATTGTTCAGTGATTCGACAAGCGGCGGCGATGGTCGAGCGACCCAGGCGGGTGAGGTAGTAGCGATAGCCATGAACGACCTTCTTGATGAGGCCGAACTGGCGCAGGCGCCAAAGCTGGCGCGTGATGCTGGCCGGCGAGACCTGGCGCAAGAAAGGGACGAGGTCGGCACGGCGGATGCCACGGATGTTGAACTCGGGAC
>JAKOZI010000150.1 GCA_029780075.1 Pseudomonadota bacterium
ATCAAGCTGGTCGACCACCTCCACAATGAATCGCGCCAAGTGATCCTGGTTCAGCCAATCGTCGAGTGACGGCGGCAGCAGGTAGTCGGTCTTGCGGTCGGTGACGATGAACTTGGACATGCCAGACCTCGGTCGCTTGAATAGCTATGATTATAGCATATCCGGCAGCGGCAGGCCTATAGTCCGACAGGCTGCTAGAGCAACAAGCAAACGCTGGCAGCGAGAGACATGAGGGAAAGTCCGGGATCGAAAATGATCCCTCACGGGTCGCCGCGCGCTGCTTGCGCGAGAACCGTGCGCAAGCAGCGCGCGGCGATTTCACGATTCCCAGGCTATATCAAGTCTTTTTTGCGTTTTCCCGAAAACTTTTTCGCGTCGCTGGAGCGCCTCCGGCCTCTGTCGGCGACCGCGAGTATCTAAACTTCAGTAGGGGTTCCAATGTCCATTTACATCTTCAATGCTGTCATTGGGATAGCGCTTCCTTCATTCGACCCTGCGCTTGACACGCTATCTTTTGATGGCACATACACCGCCACTTTTCTCGTTCTGACGCAGTCCGGTTCGGATACGCTCGTCAGCTACGAGGGCCAGGGCGTTCTGCTCTCCGGAGTTAACCGGAGCAGCCTTACTGGCAGCCAATTTGCCTTCGCCGATGGCTCGCTGTTTCGTCAGGGAACAGCAGCGTCGGACTCCCTGAGCGGATCGTCCTTTGGCGACCAGTTTGAGATCACCGCTGGTGGTAGCGACACCGTCACGGGTGGCGATGGCAATGATGTCGTGGTCGCCGGTGCGGCGCTCAACGCTGCCGATCGTATTGATGGCGGGTCGGGATTTGCCGACCAGTTGCGTCTTGCCGGCAATTACCTCAGCCGCGTAGACCTCAATGCCACCACCGTCACGGGTATCGAACAGTTCATTTTCGGGCCTGGCGGCACGGTCTGGCTGCGGCTCCACGACCAACTCTTTGCCTCGGCCAACGCAGCAGTCACGTTCAGCGCCGTCAACCAGGGACAAACCGATTCCCTGCAACTCGATGGCAGTCTGATCACCAGCGCCGGCATCGATGCAACCGGTGGCGATGGCGCCGACGTGCTGACCGGGGGCGCTGTCGGTGACCACCTTGTCGGCGGCGTCGGCGAAGACAGCCTGAGTGGTGGGGACGGCTCGGATACCCTGACGGGAGGTCTCGATACCGACACGTTGACCGGTGGTGCCGGCAACGATCGCTTCGTGTTCGACCTTGGCAGTCCGCGCACCGATTCCTCGCCGACGACCATCGACACCATCACCGATTTCGTCAACGGCGACCTGATCGACCTGCCGGGCATCAGCAACATCAACGGCATGGCGTTGGTGTTCAATACCAGTGCCTTGAACTTTGAATACACCGGCGGCAGCTCGGGTACCCAGGACAGCGTCAACGCCGGCGATGGCTTCGTCGATGTTTACTGGCGCGACAATTCACCCGGCGGACGTCTCGAAGTGTGGGTCGACGGCAACGACGACGGCCTGTTCAGCGAGACCGACCTGCTGATTTACCTGACGCATACCGGCAAGACCAGCTTGATCCTTGCCGATTTCGCCGACAACTTCGTTGCCTGGCGCGGTACGGCAGCGGGCGAGAATTACGCCGGCAACGACCTGAATAACCAGGCCTTCGCACTCGGAGGAAATGACACGCTTGGCGGCGGTCTGGGTCAGGACACGCTCTATGGTGGCACCGGCAACGACTCGCTCAACGGCGATGCCGGCAATGACGCGCTCTACGGCGGGGATGGCTCGGATACGCTCAATGGCGGCGACGACAGCGACACCCTCTACGCCGAGGGGCAGAACACCCCGAGCAGTTGGGCCGCCGATGCGCCGGGGACCCTGAACGTGCTCAACGGCGGCGCGGGCAACGACGGTCTTTATGGCGGCGCCGGCAACGACCAGCTCAATGGCGATGCCGATGTCGATGACCTGCATGGTGGCAATGGCAACGACACGCTGAATGGCGGCGACGGCGCCGATGTGCTGCACGGCGACGCGCACGCCGACAGTCTGAATGGCGGGGCCGGCAACGATACGCTGTATGGCGGTGTGTCGACTGACAGTGCGCGAGGAACCTATACGGATGCCCTCAACGGCGGCGATGACGATGATGTGCTCAATCCGATCGGCGACTACTACCAATACATTTCCTACGGCGACCGTGCCGTGCTCACCGGTGGTCTCGGCGCGGACCGTTTTGACTTCGACTATCTGGTCTATGGCGGCAACAACAGCCCCGTGTCCGCCCCCGATCGCATCACCGATTTCAACGCAGCTCAGGGAGACTTGATCGGCAGTGGTGTCAACACCGGCATCACCATGTACGGTATCCCGGTCGTTTGGCGCGGCACAGCGAGTGCCGGCTTCACCGCCACCGTCGGCCAGAGCCTGGCGCTGGCCGGCAGCGATCCCACCGACACCCGCTTCCTGGAGTTCTGGATTTTTTACGACATTGGCACGAACAAGACCATCCTGTTCATGGATCGCAACCGCGACTTTGCCGTCGACTCCGACGACCTGCGGCTCGAGTTCAACGGCAACGTGCCCCTCAATCCCGCCAGCTTTACCGCCGGCACCTTCACCGTCAAGGTCGGGACCTCCGGGGCCGACAGCAATACCAGTCCGGCGCTCACGGCCGATGGCGATCTCGCGTTTGGCCTGGGCGGCAATGACAGTCTCAACGGCCTCGATGGCAACGACACGCTGAACGGCGACGGCGGCAACGACACCCTGGCGGGCGGTCTGGGCAGCGACACACTGTATGGCGGGACCGGCGACGACTCACTCAACGGCGATGCCGGCATTGACCAGTTCTACGGTGGGGAGGGTTCGGATACGCTGAATGGTGGCGATGATAGCGACATCCTCTATGCGGAAGGCAGTCGGGATTCCGCGGGCTCTGCCAGTGTCGGCGATGCGCCGGGGACCCTGAACGTGCTCAACGGCGGCGCGGGCAACGACGTTCTTTATGGCGGCGCCGGCAACGACCAGCTCAATGGCGATGCCGATGCCGATGACCTGCATGGTGGCAATGGCAACGACACGCTGAATGGCGGCGACGGCGCCGATGTGCTGCACGGCGACGCGCACACCGACAGTCTGAATGGCGGGGCCGGCAACGATACGCTGTATGGCGGAATGTCGGTTGACAGTGCGCGCGGCACCTATACCGATACCCTCAACGGCGGCGATGGCGACGATGTGCTCAATCCGATCTACGACGCGGGTTACCTTGCTGCCTACGGCGACCGTGCCGTGTTCACCGGTGGCCTCGGCGCGGACCGTTTTCAGTTCGACTATCTGATTAATACGAGTTATGGTGGCGGCAACAACAGCCCCGTGGCTGCCCCTGACCGCATTACCGACTTCAATGCGGCTCAGGGAGACCTGATCGGCAGTGGGGTCTACGCCGGGATGTCCGACAACGCCATTCCGCTGGTCTGGCGCGGCACGGCGAGTGCCGGTTTCACCGCCACCGTTGGCCAGAGCCTGGCGCTGGCCGGCAGCGACCCGACCGATACCCGCTTCCTGGAGTTCTGGACTTTTTACGACATTGGCACGAACAAGACCATCCTGTTCATGGATCGCAACCGCGACTTTGCCGTCGACTCCAACGACCTGCGGCTCGAGTTCAACGGCAACGTGCCCCTCAACCCCGCCAGCTTTACCGCCGGCACGGTGCTCGCCAAACTGGGCACAGCGGGTAACGATACCAACGCCGGCTTGCCCGCCACCAGTGGTGCCGACCTGCTGCTCGGTGGCCGGGGGAACGACAGCCTGGGCGGTGCCGAGGGCCACGACTACCTCAGCGGCAATCAGGGAAATGACTCTCTGGAGGGCGGTAACGGCAACGACACTCTCCTGGGCGGGGGTGGCGCGGATCTTCTCGGCGGCAACCAGGGCGACGACCGACTCTACGGTGGTTCCGGCAACGATTCACTCGACGGTGGCCCCGGGAATGATTTCCTCTATGCGGGCGACTCGCAGGATTTTGTCGGCGACTACATTCTCGATGTCACTGGGAGCGCAAACCAATTGACCGGCGGCGATGGGAACGACTATCTGGTTGGTGATCAAGGCAACGACGCTCTTTATGGCGGCGGAGACAATGACACCCTCTACGGGGCGAACGGCAATGACCAACTGTTTGGCGAAGGCAACAACGACAATCTCGATGGCGGAGAAGGCAACGACACCCTCGATGGCGGTAGCGGGATTGACACCGTATCGGGCGGAAATGGCGATGATCGAATCGTCTACGACAGCGCCGATACCAGTATCGACGGCGGCGCCGGTAACGATGTCCTGGTGCTGACCAGTCTGGTCACTATCGATCTCGCCAGCGCTTCCGATCAGGTCAGTGGTGGGGGTAACGCCATCGGTTTTGAAGGCGTCGATTTCTCGGCACTGCTCCAGGCAATTACTTTCAGTGGTGATGACCAGGACAACGTGATCATTGGCGGGGGTTTCGCCGACACGCTGTCAGGCCTGGCGGGGAACGACAGCTTGTCGGGGCTTGGTGGCAACGACAGCCTGTCGGGCGGGACGGGCAACGACACCCTCGATGGGGGGGCGGGCGCCGATGCACTCCTGGGCGGTGATGGCTCCGACCTTTACATCATCGACGACAGCGGTGATCTGGTGACCGAAAGCAACGCGACCCTTGCCACCGGCGGCAATGACCTGGTCAACAGCCTCCTTGCCACCTACACCCTGACCGCCAACGTCGAGAATCTTCGTCTGTTGGCTGCTGGCACGGCCAATGGCACCGGCAACGGTCTCGACAACCTGATCTACGCCGGCGCCGGCAACAACGTCCTCGACGGCGCCGGTGGTACCGACACGGTCTCCTACGCCTTCGCCGGCGCCGGGGTCACCGTCAGTCTCGCCACCGCCGGGGCGCAGGCCACGGGCGGTTCCGGCTCCGACACCCTGCTCAATTTCGAGAACCTCACCGGCAGCGCCTTCAACGACAACCTCACCGGCAACGCCGCTGGCAACATGCTCGACAGTGGCGCCGGGTCGGACTTTCTGAACGGTGGCGTTGGCGCCGACACGATGCTCGGCGGCGACGGCACCGACGCCTATTGCGTCGACCACGCCGGCGATCTCGTCAGCGAAAGCAACAGCAGCCTCGCGACCGGCGGCAACGATGTCGTTTATAGTTACCTCGCGGCCTACAACCTGACCGCCAACGTCGAGCGCCTGCGCCTGATGCTCTCCGGCGCGAGCAACGGCACCGGCAACGCGCTCGACAACACGCTTTACGCCGGTGACGGCAATAATATTTTCGACGGAGGCACGGGCACCGATACCGTCTCCTACGCCTTTGCGGGTGCCGGCGTCATGGTCAGTCTCGCTTCCGCCGGGGCACAGGCCACGGGCAGTTCTGGTTCCGACACCCTGGTCAGCATCGAGAACCTGATCGGTAGCGGCTTCAACGACAACCTCACCGGCAACGCTGGCGACAACGTTCTCGATGGCGCTGCCGGCACCGACACTGTTTCCTACGCCTTTGCCAGTGCCGGCGTCTCTGTCAGTCTCGCTTCCGTTGGGGCGCAGGCCACCGGCAGTGCCGGCTCCGACACCCTGATCAGCATCGAGAATCTCACCGGCAGCGGCTTCAACGACAGTCTGGTTGGCAACGCCGCCAACAACGTCCTCGATAGCGGCTCCGGGTCGGATTTCCTGAACGGGGGTGTTGGCGCCGACACGATGCTCGGTGGCGACGGTACCGACGCCTATTGCGTCGACCACGCCGGCGATCTGGTCAGCGAAAGCAACAGCAGCCTCGCCAGCGGCGGCAACGACATCGTCTATAGCTACCTCTCGGCCTACACGCTGACCGCCAACGTCGAACGCCTGCGTCTGATGCTCACTGGCGCGAGCAACGGCACCGGCAACACGCTCGACAACATCCTCTACGCTGGTGACGGCAACAATGTTCTCGACGGCGCCGCCGGCAACGACACCGTCTCCTATGCCTTTGCGAGTTCCGGCGTCACCGTCAGTCTTGCTACCTCGGCTTCCCAGGCCACCGGTGGTTCGGGATCCGACACGCTGGTCGGCATCGAGCACCTGATTGGCAGCGGCTTCAACGACAACCTTACCGGCAACGCCGCCAACAACGTACTCGACAGCGGCGCCGGGTCGGATTTCCTGAACGGGGGGGTTGGCGCCGACACGATGCTCGGTGGCGACGGCATCGACGCCTATTGCGTCGACCACGCCGGCGATCTGGTCAGCGAAAGCAACGGCAGCCTCGCCAGCGGCGGCAACGACGTCGTCTACAGCTACCTCGCAGCCTACACGCTGACCGCCAACGTCGAACGCCTGCGCCTGATGCTCGCCGGCGCGAGCAACGGTACCGGCAACGGTCTCGACAACACCCTCTACGCCGGTGCCGGCAATAACATCCTCGACGGCGCTGCCGGCACCGATACCGTTTCCTATGCCTTTGCCACGGCCGGTGTCGCCCTCAACCTGGCGACTGCGGGAGCACAGGCAACCGGCGGTTCTGGCTCCGATACCCTGCTCAATTTCGAGAACCTCACCGGCAGCGGCTTCAACGACAGCCTGATCGGCAACGCCAGCAACAATGTGCTCGACGGTGGCGCCGGGTCGGATTTCCTGAACGGGGGGGTTGGCGCCGACACGATGCTCGGTGGCGACGGCATCGATTCCTATTGTGTCGACCACGCCGGCGATCTGGTCAGCGAAAGCAACAGCAGCCTCGCCAGCGGCGGCAACGACGTCGTCTATAGCTACCTCGCGGCCTACACGCTGACCGCCAACGTCGAACGTCTGCGCATCATGCTCGCCGGCGCGAGCAACGGCACCGGCAATGGTCTCGACAACATCCTTTATGCCGGTGACGGCAACAACGTCCTCGACGGCGCCGGCGGCAACGATACCGTCTCCTACGCCTTTGCCGGTATCGGCGTCACCGTCAACCTGGCGACCGCGGGAGCGCAGGCCACCGGCGGATCCGCTTCCGACACGCTGACCAGCATCGAGCATCTGATCGGCAGCGGCTCCAACGACAACCTCACCGGCAACGCCGGCAACAACATGCTCGACGGCGGCGCCGGCGGCGACCTCCTCACCGGTGGCGACGGCAGCGACCTCCTCACGGGCGGCGCCGGTAGCGATACCTTTGACTTCAACGCCTT
Source organism: Pseudomonadota bacterium (assembly GCA_029780075.1). GTDB lineage: Bacteria > Pseudomonadota > Gammaproteobacteria > Burkholderiales > Rhodocyclaceae > Accumulibacter. Next base: position 7,206 of record JAKOZI010000150.1, read on the forward strand.
GTCCGAGATGGGTCTCACCAACACCACCTGGGACGTCATCACCGACTTCGCGCATGGCACGGACAAGATCGATCTGTCGACGCTCGATGCCGACGCGGCGCTCGCCGGCGACCAGGCGTTTACCGCTCCCGTGCTCGGGGGGACATTCTCCGGCGTCTTCGCCAGTCCCGGCGATCT
>JAKOZI010000012.1 GCA_029780075.1 Pseudomonadota bacterium
GAGAAAACTCGTCATTCCCGCCGCGTAGCACGCACCGGGCAACGTCCCTGTAATCACGATCCGGTCGTAGCAGGAGAGCGTTCCGGCAAGCCGCTCGTGATAGCGATCGGTCAGCATCTGTGTCATGGTCGCCTCCGCTCATCCCGTTTTGGCTATGACAGAACCCTCATCCTGTTTGGTTCCGGCTTCGCCGGCTTAGGGTATCCACTTGTATTGGCGGTGTTTCGGGTCGAGCGTAAGCTCGTGGAAGATGCAGCGCAATCGGTTGGCTCGTTCTACCTGATCGAGAAATGGAACGTCTTGCCATGCATGCCACATCACTGACCCGCTACGCCTGGTTATCCATCGCGGCGGCCCTGGCCACCATCGTGTTGAAGGGAGTGGCGTGGTGGCTGACCGGCTCGGTCGGACTGCTGTCCGACGCCATCGAGTCCTTCGTTAACCTCGCAGGGGCGCTGATGGCGCTGGGGATGCTGACGCTGGCGGCATTGCCCGCGGACACCGAACATGCTTACGGCTATGGCAAGGCCGAATATTTCTCCAGCGCCTTCGAGGGCTTCCTGATCCTGTTGGCGGCGCTCAGCATCGGTTATGCATCCATTGTGCGCATGCTCGATCCGCAGCCGCTCGAAGCAGTGGAAGTGGGGTTGCTGGTTTCAATGGCCGCTTCGATCATCAATTTCGCCACCGCCCGGACCTTGATGAAGGTTGGCCGCGAGCACGATTCGATTACCCTGGAAGCCGACGCGCAGCACCTGATGACCGACGTGTGGACCTCCGCGGGAGTCATTGTCGGCGTTGCTCTGGTCTGGGCGACGGGCTGGCTGTGGCTGGATCCAGCCATCGCCCTGCTCGTTGCGGTGAACATCCTCTGGACCGGCTGGCATCTGATGCGTCGTTCAGCTGCCGGTTTGATGGATGCGTCCTTGCCCGCGGACAAGCTGGCGCAACTCGAAACCCTGCTGGCGGTGTACCGCCAGCAGGGTCTGGCCTTCCACGCGCTACGCACCCGCCAGGCGGGCAGTCGTACCTTCGTGATCGTGCACGTCCTGGTGCCGGGGTACTGGACGGTGCAGCAAGGACACGACTGGGCGGAGCGTATCGAGGAGGAGATTCGCCATTGTCTGCCAAACGCGCACGTGACGACCCACCTGGAGCCACTGGAGGACCCCGTTTCATTGATTGATCAGGACCTTGATCGACCGCTGCCCGGCAACAGCGATAGTTGTTGAGGCGGCCGACAGGGCCCCAAAGCATGGCGCAGGTGTTTGCTGCGGCTGCGCGTCCTACAGCATGGGTTCGAACAGGCCTCTGCAAGCGAACCATTGAATTGTCGTCCCCCGCCCCCATCATGAGAGCTACGAACAACATTCTCCGGAGGGTCGCAGCATGCGCCTGGACAAACTGACTACCAAGTTTCAGCAGGCTCTGGCCGATGCGCAGAGTCTTGCCGTCGGTCATGACCATCAGATGATCGAGCCGCAGCACCTGCTGCTGGCCCTGTTGCAGCAGGAGGACGGCTCGAGCTCTTCGCTGCTGGCGCGGGCCGGCGTCAATGTGCAGGCGCTCAAGGCCGCGCTCAATCAGGCCATCGGTCGTTTGCCCAAGGTCGAGGGACACGGCGGCGAGGTGCAGGTGGGTCGCGATCTGACCAATCTGCTGAATCTGACCGACAAGGAAGCGCAGAAACGAGGCGACCAGTTCATCGCCTCGGAGATGTTTCTGCTCGCGCTTTGTGACGACAAGGGCGAATGTGGGCGCCTGGCGAAGCAGCACGGTCTGGTCAGGCAATCCCTGGAACAGGCCGTCGCCTCGGTGCGTGGCGGGCAGGGTGTCGACACCCAGGAGGCCGAAGGGCAGCGCCAGTCCCTGGCCAAGTACTGCATCGACCTGACCGAGCGCGCCCGTCTGGGCAAGCTCGACCCGGTGATCGGTCGTGACGACGAGATTCGTCGGTCGATCCAGATCCTGCAGCGGCGCACCAAGAACAATCCGGTCCTGATCGGCGAACCGGGTGTCGGCAAGACGGCGATCGTCGAAGGCTTGGCGCAGCGGATCGTCAATGGCGAAGTGCCCGAACCGCTCAAGGGCAAGAAAGTGCTGAGCCTGGACATGGCCGCGCTGCTTGCCGGTGCCAAGTACCGCGGCGAATTCGAGGAGCGCCTGAAGGCGGTGCTGAAGGAGATTGCCCAGGAAGAGGGGCGGATCATCGTCTTCATCGACGAACTGCACACCATGGTCGGCGCCGGCAAGGCCGAGGGCGCCATCGACGCCGGCAACATGCTCAAACCGGCATTGGCTCGCGGCGAACTGCACTGCGTCGGCGCAACGACGCTCGACGAGTACCGCAAGTATGTCGAGAAGGATGCCGCGCTCGAACGCCGCTTCCAGAAAGTGTTGGTCGATGAGCCGAGCGTCGAATCGACGATCGCCATTCTGCGCGGCCTGCGCGAGAGATACGAGTTGCACCACGGCGTGGACATCACCGACCCGGCGATCGTCGCCGCCGCCGAGTTGTCGCATCGCTACATCACCGACCGCTTCCTGCCGGACAAGGCGATCGACCTGATCGACGAGGCCGCGGCGCGGATCAAGATGGAAATCGACTCGAAGCCCGAGGTGATGGACAAGCTCGACCGCCGCATGATCCAGCTCAAGATCGAGCGCGAGGCGGTGCGCAAGGAGCGCGATGAAGGGTCGAAGAAGCGCATGCATCTGATTGAGGAGGAACTGCTCAAGCTGGAGCGCGAGTACAACGACCTCGATGAAGTCTGGAAGGCCGAGAAGGCACAGGTGCAAGGCAGTGCGCACATCAAGGAAGAGGTCGACAAGCTCAGGCTTGAGCTGGCGCAACTGCAGCGCGAGAGCAAGTGGGCGCAGGCTGCCGAAATTCAACATGGCAAGCTGCCGCAGCTTGAGGCGCAACTCACGGTGGCCGAGAAGTCGGGCGGTGGCGAGCGGCAGAACAAGCTGTTGCGCACCGAGGTCGGGACCGAGGAGATTGCCGAAGTCGTTTCGCGGGCGACCGGCATCCCGGTCTCGAAAATGATGCAGGGCGAGCGCGAGAAACTGCTGCTGATGGAGGACCGTCTGCACCAGCGTGTCGTCGGACAGGACGAGGCCGTCCGCCTGGTGGCGAATGCGATCCGTCGCTCGCGTGCCGGTCTGTCCGACCCCAACCGGCCTTACGGTTCGTTCCTCTTCCTCGGTCCAACCGGGGTCGGCAAGACCGAGCTATGCAAGGCGCTGGCCGGCTTCCTGTTTGATTCGGAGGAGCACCTGATCCGCATCGACATGAGCGAGTTCATGGAGAAGCACTCGGTTTCACGTCTGATCGGCGCGCCACCGGGTTATGTCGGTTACGAGGAGGGCGGCTACCTGACCGAAGCGGTGCGCCGCAAGCCGTATTCGGTGATCCTGCTCGATGAAGTCGAGAAGGCGCATCAGGACGTGTTCAACGTTCTGCTGCAGGTCCTCGACGACGGCCGCATGACTGACGGGCACGGACGGACGGTGGACTTCAAGAACACGGTCATCGTGATGACCTCGAACCTCGGTAGCCAGATGATCCAGCAGATGGCCGGTGACGATTACCAGATCATCAAACTGGCCGTGATGGGCGAAGTCAAGAGCTATTTCCGGCCCGAGTTCATCAACCGCATCGACGAGGTGGTGGTGTTCCATGCGCTCGACGAGCAGCACATCCGGTCGATCGCCAGGATTCAGCTCAGCTATCTCGAAAAACGGCTGGCGCAACTGGAGTTGAAGCTGGAAGTTGCCGACAGCGCGCTCTCGGAGGTGGCCAAGGCCGGCTTCGATGCGGTGTTTGGTGCGCGCCCGCTGAAACGCGCGATCCAGTCGCAACTCGAGGATCCCTTGGCCAAAGCCATTCTCGAAGGGCGTTTTGTTGCCGGCGACAAGATCCTTGTGGTCTGTGACAACGGCATCATGCGCTTCAACAAGGCGTGAGCGCTGGGCGCAGCAATAGATTGCAGGGATCCGACGATGGATGCTGCTTCGCGGCAAGGCCGACGCCAGTCCGCAGGCGTATAATCAAGGCGCCGGCCTTTTCGGCGAAACCGTGTTTATTGTGACCTGTTTATTCTTTGGGAGTAGGCCAGATGGCGTTGTACGAATCCGAGCACACCAAGTTCATGCGCGAGATGATGGCTCGGCACCCCGAATGGCTTGAGGATCAGCGCCGCGGTCGGGCGATCTGGTGGGACCGGAAGGTCGATCTGGACGAACAGAGAAGTCGCAGGGAATCGAACGAACCGCACCGCTCGTATCCCTACGACGTCAATTTCGAGCAGCAGTAAGCCGGCAGTGAGCCTGTAGCGACCCTGGCCACGGGAGAGAAGACGCGGGCGCCCGCGGGCGCCGCGCTCCCTGGGTCGCTACCCTAGTTGTTCAATGGCTTGATGACCCGTTTTACGGCCGGATCTTCGGGGTGCGGATGGATCGTGAAGCCGAGCTTGGTCATCAGATTGAACATCTTGGTATTCATCGACAGCACATCGCCGACGACGGTGCGGTAGCCCTTGGTCCGCGCGCAATCGATCAGCGCACTCATCAGCTTGCGACCGACGCCGTGTTTTTGCCAGTCATCGGCAACGGCCAGCGCGAACTCGACGGATTCGCCATCCGGATTGGTGACGTAGCGGGCGACACCGATCTGCACGTCCTTGCCCTCTGCGTCGGGGAGGGTCGCGACCAGCGCCATTTCACGGTCGTAGTCGATCTGGGTGAACCGCACCAGCATGGTCTGCGTCAGTTCGCGAATGGTATCCATGAACCGGTAATACTTGCTTTCGTCGGACATGTGGATCACGAATTGCTGCTCGCGTTCGGCGTCCTCCGGGCGGATCGGGCGGATGGTCACCGTCCGGCCATCCGGGAGTTCCCAATCCTGGATCAGATGCACCGGGTAGGGGTGGATCGCCATGTGCGCATAGCGGTCGCCTGACGGCGCGGCATAGTCGATGACGATCCGGGCGTCGGCGGCGATGCCGCCGATCTCGTCGACGATCAGCGGGTTCAGATCGAGTTCCTGCAGCCAGGGCAGTTCACAGATCATCTGCGAGACGTGCAGCAGCACGTCTTCGAGCGCTTCGAGGTTGACCGGCGGCATGTTGCGAAACTCGCCGAGCAGTTTCGAGGCACGGGTCGACTGGATCAGATCGCGCGCCAGGAAGCGGTTGAGTGGCGGCAGGGCGACAGCACGATCGCTGAAGACTTCCACTTCGATGCCGCCGGCGCCGAAGGTGATGATCGGGCCGAACACCGGATCTCGCGAGACGCCGATCATCAACTCGCGACCGTTCGGCCGTGCCAGGTAGGGTTCGATCGAGACGCCGTTGATGCGTGCCGTCGGGTGCCGCTTCTTGACCGTCTCGATGATGTCGTGATAAGCGTTGCGAATCGCCGGAGCGTTGGTGATGTTCAGTCGTACACCGCCGACCTCGCTCTTGTGGACGATGTCGGGCGAATCGATCTTCATGGCGATCGGGAAACCGATCTGTTCGGCAAGCAGCAGCGATTCGGTCGGCGTATGGGCAACCATGGTCTGTGCCACCGGAATCCGGAACGCGCGCAGGATGGCCTTCGACTCCATTTCGGAGAGCAGCTTGCGGCGCTCGTGCAGGACCGCCTCGATCAACATCTTGGCGCCTTCGGTCTCCGGACGCGAATGCTTCGATACCGGTGCCGGGGTCTGCAGCAGGAGCTTCTGGTTCCAGTAGTAGGTCGAGATGTGGTAGTACAGTTCGATGGCTGTTTCCGGCATCCGGAAGGAGGGAATGCCGGCATCCTCAAGCAGCTTGCGTGCCTCGTAGACCTGTTCCTCGCCCATCCAGCAGGTGAGAATCGGCATGGCCGTCAACAGGTCGACTTCGATCACCGCCTTGGCGACTTCCAGCGGTTGGGTCATCGCCTGCGGCGAGAGCATCACCAGAATGCCATCGACGTTGCTGTCGGCGGCGACGGCGAGAATGGCGTCGTGATAGCGTTTCGGGGTGGCGTCCCCCTCGATGTCGACCGGGTTGCGTTGCGACCAGGTCGGTGGCATCGCCGCATTGAGCGCCTGGATGGTGCTTGCCGACAATTCGGCGAGCGGGATCTCGAGGTCTCCGGCGCGGTCCGCGGCCATCGCCCCCGGTCCACCGCCATTGGTGATGATCGCCAGGCGCTTGCCTTGCGGACGGAATTTCGAGGCCAGGGCTTTCGCCGCATAGAACAACTGGCCGATGTTCTTGACGCGCACGACGCCGGCGCGGCGGACGGCGGCGTCGAAGACGATATCGGAACCCCCGGGCATTCCCGAGTGCGTTTGCACTGCCGCCAGCCCGCCAGCGTGGCGACCGGCTTTCAACAGGACGATCGGCTTGATGCGCGCGGCCGAACGCAGCGCGCTCATGAAGCGCCGGGCGTCACGAATGCCTTCGACGTAAAGCAGGATGTAATGCGTGAGGTTGTCGTAAATCAGGTAATCGAGGATTTCCCCGAAATCGACATCGGCGGTGCCACCCAGCGAGATGACGCTGGAAAAGCCGATGCGGTTGCTGGTCGCCCAGTCGAGGACGGCCGAGCAGATCGCTCCCGATTGCGAAACCAGCGCCAGATTGCCGACATTGGCGTGGATGCGGGCGAAAGTCGCGTTGAGTCCGAGATTGGGGCGGATGATGCCCAGGCAGTTTGGGCCCAGCAGGCGAACGCCGTAGCTGCGCGCAATCTCCATCATCTTGCGCTCCAGCGCTGCGCCCGAGTGGCCGGCTTCGGCAAAACCGGAAGTGATCACGATGGCGTTCTTTACGCCGCTGCGACCGCACTGCTCGATGATCTTGGGGACCGTCTGCGGCCTGGTGACGACGACCGCCAACTCGACGCGCGCGCTGATCTCTTCAATCGACTTGTAGGCCTGCACGCCCTGGATGGTGTCGTGGGCGGTGTTGATCGGATACAGGCGGCCCTTGTAGCCCGAATCCAGGATGTTCCTGAAGAGGACGTTGCCGACCGAATTTTCCCGGTCCGACGCGCCGATGACGGCGACGGACTTGGGTTCAAAAAGTGTGGTGAGGTAGTGATGTTCTAACATGGGGGGTATCACCTCTTGTTGGAGAGGCGCCGTACGGGTTGATGTTGCACTGCATCAATTTACCACAGATGGCTCGCCAAGTCTTGAGAGAGCGGGCTCTAATCGCGCCGCGTTGTGACATTTGCCGCGCCGCAGGAGTGATGGCATGACTTACTCGGCGGTTTCCGCCGCCCTGCGGTCGGCCAGTGAACTGTCGATCCTGAGGTCGGATTGCAGGGTGCGGTACATTGGACATTTGTTGGCGATCGCCAGCAGCCCGGCGCGCTGCGCGGCCGTCAGCTCGCCTTCGAGGGTGATCGTGCGCACGATGCGATCGACTGTGCCCTGCTTCTCGCTGTCGACCTGGTCGTGCAGCAGTTCCACGCGGATGCCGGTCAGCGGCAGTTGCTTGCGTTCCGCGTACATGCGCAGCGTGATCGAGGTGCAGGCCCCGAGGCTGGCGAGCAGGAAATCGAACGGTTCCGGGCCGGCATCGTTGCCGCCCAGGGACACCGGTTCGTCGGCAAGCAGGGTATGCCTGCCGACATGCACCGTCCGCTGATAAGGTCCCAGCCCGTTCTCGCTGACGACGACAGGATGTTTGTCTTGTGCCATGTGCTCAACTCCAGCCTACCTGAAGGATGATAAAGGAAGGACGCACCGCGATGACGATTTCTTTTGACCGGAGCCTGGCGCTGACTAGCCGGCGCAAACCCGGCGCGCCAGGGCTTCGATTCCGGCCGGCGTCAGATCGTCGCTGCTCAGCGTCAGCGGCGCGCTGAATCCGGCGTAATTCTGCTGCTGCGAGCGGCTGTAGAGCGGGTCATAGTGCAGTTGCAGCAACTCGCTGACCAGTTCGCGCCACAAGCCGTCGTGGACATACGTGCCCCAGCGCACGATCGTCTCGGTACTCTGCAGATTGCGCAGGGGCTGCAGGCGTGCCTTGAGCCACTCGGGTGCGTTCAGGAAATAGTCGTAGTCGCGCAACAGGAAGTCGACGCGCGCCGCCAGGGACGCTTCGATATGCACGCACTTGCCGGCGCGCATCGTCTCGATCAGCGCCGTCGGCAGTTGCAGCGTACCGATCTTGCGGCTTTCCGCTTCAACATATACCGGCCGGGTCGGGTCGAGCCCCTGCAGAACGCTCAACAGTCGCGACTCGAACATTTTCTGCGAGGGTTGCGGGCAATCCGGCAGTACACCCAGCACCGAGCCCTTGTGACAGGCCAGTTCCTCGAGATCGATGATCTGCTCTCCGGGGCGCCCGATGGCTTGCAGGATGCGGCTCTTGCCGCTGCCGGTGGCGCCGCAGATCACCTTGAGCTGCAGATGGCGCGGGAGCTCGGACAGGCTGTCGATGACCAGCCGGCGATAGGTCTTGTAGCCGCCTGCGAGTTGCTGCGCATCCCAGCCGATGCGCCGCAGGACATGCGTCAGCGAGCCGCTGCGCTGGCCGCCACGCCAGCAGACGATCAGGGGTCGCCAGTGCTTCGGGCGATCGAGAAAGCGGGTGCGCAGGTGGCCGGCGATGTTCTCGGAAACGTAGGCCGCGCCAAGCTTCCTGGCTTCGAAGGGGGAGACCTGCTTGTACAGGGTCCCGATCTCGATGCGCTGCCGGTCGTCGAGCACCGGACAGTTGACCGAGCCGGGGATGTGGTCCTCGGCAAACTCCGTCGGCGAGCGGACGTCGATGAGCTCGTCGAAGGCGGACAGGTCGCTGATTCGCTCGACGCTGACGATATCGTGGTTCATGTGCGGGCGGTCCTTTGTCCAGGGCAGTTCATTTCAGCAGTGGCGCGAGCCCCTGCCAGACATTGTCCAGCAGCAGCGTTTGCGCCTCGGCGGTCGGATGCAGGTTGTCCGCCTGAAACAAGGCCGATTGCGTCGCCACGCCGTCGAGCAGAAAATCGACCAGCGCGGTCTTGCGGGCCCTGGCCACTTCGCCGAAGACCGCGTGGAACTGCTGCGCATAGGCGCCATAGTTCGGCGGTATGCGCTGACCGACCAGCAATACCCGGGCGCGCTTCTTCTGGGCGCTGGCGACGATCGCCGTCAGGTTGTCGCGCAACTGCGCCACCGGCAATCCCCGCAAGCCGTCGTTGGCACCGAGGGCGACCACCACCACCTGTGGCGAGTGCCTGGCCAGCGCCGCGTCGATGCGGGCACGGCCACCACTGCTGGTTTCTCCCGAGATGCTGGCATTGACGACGTTATAATCCAGCCTCTTTTCCTGCAGGCGTTTGGCCAGCAAGGCGGGCCAGGCGGCGTCCTGGCGAATGCCGTAGCCGGCGGAAAGCGAATCGCCGAAGATCAGGATGGTCTGGGCGGCCTGCGCCAGTGGCGCGAGCAACATCAGTCCGGCAAGCAGCAGCCGACGGTAAAAGGGGAATCTGAACATGGTCGGGGACGCTTCGATGGTCGTTGAGGTTCGGGATTTGGCCAAGCGGGTGGATAACGGCGGCGAGCCGTTGACCATTCTGCACGAGATCTCGTTCGCCGTCGCGGCCGGCGAGACGGTGGCGATCGTCGGCGCTTCGGGTTCCGGGAAATCAACCCTGCTCGGCCTGCTGGCCGGCCTCGACCTGCCGAGCAGCGGCTCGGTCGCACTGGCCGGCGAAGCGCTGGGCGCGCTCGACGAAGACGCGCGCGCCGTCTTGCGCGGTCGCCTGCTGGGTTTTGTCTTCCAGACCTTTCAACTGTTGCCCTCGCTGAACGCGGTCGAAAACGTGATGTTGCCGCTGGAACTGGCCGGCACGGCCAACGCGCGCGCCGAAGCCGAGTACTGGCTGCAACGGGTCGGGCTGGCACACCGCCTGCGGCACTATCCGAAACACCTCTCGGGCGGCGAGCAGCAGCGGGTCGCGCTGGCGCGTGCCTTTGCTCTGCAGCCTCGGCTGGTGCTGGCCGACGAGCCGACCGGCAATCTCGACGCGGCGACCGGTCATCAGGTCATCGAGTTGATGTTTGCGATCAACGCCGAACGCGGCACGACGCTGATCCTCGTCACCCATGATGAAGAGATCGCGGCGCGCTGTTCCCGTCGCCTGCGGATGCACGCCGGGCAGTTGGAGGAGGTGCGCTGAGCAGGAGCCCGCGTGCCGCGGCGACGCCGCTGCGCACCGCGGCTTCGAGCGTTGCCGGATACTCGGCGCAGACGTAGTCACCCGCCAGCCATAAACCGTTGCGCGCGGACGCGGTGGCTGGCCGGCGCAGATCGGGGCGGCAGGAAAACGTCGCGCGACGTTCGCGAATGACCTGATACCAGAGCGCCGGCGGCAGCCGGGTGCGCAGTGTGTCGGCGAGTTCGCGCTGCAGTGCGTTGGCCAGCGCGGCATTGTCGAGCGTTTCCCAGGCGCCATGGCCGCTGAGCACGAAGGCCATGACTCCCGCCGTACCGCAGAGTGTGCCACGGTCGAACACCCATTGCCCGATCCGGCCGGCAGGGCGATCGTCGAGCCCGAGCATCGGGAAAGGCAGACACACGTGCGGCGGATAGCCGCAATAGAGCGTGGCGATCGGCTCGAAGGCGTAGCCGGCGAGCAACTGCGCGATGCCCCGCGTCTGCGCGTGCCCGGCGAGCAATGCCGGCGCATGCTGAGGGGCGACGGCGACGACCGCGTGGTCAAAGGGCTCACCACAGACCGTGAACCCGTCGTCAATCGCGTCGACACGGGTCGCCAGGCGAATTTCCCCGCCACGCGCGCGGATGAAGTGCGCCGCGGCTTCCGGAAAGAGGCGGTCGAGGTCCGCTGCCGGCAGCAGTAGGTCGGTCGCGGCGCGGCCACCGCCGAGGCTGTCGCGCAGCGTATTCACGAAGATCTGCGCCGAAGCCATGGCCGGCGCGGTATTCAGTGCGGCCAGGCACAGCGGCTCCCAGAGGCGCCGGCGCAGGCTGCCGCGCTGGCCATGGCCATCGAGCAAGGCCGACACCGTGCAATCGTCCACGAGGCGGTAGTCCGCGTCCTGCAGGAAACGCATGAAACGAACGGCGCCGATTTTCTCGGCCAGACTGCTGCCGCGCGTGCTCAGCAAACCCGCCGCCAGGTGCCACGGTGCCGGCAGGCGCGGCAGCCGCATCCGGAAGGGACGCGGCTGGCTGGCCGGGAAGCGCAGTTCGAGTGGCAGGCGCTTCAGGAGCCGCTCGGGATCGGCGCCGACTTCGCGCATCAGGCGCAGCGTCTCGCAATAAGCGCCGACCAGGAGGTGCTGCCCGTTGTCGAGCCGGTGGCCGTGCAGGTCCACGCTGCGCGCTCGCCCACCGAGCTGCTTCGCGGCCTCGAAAACGGTGACCCCGACCCCGGCCTTTGCCAGTTCGACCGCCGTGGACAGCCCCGCCCAGCCGCCGCCGACGATCGCGGCCTTCATCCCCGCACCCAGGTCCGCCAGGCGATCCACAGCTTGCGGATCGGCGTCAGCGAAGTGCGCTGGCTGAGGACCTGACAGCCATCCCGCTTGATCTCGTCGAGCAGTGTGCGATAGATCGCGGCCATCACCAGCCCGGGGCGCTGCGCTCGGCGGTCGATCGCCGGCAGCGCGCCGATCGCCTGCGCGTAGTAGCCCTCGGCGCGCTCGATCTGGAAGTCCATCAGGCGCCGGAAGTTGTCCGAATGGCGGGCGTTGAGAATGTCGGCGGCGGTCACCTGAAAACGCTGCAACTCGTCGATCGGCAGATAGATGCGACCCCTGCGCGCGTCTTCGCCGACGTCGCGGATGATGTTGGTGAGCTGGAACGCGACGCCCAGATCGTGCGCGTATTTCTGGGTCTTGCGGTCCTGGTAGCCGAAGATCTCCGCGGCGAGCAGACCGACGACGCTGGCCACGCGGTAACAATAGAGCGACAGCGCCTTGAAATCGAGGTAGCGCGATTGCTGCAGATCCATCTCCATGCCGTCGATGATCTCCTGCAACTGTTCCTCCGGCAGATGGAACTCGGTGCTGACCGCCTGCAGCGCCTGCGTCACCGGATGCTGCGGCTTGCCCGCCGGCAGCCGCGCCAGCTCCTGACGCCACCAGGCCAGCTTGGTGGCGGCGACCTGCGGGTCCTGGCACTCGTCGACGACATCGTCAACCTCGCGGCAAAAGGCGTACAGTGCCGTGATCGCGCGCCGTTGCTGTGGCGGCAGGAAGAGAAAGCTGTAGTAGAAGCTCGAGCCACTGCGGGCCGCCTTCTGTTGGCAGTATTCGTCGGGGGTCATTCGCAATCTCGGGATTTCCACAGGGTCGCCATTCTCCCACGACTTACATGCGCAGGGCGCGTCCGCCGATGCGCAACCAGTCGCGCACGCCCAGCACCGGGCGCTGCGCGAACACATCGCCGCAAACCCGCTCGATCCGCTCCAGAATGCGCAGGCCGCCCTGCACCGTCAGGCGGATTTCCCAGGCCATGCGGCCGGGTAGTTGATGGACCAGCGGGGCACCTTCATTCATCAACCGGCGGGTCCGCCCGGTTTCGAAAGCCAGTAGCGCCGCCCATTCGGCGCTCCAGCAGCCGGCCGCGATCTGCGCTTCGCCGATGCCGAAGCGTTCGAGATCGGCCTGGGGAAGATAGACCCGTTCCTTCTGCCAGTCGATGGCGATGTCCTGCCAGAAATTCACCAGTTGCAACGCGCTGCAGATGCAATCCGAGCGACGCAGATTCTCGGCGTCGGCGCGGCCCACCAGATGCAGCAGCAGGCGGCCGACCGGATTGGCCGAGCGACGACAGTAATCCAGAAGCTGCGGGTAGTCCGCGTAGCGCCGGGTGACGACATCCTGCGCGAAGGCGTCGAGCAGGTCACGGAACAACGCCACCGGCAGGCGCCACGCGTGGATGACCGCCGCCAGCTCCGCGAAGTCCGCCTGGGCCGGATGCTCGCCACGTTCGATGCGGTCGAGCGCCCCGGCGAATTCAGCCAGGCCCTGCAGGCGCTGCGCATCGGTGGCATCACCCTCGTCGGCAATGTCATCGGCAGCGCGCGCGAAACGATAGATCGCCTCGATCGGTCGGCGCAGGCGTCTCGGCAGCAGGAGCGAGGCAACAGGAAAGTTTTCGTAGTGGTCGACAGGCATCGCGGCGAAGTCTGCTGGGTCCGGAGCAGCCCAAGTGCTTTGAGGGCTGACAGTATAGGGTCGGGGCGGTTAGAATACTGCTCCGTCGCGCGATTCGCGGCGGCAGCAGGTCTCGGTGATGGACCGTGCCCAGGTGGCGAAATTGGTAGACGCAGCAGGTTTAGGTCCTGCCGCCGCAAGGTGTGGGGGTTCGATTCCCTTCCTGGGCACCAAACAGCAGTCCGATACAATCCGCAGAAGTCCAGACAACCCGCCCAAGTGCGGGTTTTTTGTTGTCTTTTTGTCCGTTATGGGGTAACTTGGTCCCAAAACATCCGGGCTTGAACAGGGGTAACTTTGGGGGTAACTCTCCGGCCCGGTGGGGTAACTCTGGGGGTAACTCCAAAGGCGCCTAGGGTAACTGTCAGGCGATGAACCAAACTCGGACGCTGGAGGATACCATGCCGATAACGGATACCGCAGTACGCAACGCCAAAACTGTCGACAAGCCGGTCAAGCTGTACGATGGCCTGGGGCTGTTTGTCCTCATCAACCCTGCCGGTGGCAAGTGGTGGCGCTTCCGGTATCGCTTCGAAGGCAAGGAGAAGCTGCTTTCATTCGGCACCTATCCAGACACCAGCCTCAAGGATGCCCGCGAGAGGCGCGAGGCGGCGCGCAAGCTGATTGCCCAAGGCATTGCGGAGCAGAGAGGAAGGCCGACAAGGCCGCTGTCGCGGCGCTGACGGGCAACTGCTTCGAGAGTATTTGCCGGGAGTGGCTGGAGCAGCGCAAGAGCACGGTAGAACCGGCGCAGCATGTCAAGACGCTGGCGAGGATGGCGAACGATGTTTTCCCCTGGATAGGGGCGAAGCCGATCACCGAGATAACCGCACCTGACGTGCTCTCTGTCTTGCGGCGCATCGATGAGCGTGGCGCGCGCTACACGGCACACAGGACGCGCAGCGAGATCAGTCAGGCCTTCCGCTACGCGATCGCCACAGGGCGCGTAGAGCGCGACCCCTGCCCCGATCTGAGAGGCGCGATACCTGCCGCCAAGGGAACCCACTTCGCGGCGGTCGTCACCCCGAAGGAAGCGGCCGAACTGCTGCGCGCTATCGATGGCTTCCGGGGTACGTTCGTGGTCAAGAGTGCGCTGCTGCTCGCGCCGTTGCTGTTCGCTCGACCTGGTGAGCTACGCAAGGCGGAGTGGACCGGCTTCGACCTGGATAGGGGGGAATGGCGCTACCTCGTCACCAAGAACAAGAAAGAACACCTAGTGCCACTGGCCCCGCAGGCGGTAGCGATTCTGCGCGACCTACACCCGCTGACCGGGAGCGGGCGCTATGTCTTCCCTGGCAGAGATCCCCACAAGGCCATGAGCGAGGCCGCTGTCAACGCGGCGCTGCGGCGCATGGGGTACGACACCAAGACCGAGATCACCGGGCACGGATTCCGGGCGATGGCCCGCACGATCCTGGCCGAGGAGTTGAACATCAAGGTCGAGGTTATCGAGCACCAGCTTTCACATCGGGTTCCTGATGCCCTGGGCGGCGCGTACAACCGCACCAAGTTCCTTGAGGCACGCCGGGCCATGATGCGCCAGTGGGCGGATTACCTGGACAAGCTCAAGGCGGGGGCGGAAGTGATCGCTATCACGACGGCGGCTTGATGATCAGGCAAGGGGTAGGTTTACCCTCGCGTGACCCCTTTTTTTCAATGATGATGACATTGTAATATTTTGTACATGGTGGAAGGTCGTCACGGGCCCTGTGTTTTTTTCAATATGGGGTATGGGGAACCTAAGAAACCTAAGCCGGCGAAGCCGGAACCAAACAGGATGAGGGTTCTGTCATAGCCAAAACGGGATGAGCGGAGGCGACCATGACACAGATGCTGACCGATCGCTATCACGAGCGGCTTGCCGGAACGCTCTCCTGCTACGACCGGATCGTGATTACAGGGACGTTGCCCGGTGCGTGC